>JAGBBX010000047.1 GCA_017938245.1 Bacteroidaceae bacterium
ATCTTCCACCTACTGTTTTCGATGTGTCAAAGATACAATTTTGAAAGCAAATCACAACGCAGGGAAGTATGGCATTAGGATAGAGCCGACTGTTTTCGATGTGTCAAAGATACAATTTTGAAAGCAAATCACAACGGCAAAGATGATGCAAAGATAACCGATGGTACTGTTTTCGATGTGTCAAAGATACAATTTTGAAAGCAAATCACAACACACGTTTTTGAAGTTACTACTACTTTCCCACTGTTTTCGATGTGTCAAAGATACAATTTTGAAAGCAAATCACAACGGCGTGTTACCCTGCTCAACTCTCGGGCGTACTGTTTTCGATGTGTCAAAGATACAATTTTGAAAGCAAATCACAACGTAACCCACATCATCAAACAAATCGACTAGACTGTTTTCGATGTGTCAAAGATACAATTTTGAAAGCAAATCACAACTGTCTTGATAGGCGATGTAACAAGCACATCACTGTTTTCGATGTGTCAAAGATACAATTTTGAAAGCAAATCACAACAGCAGAGATTCGAGAAACATTCGGCTACAACTGTTTTCGATATGTCAAAGATACAATTTTGAAAGCAAATCACAACGACCGATAACGTGCAGAACACATCCCAAAAACTGTTTTCGATATGTCAAAGATACAATTTTGAAAGCAAATCACAACACACCCGCGATATATGCGCGGTTCTTGACACTGTTTTCGATATGTCAAAGATACAATTTTGAAAGCAAATCACAACGAGCAGGAAGTTAAACAATCTTGTGCATATACTGTTTTCGATATGTCAAAGATACAATTTTGAAAGCAAATCACAACTGACATAGAACCCCTTACGAGCGGAACTGCACTGTTTTCGATATGTCAAAGATACAATTTTGAAAGCAAATCACAACCCGGGGGAACGGTTGTCTTGCCGCACTCCGACTGTTTTCGATATGTCAAAGATACAATTTTGAAAGCAAATCACAACGATATACGACCAATTACAACCCGTTAGACGACTGTTTTCGATATGTCAAAGATACAATTTTGAAAGCAAATCACAACTAGTAGGCTACTACAACAAAAATCGCACAAACTGTTTTCGATATGTCAAAGATACAATTTTGAAAGCAAAACTAAAAATGTTTATAATAATTTATTTCATAATCTAATAATTTAAGAAAAATCAATTTATCTTTGATACATAAAGATTGAGACAAGGAAAAATTGTAATATAATTGAATATGAAATACTGGCTGCCCCATCTGCGCAGTGAACGCTTGGTCTAAGGAGATACGGGTCGAGGGCTTCAAGGCTACAGCGTGGCAATAGATACATTGACTCTCGCTCACGATGGAGTTAAACCTATTTAATAAGCAAAGAAATGATTCGGGCGATTGAAAATCGCCCCTACACGCAATGAGTTTTATCGATGAATATTAAACGTTTATATTTCGCGAACAGTAGGGGCTATTTCTTATCGCCCGCAACACGCCCGCAACCGCGAAGTAATGAGTAAAGCCGGCAGAAAGAACTATAAGCGTTTAGTGGCAAATCACAATAGGAATGTAAATGTGAATTGTAAGATATTTTATTCCTTTTTACGCAAAAATAAAGATTCTTGAACAATATTTGGCAAATTAATGTAACTTTGTCTTCGTTTCTACGTCTATATATAATATATAAAGAGATAACAAAAATAATTAAAACATATATTATGAAAAGTTTCATCAAACACACAATGGCAACTGTCGTAGGTATATTCCTTACTATGACGTTGTTTTCTTTCATCAGTATCATAGCCTTTGTAGTAATGATAGCAAGCGTGGATGTTAACACACCTATCAAGGAAAAAAGTATCCTAAGAATTAATCTTTCGGGTAGCTTGTCCGAGCGTAGTGATGCCAACCCTTTTGCCACACTGATGGGTGAGGAAGAGGAGCCTTTGTCTCTCGAAGATGCAATGCTGGCATTGGATAAGGCTGCCAAGAATGACAATATTATAGGTGTTTACATCGAGGGTGGCACACTTGATGCAACTCCCGGTATGCTACAAGAACTTCGTCAGGCGATTGTGGAGTTCAAGGAGAGTGGAAAATGGGTAATTGCCTATGGCGACTCTTATAGC
Source organism: Bacteroidaceae bacterium (assembly GCA_017938245.1). Classification (GTDB taxonomy): domain Bacteria; phylum Bacteroidota; class Bacteroidia; order Bacteroidales; family Bacteroidaceae; genus HGM04593. The sequence goes on from JAGBBX010000047.1 coordinate 2,121, forward strand.
GAATCATCCTACTATCTCTCTTCAGCTGCTGATTCTGTACTGCTGAATCCCGAGGGTAATGTAGATTTTAGTGGTTTGTCGTCACAAGTTATGTTCTACAAGGATGTACTGGAGAAGGTTGGTGTGAAGATGCAGGTCTTTAAAGTGGGAACATACAAGAGTGCCGTAGAACCCTTCATCTGCACCGAAATGTCTCCTGCCAACCGCGAACAAATAACTTCGTACCTGTCCAGCATTTGGACAAATATGCTGAAAGATGTAGCCGGAAGCCGCAATATGGAGGTGAGCAAACTTAACTCTCTTGCCGATTCTATGACAATGATTTCCGAGGCTTCTATGGCTGTGAACGGGGGCTTGGTGGACCGACTATGTTATATGGACGAGGTAAAGAGCATTCTACAAGAGAAATGTGGATATAAGAATAATGATAAAGACTTGGTATTCGCCACAGTGTCTGATGTAGCAAAGAGCGAGATTTTGAACGAAAAAGCGGGTGATGAGGTAGCCGTTTACTATGCCTACGGCGAGATTGTTCAGAGCGAAAGCGGCGGTTTAAGTATAAGCCAGGAGCATCAGATTGTTGGCGAGAAGATGATAAAGGATCTTCAGGAACTGCGCGAGGATAACGACGTAAAGGCTGTGGTAATTCGTGTGAACAGCCCCGGTGGCAGTGCCTTTGCCAGCGAACAGATATGGCGCGAAGTTTGCCTGCTGAAGGAGAAGAAACCCGTAGTGATAAGTATGGGTGGTATGGCCGCCAGTGGCGGATATTATATCAGTTGTGCAGCTAACCGCATCTTTGCCGAACCTACCACACTGACCGGTTCCATTGGTATCTTTGGAATGATTCCCGATATAAGCGAACTGATGACAAAGAAGATTGGTCTTAAGTTTGACGTTGTAAATACCAACAAGATGTCAGACATTGGTAATATGGCACGCCCATTCAATGCTGCCGAGAGCGCACAAATGCAGAAGATGATAAATCGTGGCTATGACCTCTTTACCAAGCGTGTGGCCGACGGTCGTGGTATGGCTCAGGACAGCGTGAAAATGATTGCCGAGGGACGTGTATGGACAGGCGAACAGGGCCTTAGCATCGGTCTTGTTGACGAACTTGGCAATCTGGACGATGCCATAGTATATGCCGCTAAGATGGCTAAAGTGGAGAAATACCACACTGCACCTTATCCGGCAGCCGATAATCCCTTCGAACAGTTAATGGAACAGACTAAGAGCGGATATCTCGATAGTGAGTTGCGCGAACTGCTTGGCGACGGCTATGTTGCCTATTCTCTGTTACACAACATCAAGAATATAGAACGTGTTCAGGCACGTATGCCATTTGAACTAATCATTAAGTAATGCCGTAACAACGAATTAATAAAATTAAAATAGTTTACTCAACTGCTGTAATGGTGGTTGAGTAAACTATTTTAATATATCCTTTTGCCTACTTTTCGCCGGCTTTACGCGTTTTTTTCAATACACTACCCTATCCAATATACCGGTGAGGGCAGCGATGGCAATTCCATAGTTCGTGATTGGGATATTCTGTCCCTTTGCCTGACGCACACGCCACAATACGTGTCGACGAGTGAACATACAAGCACCGCAATGTATTATAAGGTCGTAAGAGGATAGGTCGTCGGGGAAATCATTGCCCGAGACTATGTTTATATCCAACGTATCACCCAACCGTTTGCGCAGAAGGCGCGGCAGTTTCACACGGCCGATATCTTCGTTCTGCGGAATATGCGAACAGGCTTCGGCAATGAGAATTTTTGCATTGGGTGGCAGGTTAAGCAACACCTCGGCGCCCGCACGAAAAGCATCGATATCGCCTTTGTTACGTGCCATAAGCACCGAGAACGAGGTTAGACGTGTCTCGGACGGAGTAAGAGCCTTTACCTGTGCAAACACCTGTGAGTCGGTAATTATAAGCGCGGGGGGAGCCTGCAACTGTGACAACATCTGAGGCAGTTCCTCGGGTGCGCAACATAGTGCAAGGCAGTGTTTGTCGAGCAGATTACGCAGTGTCTGCACCTGTGGTTGTATGAGTCGCCCCTTAGGAGCTTGAGCATCCTGCGGCATTACAAGAACCACCGTATCTCCGGCTTTTACAAGCGTGTGGGTAATATCCTCGATATTATCATCGAGTTTATGAATCTGGGCCATTCGCGCAAGGAGTGTATCTATTCCACTGCCGTCGCGCGCCGATACGGGCAAGACGTCGTACCCCAAAAGAGTACTCCACTCTTGCAAAAGTGACTTTTGGCAACTATCACTCTTACCTAAAAGGAATATTACCGGGATACCCGATTTTCGGAATCGATCTTTCCACTCCTGCTCCATTGTAACCGATGCCACACTATCCGATAGCAGCACAACGGCAAGGTCGATGCGTCTTGCTGCTGCTATGGTTCTCTCGACACGCAGCGCACCAAGCTCTCCCGAGTCGTCGTACCCCGCTGTGTCGCCTATTACAGCCGCGCCAATGCCCGGGAGTTCGATATTTTTCCACACTGTATCGGTGGTGGTACCTGCAACATCACTTACTATTGATACATCTTGCCCTGCAAGAGCATTTATCAGGCTCGATTTTCCTGCGTTGCGACGGCCGAATATTGCAATATGATAGCGGCTGGAACGTGGTGTCTCACTCATACTCCTTATTATAATATATTAGAAACGAAAATCTCTCTCGCCTTCGGCAATCTTGTCAAGATATTTCTCGGCTGTGGCACGTGCACGCTCGTTGGGAATATCATTCAGCAGACGTTTTATCATAGTCTCACATTTCTCGCGTACGGCGGGTGAAGCATAGTCTTGCATATACTCCTTAAGTGTCAACAGCGCATTGGGCAGACAACAGTTGGCAATCTGTCCGCTCTTTAGCAGCTGCATAAAGCGGTCGCCGGTGCGTCCTTCGCGGTAGCAGGCTGTGCAGAAGCTGGGGATGTGGTCGAGGTCGAGCAACCAACCGACAACCTCGTCGAGCGAGCGGTGGTCGGCAACATCGAACTGTGCCGAGTTCTCCTCGGCTGTCTCTTCGTGCACGTAACCGCCCACGCTTGTACGCGAACCGCCACTTATCTGCGAGATTCCAAGCTCAAGCAATTTTGCTCGGCTGCTCTGGCTCTCGCGTGTCGATATAATCATTCCGGTATAAGGAACGGCAATACGTGTAATTGCCACGATGCGGAAGAACACATCGTCGGGAACGGCATTCTTAAAGTCGGCAGTATCAATATCATCGGCCATACATAGACGTGGAACGCTTATCGTATGAGGGCCCACACCGTATGTTGCCTCGAGATGCTCGGCGTGCATAAGCAGACCCACAAAGTCGTAGCGATAGGTCTCGAGTCCGAAGAGCACTCCAATACCGACGTCGTCTATGCCGCCCTGCATTGCGCGGTCCATAGCCTCGGTGTGATAGGCATAATTGCTTTTGGGGCCTGTGGGATGCAGCGCCTCGTAGTTTTTCTTGTTATATGTCTCTTGAAAGAGGATATATGTTCCTATTCCTGCATCGCGCAGACGGCGGTAATTCTCGACCGTTGTTGCTGCGATGTTTACATTTACACGTCGTATGGCACCGTTCTTGTGCTTTATGCTGTAGATAGTCTTTATACTTTCGAGAATATACTCGATAGGATTGTGAATGGGGTGCTCACCCGCCTCAAGAGCAAGGCGTTTGTGTCCCATATCCTGAAGCGCAATAACCTCTTCGCGAATCTCTTCTTGTGTCAGTTTCTTGCGTCGTATGCTCTTGTTCTTTGCGTGGTAGGGGCAATAGACACAGCCGTTTATACAGTAGTTCGATAGATAAAGAGGGGCGAACATCACAATTCTGTTGCCATAGAAACGGTGCTTTATCTCACGTGCCAGTTCGAACATCTCCTCGGTGAGGTCGCTCTGGTCGCACTCGAGTAGAACGGCTGCCTCGCGATGGTCTATTCCCTTACAGGCGCGCGCCTTTTCTATAATACTCTTTATCAGTTCGCGGTTGCTGCGATTCTGCGCAGCATACTCCATTGTCTCGCGTATTTCGTTGTCGCAGATAAACTCCTCGGCGACGGTTGATTTCACATTATACATATTTTTCTTTTGTCGTTTTTGTTATTTTTCGTTATAGTCTCCTCGTCCAAAATCTATATGATAGCCTATTGTCGCAAGCCTCCTTGCAAGCTCGTCGAGAGCCTGTGCCGACTCACTGCCTAAACTCTTTTTTCCATCGTAAATGCTGTATTTACTGCGCACATCAAGCGGCGAGAGATTCGGCATTACCACATTGGCACCGGCAAGAATGGCCCGCTCCCTACCCTGTTCGTCTATCGATGCCAACGCTGTTGTCGCCGGGATAAGAGCCTTTTGAAAGCGCAAGCGCAGCAAAGATACAACAAGAATTGTTAAATCGACCGACCCGGCAGGAAATTGTGCAAAGGGTGTGTTCTTGGCAGGTATAAAAGGGCCGATGCCAATCATCTGCGGCCTTAGTTCATCGAGATACATAAGGTCGTCGACGATATTCTCCATTGTCTGGTAGGGCGAACCTATCATCATTCCGCTTCCCGTCTGAAAACCCAGGCTTTTTAATGTCTGCAACGAGGCGCGTCTTTTCTCGGCGCTCATCGTCGAAGGGTGCAACCGAGCATAGTGTTCGTCGCTGCGTGTCTCGTGACGCAACAGATAGCGGTCGGCACCTGCCTTGCGCATCGCACGGTACCCCTCGACACTGCGCTCACCCACCGACAAGGTAACAGCTTTATCAGGAAATAGCTCTTTAATGGAGCGTACAACATCCACTATCCACGCATCGTCCTGCTTTACATCTTCGCCACCCTGTAATACAAAAGTATTGAATCCAAGAGAAGCACCTTCGCGACAACAGTCGAGAATTTCCTCTTTTGTAAGACGATAGCGCAACGCCTCGCGGTTGCTGCACCTTAATCCGCAGTAGTTGCAGTTATTACGGCAATAGGAACTTATCTCAATGAGACCACGCACAAATACACCCTTACCGAAATTCTCGGTTGCAATGCGCGAAGCCTCACTGCGCAATAAATCGGCAACATCGGGAGCAGCGCCCTCAGAGAGTAACCAACGCCAGTCGTCGCGACTCAAAGGAGCCCCTCCAATAACCCTATCCAATATATTGTGTAAAAATTTCTTATCCATATAGCCATACTCGAGCAGCGCACACTGCTACAAAAGTACAAATTTGCAAAAAAAGGAGCAATCGAGAGGCACATTAAGACAATTATTTAATGTCGAACCGAAATATTTATAGATTCATAATAAAATTTAGTTTTTTTTATCTATTTTTGCGGTTAACTGCGAATATACCGAAGAGAGAGTAACGTATCTTTGCAACCAAGAGTAAACAATCGACAAAACCAAACTTTAATACAACTATGGCATACAACAACAATGTAATGTTCGTGAGATACCAACTCCTCTCGAAGTTGGTAAAAATGTGGAAACAAGATGAGCTGTTGGGCAACATCGACAAAATGCTTTTGGAGATGTATCCTCGCAAACGTAACCCTAAGGGACGTTGCTGCGTATACAAAGAGCGCGCCGTAATGAAATACAAGACTATGGCAATGCTTGGCTTTGATATGAGCGACGAGGTCGACGAGGGTGAGCGTCTGAGCAGCTACGTACAGCGTATGTACGACCGCGATATGCCCGATGACAAGCGCGGTATCCTAAGCGTAATGGACGAGGCCTGCTCATCGTGTGTAAAGATTAACTACGAGATTACACATCTGTGTCGCGGTTGCGTTGCACGTCCCTGCTACACAAACTGCCCCAAGGATGCCATCACATACGACCGCGAAGGAAAAGCACACATCGACCACGACAAATGTATCAGCTGCGGTAAATGTCATCAGTCGTGCCCCTACCACGCAATCGTTTATATGCCCGTTCCTTGCGAAGAGGCTTGCCCCGTAAAGGCAATCTCGAAAGATGAGTACGGCATCGAGCACATCGACCCCGAGAAATGTATCTACTGCGGTAAGTGTCTTAATGCCTGCCCCTTCGGTGCCATATTCGACCAGTGTACCGTATTCGATGTTCTAAAGCGTATCAAGGCAGGCAAAAAGGTGATTGCTATGGTGGCTCCCGCAGTGCTTGCACAGTTTGGCAAGCCCATCGAGCAGGTTTACGGCGCACTGAAAGCGCTTGGCTTCGCCGATGTTATTGAGGTTGCCGTTGGTGCCGAGGAGACAACACGTCGCGAGTCGGCCGAGTTTGTCGAGCGTATGGAAGAGGGCGAGCCCTTTATGACAACAAGCTGCTGCCCCGCATACGTGAACCTTGCGCGCAAGCATATACCCGACCTTGTTAAATATGTATCGACAACAGCATCGCCTATGGTATATACCTCGCAGTATGCACGTGAGAAACACCCCGATGGAATAAACGTATTCATTGCACCCTGCGCATCAAAGAAAGCCGAGTGCCGCGAATATGACACTGTTGACTTTGTTCTCACATTCCGCGAGATTGAGGCAGTGCTGGAGGGAATGGAGATAAGCATCGACGGTTGCGCCCCATTCACCCCCGACGAGACAGCCGGCAAGGATGCTCACGGATTTGCAAAGACCGGAGGTGTATTCACAGCTGTACAGAATCATTTGGGCGCCACCGACCTTCAGGGTCTTGTCATTGCCGACCTTAACAAAAAGAATATCGCACTGCTTAAGGCATACGCAAAGACAGGCAAATGCCCCGGTAAGATGGTCGAGGTAATGTCGTGTCCCGGTGGCTGTATAACAGGCCCCTGCGCTTGCTCGGAGAATGGCGAGGCCAACCGCCGCTTCGATGCCGAGATTAAGAAGAAATAACATACCTCGAAAAGAGATAGAATATACATCAACAGTCCTCACTGCAAATTTGCAGTGAGGACTGTTTATTTTTCTGGTTTTTCTGTGGATTTATTGCATTAGATTCACAGATAACAAACCAATATTTTGGTCGAGAAAAAATAATTGACTATCTTCGCAAGGATAAAGACCAATTTGCCTATAAACAAACAGAGCATACACGTTAAATGATTGAACGTCATATAGTTCTCGAAGGAATTGACCCCGCATCGTTTTACGGGGCAAATAACGTACATCTTCAGATGCTGAAAAAGCTGCATCCGAAGTTACGTATTGTAGCACGCGATAACATAATAAAAATTATGGGCGACGAGGATGAACTCGAACGTTTCGTCAAAGTTGTGGAATTGTTGCGCGAGCATTGTACAAAATTCAACAGTATTAACGAGGAGGCAATAATTGATGCGGTAAATGGCAAACGAAGTGACAAGGGTACCGACAGCAATGTTATTGTCTACAACATCAACGGTCGTCCCATATACCCAAGAAGCGAAAATCAGTGTCGTCTGGTACAGGAGTTTGCAAAGAACGATATGTTGTTTGCTGTTGGCCCGGCAGGTTCGGGAAAGACATATACGGCAATAGCGCTTGCAGTACGTGCACTAAAGAATAAAGAGGTAAGAAAAATTATACTGAGCCGCCCTGCTGTTGAGGCGGGCGAGAAATTGGGTTTTCTGCCGGGTGATATGCGCGAGAAGATTGACCCTTATCTGCAACCTTTATACGATGCGCTTGAGGATATGATTCCGCTCGTAAAATTAAAGGAGTATATGGATGCAAACGTCATACAGATTGCTCCGCTTGCCTTTATGCGTGGTCGCACACTGAACGATGCAATAGTAATTCTTGACGAGGCGCAGAACACTACTCCACAGCAGATAAAGATGTTCCTCACACGTATGGGCAACAACACCAAGATGATAATCACCGGCGACCTTACACAGATTGACCTGCCACAGAGACAGGCATCGGGACTGATACAGGCACTGCACATTCTAAAAGATGTTTCGGGAATAGGATTCATTACACTTGGCAAGAAAGACATTGTGCGTCATAAGCTCGTTACAAGAATTGTCGAGGCATACGATGCCTACGACAAAGAGAAAAAAGAGGAGAAAGAGAGCAAAGAGGAGTGAGGAAAAAGGAAAGAATTAGAAACAAATAACAATAATAAAAAGTATAGCAATGGCAAAAGCATTAACCAAGACAGAGTTTAAATTTGAGAAACAAAAGAGCGTTTATCACGGTAAGGTACGCGACGTATATGATATTGACGACGATAAGCTGGTAATGGTGGCTACCGACCGCATCTCGGCATTCGACGTGGTTCTGCCCAAAGGTATCCCATTCAAGGGACAGGTTCTGAATCAGATAGCAGCAAAATTCCTTGATGCTACAGCCGACATTGTGCCCAACTGGAAACTTGCTACTCCCGACCCTATGGTAACAGTGGGACTTAAGTGCGAGGGGTTCCGTGTAGAGATGATTATTCGCGGATACCTCACAGGAAGCGCTTGGCGCGAGTATAAGAATGGTTGCCGCGAGCTTTGCGGAGTGAAACTCCCCGATGGTATGCGCGAGAATGAGAAGTTCCCTACTCCTATCATCACTCCCACAACAAAGGCCGATGCCGGACACGACGAGAATATCTCGAAAGAGGAGATTATTGCACAGGGTATAGTAAGCAAAGAGGATTACGAACTTCTTGAGAAATATACATACGCACTCTTCGAGCGTGGCAGCAAGATGGCAGCCGAGAAGGGTCTTATCCTTGTCGATACAAAGTATGAGTTTGGAAAGCGCGACGGAAAGGTTTATCTCATCGACGAGATTCATACTCCCGACTCATCGCGTTATTTCTATGCCGAGGGTTACGAAGAGAAATTCCGGAATGGCGAGCCTCAGAAACAGCTGTCGAAGGAGTTTGTACGTCAGTGGCTCATAGAGAATGGCTTTATGGGACGCGAGGGTGAGCAGGTTCCCGAGATGACCGACGAATATGTAAACAGCGTTTCGGAGCGCTACATAGAGCTTTACGAGCACATCGTTGGCGAGCCTTTTGTTAAGGCCGACACCGAGAACATTGGCGAGCGCATAGAGAAGAACATCGCAGCCTATCTTGCTTAAAAAAGAAAGGAACCAACAGTATATAATATTGGATATATGGTGCTGACTGCGCCATATATCCATTAAAAGCATAATAAGGTCGTCCTACAATATTTTCATATAAATTCAAGAAACATCTGCGAATATGAAGAAAGAGTTTGGAATAATTGGCTATCCTTTGCATCAATCGGCTTCACCGGCATTTTTCAACAAAAAATTTGCCGATGAAAGTATCGATGCGCACTATCTGCCTTTCGAGATTGAAAATATTGAGGAGCTGCCCCGCATACTGACCGAACACCCCACCCTTTGCGGATTCAATGTCACTATTCCCTACAAGCTTCAGGTAATGAATTTCCTCGAGGATATGAGCGACGAGGCAAAGGGTATTATGGCTGTAAATGTGGTGAAAGTGACACGAGACAGCGATGGTACACCTCATCTGCACGGATACAACAGCGACGTAATCGGTTTTACCCGTTCTTTGGAGCCCCTCACAAAGGGACGACACAGCAAGGCGCTTATATTGGGCACGGGAGGTGTGTCAAAGGCGGTTGCATATTCGCTACAGTCGTTGGGAATAGAGTATCTTTTGGTGTCGCGAAAAAGCGGTAACGGCGCGATTTCATACGACGAGATTACACCCGAGATTATGCACAGCCACACACTGCTTGTTAACTGCACACCGCTTGGAATGGTGGGACACGGCGTAGACAAATGCCCCGATATTCCCTACTCGCTGCTGACACCACAACATCTGCTGTATGACGTTGTATATAACCCCGAGGAGACGCTCTTCCTAAAAAAAGGTGCCGAGCAAGGAGCCGAGACAAAGAGTGGTTACGAAATGTGGTATCTGCAAGCGCTTGCTTCGTGGGAGATTTGGAATAGCTAACGACCGTAAAGAGAAAATTTCAGGTAAATGAGCGAGAAGAAGAGAAACTGCAAATCGACAGCCGCCATACTATCCCTATATGCACAAATATGGTTGTATCAGCTTATAGGGTTAGCCATTTTTGCTGTGGCACGCGTTATCTTTCTGTTTGGACAGACGACGTTGGATAATGTATCGGCACACGCCGACAGCATACCTATGTTGCTATGGAATGCTTGGCGATTCGACACACAGGCACTGACGTATATCTCGCTGCCTCCACTGCTTGCCACGCTGATAGTACCCTGGTTGAGCAAAAAGGCAGTAGATGGGTGTTGCCGATTTATGCGCAGGTACTATGCTGTGATGCTGGCAGTTTTGGGCGCTCTTGTCACAGCCGAGTTTTTCTTCTTTGAGAATTTCAACAGTAGATATAATGTTGTCTTTTTCGACTTCTTTGACGAGGGCCCCTGGGGACTTCTGCTCACAATGTGGCAAGATTATCCCTTCTTAAGAATTGTGCTCTCGATAGTTGCTCTTGGTTTTATTATCTTCTTTATTGGTCGTTATATTTCCAAGATACACATAGGAATACAGAAACCGTCCGGAACGGTTGCGACAATTATTGCCACCGTTGCCATTGCAGCCGTTACATTTGTGTTTATGCGTGGTTCGGTAACACGATACACACTTCAGGTAGAGGCTTTTATGGTATCTACCGATGAGACAATAAACCAATCGGTGCCCAACGCGGTGTACCTGCTGAAAAAGGCATACAAAGAGCGAGCAAACAGTTTTAAGCTATATAGCGACGAACAGTTGCTCTCGCGAGAGGGGTTTAAAAATATCGATGAGGCGATAACAGCTGCCGGGCTACCGCTTATCAATGGTACAAACAGCGAAAAATGTGAGGCGGCACTCTTTGGCAATGCACCGGGTTACGGCGGCGACACACTCCCCTCGACCAATGTTCTGCTGATACTGAGCGAGAGCTGGAGTAATTTCCTTACCACAATGGACAAGGGCGAAAGACTCGACCTACTCGGTTCGCTTCGCGAGCATCTGCAACAGGATATTCTGTTACAGAATTTTCAATCGGTGCGTAACGGAACAATCTACTCTATTGAGGCTGTTACACTTGCAATGCCATATATGCGTTTCTTCAATTCGCGTTACCGATTCAAAAGCCTGCCTACATCGATAGCCTACCCCTTCAAACAAAATGGCTACAGCACCACATTTGTTACGGGAATGGACCCGACGTGGGAAAATGTACTCGAAGGACTCGGTTACCAGAGTTTCGACACCATCATTGGTCGACAGGATATTCTGCACAGCATAAAGGGTAGCACAACAAGTGCCATAGGAGTATATGACGAGTTTCTAATGCAGTATATCTTCGAGCGTATGAGCAACGACAAGAGTGGTAATCCGCAGTTTATGCTTGCACTGACAACGACCAACCATCCCCCATTCACCTACCCCGAGAATATGCAGTTGCCACAGCTTGGCGATGAGTGGTATAAGTCGCCCTACCTCACCGGCGACCGGGAGGTGCTGCGCAAATATGGTCTTGGGGCACAGTATGCCAACAGAAGCATAGGCGATTTTCTGACCCGACTAAAAGCATCTCCACTTGCACAAAATACTATTGTAATTGTCACCGGCGACCATAATGTACGCAGCATACTCGACTATGATAAAGTACCTGACGAGCAACGTTTCTCGGTACCTTTGTATATTTACCTGCCACCACATTATGCGTTGTCCAATAGCAGCAAGAAGAGGATAGTACAACGCTATGGTTCGCATTACGACCTACTCTCGACAGTAGCGCCGCTTGCCTTGAAAAAAGATACACGCTACTTGAATATCGGGCAGAACCTGTTGGATACAACAGCCAATGATAACAGGTTTCTCAGCTACAGTGAAAAGCAGCTTCTTGCTCCCGAAGGTAGCAACATCGATTCGCTTATGCACGTTATGAAAACTCGTGAACTGCTGATGGAGATTTTCTACCAACAACAATTCCGCACCGAATAAGTTATTATTGCAACAAACCATTTGAAAAAGGATAGTAAGTCAACAATATGCCCAAAGTATTAGTAATAGCAACATCAAGCAAGACCCGAGGAGGAATAACCTCTGTTGTCAACGTACACAGAAAGGGTGCCCAATGGGAAAAATATAACTGTATATGGATTGAGACACATATCGACACAAACAAATTTATGTCGCTATGTTACTTTTTCATTGGTTATTTAAAATTCCTGTTTCATCTGCCTACAGCCAATATTATGCATATTCACTTGAGTCTGCCTGTATCGGCTATGAGAAAGCTGTTATTCTTTTTCCCTGCATATATTTGCAGAAAAAAGATAATAGTACATCTTCATACCTCTACCATTCACAGTAAATTCAAATGGCTCTACAGATATATGTTCAGTAGAGCAAAAAAAGTTATCGTATTATCCAACTTATGCAAAGGAACGGTATACAACACTTTGGGAATAGATAACACTATTGTTGTATACAATCCTTGCAAGAAAATCGAAAGCAACAAACAATATACCAAGGAAAAACATATTTTATATGCCGGTTCCATTGTTAAAGCAAAAGGTTATATCGATATGATACGAGCCTTTGCCAAGATTGCAGCAGAGTACAAAGATTGGAAAATAGTCTTTGCCGGCAATGGCGAAATTGAAGAGGGAAAAAATCTTGCTAAAGAACTTGGAATAAAGGAACAGACGCTATTCCTTGGATGGCTTAACGGCGAAGAAAAAGACAAGACTTTTAAGGAGGCTATGATATTCTGCCAACCAAGCTATGCCGAGGGTTTCCCAATGGCCGTTTTGGATGCGTGGTCGTATGGACTACCTGTAATAAGTACACCTGTTGGAGGGATTAACGATGTTGCCAAGCACAAAGAAAATATGCTTGTATTTACTCCCGGAGATACAGAGAAACTTGCCGAATGTATGCAATTACTTATAGAGAACAAAGAGTTATATAATAAGATAAAAGAAGCCTCGGTACATTTTAGCCAAGGAATATTTAATACCGAGGTAATAAACAAGCAGATTGAAGATATTTACAATGAGGTTACAAATATGTAGTGATTATCAGAAATATCAGAAATATTATGTTTGTGGGGACGCATTGAGATGTGTCCCCACATTTTTTAGTTCATTGCCTCGATAAGTTGCTCTTTATGAGGAGCATCGGAACGGGATATAATACTTTTTATTCGCGATTTCTTGGTATATACGTTACCCACGCTCTCCTGCATAAAGATACTTATTGCTTTTGACGAGAAACCGGCATACACAAACACCATAAAACGCAATTCCTGAGTTCCCAACATTGGTACTTCGGCACGTAGCATTGACATCAAACCTCCGCGATAACTGTCGACGATAGCTTCAAGGCGCTCGACCGAGCGATTATCCTTCATAAAGGAGTCGATGTTCTCGCGCACCTGACGATAGATAGCCTCCTTGTCTTTTTTTATATCGTGTGTCTCGTAGAATGTTCCACTTAGTTTATCGAGCAGTTCGAACTGCTTTTTAAACAGCGTACCAACCTGCCTGTCCATCTCGGCTATACGGGCTGTGTGAGCCTGTAGTTTCGATGAAATATCTTCGACCTCGGCACTCTTTACATAGAGCGAGTGTCCCATCTCGTCGGCAAGTTCCATATATCGCTCAATCTCGGCATTCTTCGCTGTAATTCTGTTCTTAATAAAAAGAAGGACAATGACAAGAAGAAGCACAACAACAACTACAACAGCAATGGCAAGGCGCTTTGCCGATGTCAACCGATAAGCGCTCAACTCGGCCTGTGAACGGTAAAAATCGCGCTGAGCCAACATAACAGGCTGCTGCAATGCACTGCGCATTATCGTATCGTGAATATAATGCACATTTTCGAGGATATCAAGAGCCTCGGAATATCTGCCACTCATACGACGTATATCATACATCTGCACCAAATTGGCAAGAGTATCGCTTATTGAGTTGGATTTTGTCCAGGCACGACGCATATATCTGTCGGACGACTCATAATCACCTGCAAGGGCCTGCATATAGGCAATGGCACGGTCGACAGCCAATGTGGTGTCGCACAAATCAAAGTAGTCGCTTCCCAACAGCCAATCGGACTTCGATGGATAGTTTGTTCTATGATACAATTCCAATAGATACTCTATAGAACTTTGACAAATCTCTTTGTCATTATTACCATACCCCCACTGAAGCTCTTCCATAAGACAACGCTCGGCTTCGTCATATTTTTTTTGCTCCATAAGAGTTTGTGCAACGTTCACTATGGCAATATGCTGAAGTCGATTGGCTCCGGCAACACGAAAATAGAGCTGAGCCTTACGATAAGAATCAAGCGCACGGGTATAATCGAAAGAATCGGCAAAGATATCGGCCATTGCCTTATACAATAATCCTACACCGGTAGGACTTTCAACCAGGTCGGTGATATGTTCGGCATTTACATAGTTGAGCATTGCCTTCGAGTTATATCCTTCTCGTTGATAGATGCGACCAAGAGAATATAAAGCAAGAAAATGCAGTTCGTTATTGTTGGACAACGCATAATGTGATACAATATGCTTCATCACCGAATCACTTGGCATTACAGCCCCCACTCCATCGAGCGCCATTGCGCGAAGAAGTATGTAACGCTGCTCCTCGCTACCCGAAATAACGTTTGCTTTATCTATTTGTGATAATATGGCAATGGCACTATCGGGATATTCAGCAACAACCTCCTGCACTCGGTCGAGAAGTTCACCACTGCTTTTATTGGAACAGGAGAAGAGAGAGAATAAGGTTATTACCAATAAGTATATTATGCTGTGTTTCATTCTTTCAAGGTTTAATTTGTCAAAAATAGTCTATTTTTACGAGGTATAAGCGACGAATGTGAGCAAAATGCATTGTAATTCTGTTTTTTTGTTTAAAATTTTGTATTGCGTACAAAAACACCTACATTTGTATGATGGGTTCGAATATTCTGTTTAAGAAACAGAGGACGGTGCGCTATTAAAAATAGCCCCGACGAGCAATGAGGTACAATAATGCAAAAAAGCAACGAGAGGCCACTACAATCAATAATTAAAAATTATACAAAAAAAGACCTATATACAAGCAATGAGAATAATATCACAAAGCGAAATACGCGAACTTAATATCTCCCCTGTAAATTGCATAGAATGGGTACGAGAGAGTTTCTCTTTGAAAGAGAGAGCGCAACTCCCGGCAAAAATCAGTCTGCACCCGCAAGGTAACGATTTTTTCAACACAATGCCCTGTCAGTTGCCCGCACCGGATAATTACTTTGGTGTAAAAATAGTACACCGTATAAAGGGTGCAACACCGGCATTGGGTAGCGACCTGCTGCTGTACGATTCGCAAAGCGGCACTCTACTTGCAATGCTCGATGCCGATTGGATAACAACGATGCGCACAGGTGCAGTTGCAACATTAGCAATACAGACATTCAGAAAGAGCGATACAAAAAGATACGGATTTTTAGGTCTTGGAAATACAGGTCGCGCAACAATGCTCTGCCTTTTGGAATCGGAACCCGACATTATGCACGACGTTATGCTGCTGCGTTATAAAGACCAGGCCGAGCTGTTTATTGAACGCTTTAAAGAGTACTCCAATGTATCGTTCACTATCTGCGACGATGCAAAAGAGATTATATCGCAATCGGATGTAATTGTCAGTTGCATCACCGAGGCATCGGGGTTAATTTGCGAAGATGACAGCCTGTACAAAGAGGGTTGTCTGGTTATCCCGGTACACACTCGCGGATTCCAAAATTGCGACCTTTTCTTCGACAAGGTTTTTGCCGATGATACTGCACACGTGTGCGGTTTTAAATATTTCGATAGGTTCAAGCAATTTGGCGAGATACAGGATGTGCTGGCAGGAAAAATTAAAGGCCGCGAGAGCGACAAGGAGCGCATTTTGAGTTACAACATAGGCCTTGGACTGCACGATGTACTCTATGCAAGCAAAATATACAAGATACTCAAGGAGTATTCAAATGAGATTAAGATAATTCGCGAGACCGATAAATTCTGGATATAAACTCAGTGGGGTTGTTTCTCGGTTAAATAGTTATTCTAAATGATTATGAACACACTCTCTATTGTGCAATATTTAGAATTTCCAAGGAATGTACTATTTGCAGCAGTGTTGATTGCAATATTAACGTTTCTCTACAAAAAAAGAAAAGATAGCAAAATTGTGAGGTTTATGCTATCGTCTCGTGCCACCATTGGCTCAATTATTGCAATAATCATAGGAGCAATGGGAGTTGCTTTCATTCCCGATTTCAGCACTTCGGTAATATTCATTCTTATTCTTCTGTTTGTACTGAGCAATCTGTTTTTTGTCATTCTGTACGGATACAGAAACAAGCGCGGCAAACGGCTGCGTTTCTTATTGAATCACGTTGGACTGTGGATTGCCCTCTTTGCAGGGTTTATAGGTGCTGCCGACACCAAGGAAGTGAATACAACAGTATTCAGAAACGCACCCACGAATGAGGCTTTTTACAAAAATGGAGAACGCACATTTCTTGACTACAAACTTATGCTGCATAGTTTCGATGTGGTTTACTCAACAGATGGTACACCAACTAACTACGAGGCAAGAGTGATTATAGAAAGGGATACTGCCCTACTAAAAGTAAACCATCCCTATTCGCATACGCTTTTCGAGAATATGTACCTTACCGGCTACGACATTGCAGGAGGTAATAATGCACAATATTGCACTGTGCAAATTGTGTTTTCTCCGTGGAAATTCCCTATGCTGTTAGGCATTATTATGATGCTGTGTGGTTCTGTAATGCTATTTATACAAGGGCCTAAAAGAACGAAGCTATGATAAGTTGGAACTATTTACCATATTTTGCAGCGTGTACTGTATTGCTCTCATTTGCCGGAGCATTTCTTGCTCTTTTCTCTGATAGAAAAAGAAGATATGCACAACCATTAACACTCACTGCTATCATCACATTGGGAGTATTTATCACTGCACTTTGGTATTCACTTGAGCGTCCACCTTTGCGCACTATGGGCGAAACTCGATTATGGTACTCATTCTTTATGCTCATAGCCGGGTACATTACCTATCTGAAGTGGAAGTTCAGTTGGGTGCTGCTGTTCTCATCGATAATGTCCACTGTGTTTCTATTGGTGACATTATTGAATCCCGAGATGCACGACAAAACTCTTATGCCCGCACTGCAAAGTATATGGTTCGTACCGCACGTTACTGTTTATATGTTCTCATACGCTCTATTGGGTGTCTCTTTCATTTTATCTCTTTATGGTCTTATGACATCTAAACACGAAATTTTTAATGTTATAGATACCTTGACATACGCCGGCACAGCCTTTTTCACTACAGGAATGTTGATTGGTGCAATATGGGCAAATGAAGCTTGGGGAAATTATTGGAGTTGGGACCCCAAAGAAAGTTGGGCGCTTATAACGTGGATGCTCTATCTTTTATATATACATTTGCGTCTTTTTGGTATAACAATTACAAAGCCAAAGATTCTTTACATTGTGCTAATAATCGCTTTCTTTGCACTGCAGATGTGTTGGTATGGAATAAACTATCTTCCTTCCTATGTTCCCAGTATACATATTTATAATAAATAGTCACTGTCGGAAATTACAGCAGTATATTACTGCCAAAATGTCATATTCCTAATAAAAAGCTAAAAGGCAGTGTCAGATTAAAGCATTTGGCACTTTTTTTGTTTATATTATGTGTAGACAAACGTCTGCGCAAACATAAATAGATTACAAACTAAAAATTAAAGAATATGCAAAAAGGAAACATTGGGGTAACAACCGAAAACATCTTCCCCGTCATTAAAAAATTCTTGTATAGCGACCACGAGATTTTTCTGCGTGAGATTGTATCGAATGCTATTGACGCTACTCAAAAACTAAAGACTCTGTACGAAAAAGGCGAGTACAAAGGAGAACTTGGCGAGCTAAAGGTGACAGTATCGCTTGGCGAGGGTACAATCACTGTAAGCGATAATGGTATAGGATTAACAGCCGAGGAGATTGAGAAATACATCAACCAAATCGCCCTGTCGGGTGCAACAGATTTTCTTGAGAAATACAAAGACACTGCCAACAACATCATCGGACACTTTGGTCTTGGATTCTACTCGGCATTTATGGTATCCAAGAAAGTGGAGATTGTTACAAAATCATACACCGATGCGCCTGCCGTAAAATGGAGCTGCGACGGTAGTCCCGAATACACTCTTGAGGAGGTAGAGAAAGAGGGTCGCGGTACAGATATTATAATGTATATCGACGAGGATAGCAAAGAGTTCCTCGAGGAGCAGCGCATTACTGCTATTCTGAACAAATATTGTCGTTTCTTGCCTGTACCCATTGCATTCGGAAAGAAGAAAGAGTGGAAAGATGGCAAGCAGGTAGAGACAGCCGAAGATAATATTATCAACGACACCACCCCGCTGTGGACACGTAAACCCGCCGACCTCACCGACGAAGATTATAAAGAGTTCTACCGTAAGCTCTATCCTATGAGTGACGAGCCACTCTTCTGGATACATCTGAATGTCGATTTTCCTTTCCACCTTACAGGAATACTCTACTTTCCCAAGGTAAAGAGCAATCTCGACCTGCAGAAGAACAAGATACTGCTGTTCTGTAACCAGGTGTACGTTACCGACGAGGTTGAGGGAATTGTACCCGACTTTCTTACACTTATGCACGGAGTAATAGATTCGCCCGATATTCCTCTTAACGTATCGCGCTCGTATTTGCAAAGCGACTCAAACGTAAAGAAGATTTCATCGTATATCTCGAAGAAGGTATCCGACCGTCTGCAATCTATCTTCAAAAGCGACCGTAACGAGTTCGAGGAGAAGTGGAACGACCTTAAGATTTTCATCCACTATGGAATGCTGACCGAGGAGAGTTTCTACGACAAGGCGAGCAAATATGCATTGTTACAAGATACAGAAGGTAAAAAATATACCTACGAGGAGTACAAGACTCTTGTAGCAAGCGAGCAGACCAATAAAGATGGTAATATAATTTATCTCTACTGCAACGACCGTGAGAAGGAGTATAGCTTTGTAGAGGCTGCAACAGCAAAAGGCTATAATGTGCTTCTTATGGATGGACAGCTTGACGTGGCGCTAATCAGCCTCCTTGAGCGCAAATTTGAAAAGACACACTTCACACGTGTCGACAGCGATGTGGTAGAGAACCTTATCGTAAAAGAGGAGCGAAAAGCATCGGCACTGACAGCAAATGAATACGATATTCTCACAGGAGTATTCCAGAGCCAGCTTCCCGAGATGGATAAAAAAGAGTTCGGTGTTCAGGTACACGCTCTTGGCGAGAATGGTGCTCCCATTGTAATAACACAAGCCGAGTATATGCGTCGAATGAAGGAGATGGCAGCCATACAACCCGGAATGTCGTTCTATAGCGATATGCCCGATATGCTGAACGTAATACTGAACGAGGAGCATCCAATTGTTAAACGCATCCTAACCGACGCCGAAGCATCGTGCAACGAGCAACTGCAAACTGTAAACAGCGAGATTGATTCTCTTGAGGCACACCGCAACGCTCTTAACGAGGCAAGCAAGGATAAGAAGATTGAGGATATACCTCAGAGCGAGAAAGACGACCTTGCCGATACCGAGAAGAAAATTGCAGATGCAAAGAGCAACCGCGAAGCAATATATGCCGGGTACGCAGCAAACAATCCTCAGGTTCGCCAACTTATAGATATTACCCTTTTGCAGAATAATATGCTCACAGGCGAAGCGTTAAGCAACTTTGTAAAGCGCAGCATTGAGCTTATGAAATAAAAATTGTAATGGTAGTTTTTTTATGCAACTTCCACCAATGGACTTATTCTATTGGTGGAAGTTCTTTTTCTGTATTATCCACAGGGTATTTTAAATTGGGAGAAGACTCCATTTATCATCATAAAGCAAAGGGATAAAAAAAAAGACAGCCAAAGGCTGTCTTTATAAACCAACTATTAAAATAGATTAGTTTTTCTCGAAGGGAGCTACTGAAACAAAGCTCTTATTGTTCTTTCCACGCTTGAAAGTTACGATACCGTCAACCAAAGCATAGAGAGTGTGGTCGCTACCCATACCGATATTGTTACCGGGGTTGTGAACTGTACCACGCTGACGAACAATGATATTACCGGCTTTGCATACCTGGCCACCCCAAATCTTCACACCGAGTCTTTGGCTTGCTGACTCACGGCCGTTCTTAGAACTACCAACACCTTTCTTATGTGCCATAATACTTAAACTTTAATAAATTAACCGATAATTTCCTTTATTACTAACTCTGTAAACTGCTGGCGGTGACCATTGAGCTTGCGGTAACCTTTACGACGACGCTTGTGGAATACCAATACCTTGTCACCCTTAACCAATGTAGGATCGATTGTACGTGTGGTAACGATATTCTGGCCATCCTTTGACTTGCGAACCATCTTCTGCTCGCGAACCTCGCCAATGTGGCAAACTACCTTTGCGCCCTCTACTACAGGAGCACCTACTGTTACTTCACCATCCTTGTCCAACAGCAATACGCGGTCGAACTCAACAGTTGTGTCATTCTGAGCACCCTTAATGTGGTGCACGAACAGTCTCTTTCCGGCCTCGGCCTTGAACTGCTGTCCGTTAATCTCAACAATTGCGTACATTTAATTTAATCGCTTTTATTGTGAATTCCGCGAGGTGCATTCTCTTCGTGAGACTGTCTTCTCTAACCCCAACGGACTAAATCGGCTGCAAAGATACAAAACTTTTTTCGGTTAAGAAAAATTTTCAGCCATTATTTTTTAATCATTTTAAATGAATTACTATATCTGTTAAATAATTATGCCAACTCTCGGGCGATTAAAAATCGCCCCTACAAGCAATCTAATTCAATGCACAATCATTTATCACTGTTCGCCACGAATAGTAGTAATCCAAGAGCAGATAAAGGCTTATTTGTTCGATAGATAGCGCTCGGCCTCGAGTGCCGCGCGACATCCGCTTGCCGCAGCGTTAATAGCCTGACGGTAATGTGGGTCGGCAACGTCACCTGCAACAAATACTCCGGGAACAATGGTCTTTACACCGCTTTCGTCGGCAGGAACAAAATAACCTGTCTCGTCGGTCTTAAGATACTTCTTGAAGATATCGCTGTTGGGTTTGTGACCAATCGCCAGGAAGAAGCCATCGATAGCAAGGTCGTAGTGTTTTTCGTCGGCCTCGCCCTTACGAGATACAAGATGTACCCCCTCTACTCCATCCTCGCCAAAAAGGCCCTCGGTATTATGCTCGAAAAGAACCTCTATCTTAGGATTCTGCAGCGTGCGGTCCTGCATAGCCTTAGAGGCACGCAAGAAAGGCTTACGAACAATAAGATATACTTTTGCTGCCAACGATGCAAGATAATTGGCCTCTTCGCAAGCAGTGTCACCACCACCGACTACGGCTACAATCTTCTTACGATAGAAGAATCCGTCGCAAGTGGCACAAGCGCTCACTCCCATACCTTGATACTTTATCTCATCGGCAAGACCAAGATATTTTGCAGCCGCTCCTGTAGCAATAATCACAGTCTCGGCCTCAATCTGAGTACCATCGTCCAGAGTAACCTTATAAGGCAATGACTCAAAATCAACCTCGGTTACACTTCCCGAGCGAACATTAGCGCCCACGTTAATTGCCTGCTGACGCATATTATCCATCAATTCGGGACCTGTTATTCCATTGGGGAATCCGGGAAAATTCTCAATTACCGTAGTCGTTGTCAACTGACCACCGGGTTGCATACCTTCAATAAGCACGGGGGCTAAATTAGCACGTGACGCATAAATCGCCGCAGTGTAACCTGCAGGCCCCGAACCTATAACCAAACACTTTGTTCTTTCCATAATATGTAATTTAAATTATTGTTTACCTAATAATATATTATCGCATATCAATAACCTCGACATTGGGGTAGTTGTTTACAGGACAGACAAACTGACCGACTGAAAAATCACACCCTGCCTTATAATTCTTGATAACAATTTCGGTACTGCCATTCCCGTTCATCGATAACAACATTTTCAAGGGACGCAGGCTCGCATTATCAATCGTTACCTTAACTTTATCGAACTCACTATTCTTGTCAGAAGAGACAAGAGTCACCACAGTCACCGCAGTCTCCTTTTTGAGCAAACCTCTGTAACCTTTTTTATAGAGTTGCATAATATATAATGGCGAGAGATTCTGCGCCTCTTCGCTGTCGGCATCTGTAATATAAATCTCATTTGTCTGTCCTGTGTAATTCCACTGCACCGTACCGTTGCACCAGATTTTCAGTTCATTCAACAACAACGCAAAGCACTCTTTTCCTTTTACAGCCCTATCCGAGTCTATAAGCAGAGTACCTTTCTCCTGAAAGAGAAGCGATGCATCGGCATCGTACACCGAGTATTCAAACTCCATCTGCACGCCCGAATCGGCTTTTAGCTTTGTAACCGCCCTGTCGAGCAGTTTCTCGGCACCGTCATTCGATGCATAAAGTGCGATAGGCAGTAACAAAAACAATATAAAGAATCTTCTCATAAACATTACTGATTGTTATTCAACAGAGACTTAAGGCGGAATTCAAGGTCGGCCTCATCGGGACATAATACTTGACGGGGTTTACTGCCATCCTGCTCGCCAACAATACCTGTTTGACACAACTGATCCATAATACGTCCTGCACGGTTGAATCCGATATTGAATTTACGCTGCAAAAGCGAAGTTGAACCCTGCTGATGCAATACTACTGTACGCGCAGCATCGGCAAAGAGTTCGTCGAGTTTACCCACTGCACCTGCATCGCCACGCGACGACGAGCTTGCGCTGCCTCCATCGCCGGTGCTCTCATCGGGTTCGGGAAGAATATATGCCGATGCATAACCTTGCTGCTTAGCAATGTGAGCACACACGCGCTCAACCTCTTTTGTCTCTATAAGAGCACACTGCACACGCACCGGGTCGTTTCCTGCCAGGAAGAGCATATCTCCCCTACCCTGTAACTGATTAGCACCTGTACGTTCCAAAATAGTACGAGAGTCAATCTGCGAGATAACGCGGAATGCCATACGAGCCGGGAAGTTCGCCTTAATGGTACCTGTGATAATATTTGTTGTAGGACGCTGTGTTGCAATAATCATATGTATACCAACGGCGCGCGCCTTTTGCGCAATACGTGCAATTGGTGTCTCGACCTCTTTTCCTGCAGTCATCATAAGATCGCCGTACTCGTCAATGATAACAACGATATAAGGCATAAAGCGATGCCCCTTTGTCGGCAGCAGCTCTTTGTTTAGGAATTTCTCGTTATACTCTTTTACCGAACGCACATTGGCAGCCATAAGCAGACGATAGCGATTATCCATCTCGGTACATAGTGACTTCAACGTGCGCACCACCTTAGAGACATCAGTAATGATAGGTTCTGTTTCGTCCTCCAGTTTAGCCAGGAAGTGTTTCTCTATAACACGATATAGGTTAAGCTCGACCATTTTTGGGTCGACCATAACAAACTTAAGATAGGCAGGATGCATCTTAAAGAGCAGAGAGGTAATAATTGCATTAAGACCAACCGACTTACCCATACCTGTTGCTCCTGCAACAAGAAGGTGAGGCATCTTTGCCATATCAACCATAAACACCTCATTAGAAATTGTCTTGCCAAGCGCTAAGGGGAGTGCCATATCGGTCTCCTTATACTTACGGCTGTTGAGCAGAGACATCATCGGTACTATCTGTTTGTTGGCATTAGGTACCTCGATACCTATCGTACCTTTTCCCGGGATAGGAGCAATGATACGTATACAAAGAGCCGCCAATGACATTGCTATATCATCTTCGAGGTGACGAATCTTATTGATTCTCACACCGGGCGCGGGGGTAATCTCGTAAAGAGTGATTGTAGGGCCGACTGTCGCTTTGATTGAGCTGATTTCTATATCAAAGTCACGCAACACGCGTACAATCTCCTCCTTCTTTACATTCTGCTCGTTCATATCGATAGATTGAGCAGTATTCTCATACTTATCGAGCAGGTCTATTGTAGGAGGCTTATAGTAGCTTAGCTCGTCCTTAGGATTCAATGGACGGTGCATATCTCCACCCATATCAACATCACCCTCGGCTTGCTCTACGTCCATTTGTATTTCATTGCCACTATTATTATTCTGCTGTGCTATTCTGTCGAACCGACGCGCCAACTCATCGTCATCCGAGGTGTTATTATTATTCTGCGATTCCTCGACAGGCACCTCGTCCTCTTCATCACCCTCGGGAACAACTATTTCCATTATTTCATCACTCTCAGTGGGATTGCTGTCATCGATTGTCAATTCAACAACAGGCGCCTGCTCTTCGTCCTCTTCAACATCTGCTTCATCTTCATCGGACTGATTTATCACGGGAGTATTCTCATCACTCTCCTCTATGACCTCATCATTGGCCGACTCTTCATCTTGTGCACCTTCCGAAGATGCGGGACGCTTTCTTCTGATAAATTCCAACGCAAACAGTTTACGCAGCCAAACGATTGTCTCACGTGTCAGATATATCATAAAGAAAATAAGAGATATTGCAAGTAATAATACTACTCCTACCGAACCTATCTGCGTAGTGAGCCAGTTAACTACATTCTCTCCGTGCACACCACCGGGAGTCATAAATGCAACGTCGTCAAGTATAAAGCCAAAGAAAATCGAGCCCCATATAATTCCGAATAATACACCTATAGACCACTTAATCAACGGCAGATTACGCAACGACATCAGTCGCAATGCAACAACCACCATAAGCGGTACAATCAGCAGCGATGACCATCCGAAACAGTCATTCACAAGATAACTTGCCACTATGGCACCACCTTTTCCGGTGCTATTCTCGACAGCCTCGGCAACAACTGTAGCCTCATCTATGGCACTTTGGTCGGCTCCACCCGAAGAGAAGAACGAGAGAAAAGAGAAACAGAAGAATATTGCCATAGCAGCAATTACAACTCCTGCAATAAAGGTAGTATTGGGCGACTTTATATACGCGAGTGCACGCTCCATAGCACCCGGTTCCTTAACAATATTTTTCTTTGCCATATTTTTAATATTCCTACTAACAACAATAAAAACACCGTAACGCATTGACTCTCACACCACAAAACGAAGTGGTGTATCAGTTACACGCTACAGACCCTAATTTAGCAAGCGCGAAGATAATAAAAAAATAAATAATAATACATTACCTCTATGCTATTTTTTTGTAACTTCGCGGCAGATTTTAAGATGCACACAAAGTTTGCAAAAACACAAAAGCAATGACCAACAACGAAGATATTGTCTTTTCAAGAAATACTGTAGAGTTTGTAACAGTAGCAGCCGAATATTGCGCCTATTTAGAGCGCTCAAACGAGCTCTCACGCAAAGAGTTCGTAGAAACTATGTTAAAACTACTGCCTCTTTTATATATTAAGGCACAAATGTTGCCCAATGACGAGCCTGTCAGCGATGACAGTCTCGAAGATTTTGTAACAGAGGAGAGCTACGAGGTGTTGCGCATTACCCTATCCGAACTTCTTGGCAGCCGCGATGCCTACCTCGACGTTTTTGTCGATGAAATGCGTTACAGCGACACACCTGTTACCAAGCACATATCAGAGGACTTGTCCGACATATATCAAGACACAAAAAACTTCATCTGCCAATTTCAATTAGGAATAAATGAGACGATGCACGACGCCGTACTTCAATGCCGCGAGCATTTTTGCAGATATTGGGGGCAGACACTTGTAAACACACTGCGCGCACTACACGAAATTGAGTATAACACACCCGAGGAGGAGAACGAGGAGCAAGATTACACAAATGACGAAATATAAACCACACATAGAGAAAAGCGAAATATCGACAATGCCGAACGTTCTTTTCCAAGGACGCATAATAGTAATAGACACACTGCCCGATGCCGAGAAAGCAGTAAAAGCCCTATCAAGCGAGAATATCTTAGGCATTGACACCGAGACACGCCCATCATTCAAAAAAGGGGTACATTACAACGTCTCATTACTACAGATAAGCACCTCTGACACCTGTTTTCTATTCCGTCTGAACCGTATTGGTATGCCGGCATCAGTTATCTCACTGCTCGAGAACAGTGAGATAAAAAAGATTGGATTATCGCTTCACGATGACTATCAAGCACTTACCAAACGCAAGCGATTCACGCCACAAGCCTTTCTCGACCTACAGAAATATGTAGCCGATTTTGGAATAGAAGAAAAGAGCCTGCAAAAAATTTTTGCAATAATATTCGGGCAACGCATCTCAAAGAGCCAACAGCTTACAAATTGGGATGCCGACGTGCTCACCGACAAACAAAAACTATACGCAGCCACCGATGCGTGGGCCTGCTTAAGCATTTATAACCATCTGCAACAATAAACAACCAAATGGAGAAAGCCGTTATATTAAAACGAGGCAAGGAAGAGTCACTGCAGCGCTTCCACCCTTGGATATTCTCGGGCGCGATACAGCGCATCGAAGGCAGCCCCGAAGAGGGTGACGTCGTAACAGTATACACCAACGACCGTAAGTTCATTGCTCGCGGACACGTTCAGGTAGGAAGCATCGCTGTGCGCGTGCTCACTTTCAAAGACGAACCCATCGACCTTGAATTCTGGCGCCGACGCATAGCAACAGCCTATCATCTGCGTCGCAGCATAGGCATAGCAGGCAGTCCGACCAACGACACCTACCGCCTTGTTCACGGCGAAGGCGACTCACTGCCCGGTCTTATAATAGACATCTACGGCGACACAGCCGTAATGCAAGCACACAGCGTAGGTATGCACGTCAGCCGCGCCATTATTGCAGAAGTAGTAAAAGAGACATTGGGAGAATCTCTTAAGAACATATATTATAAGTCGGACACCACCCTACCTTTTAAAGCCGATATAAACAAAGACAACGGCTACCTTTTGGGCGGGAATGCAGGAAACGTATCAACCGAGTACGGACTGAAATTCCACATCGACTGGTTGCGCGGACAAAAGACAGGCTTTTTTGTAGACCAGCGCGAGAATCGCAAACTTCTCGAGCAATATGCAAAAGGACGCAAGCTCCTTAATATGTTCTGCTACACAGGAGGATTCTCTATTTATGCCCTGCGCGGAGGTGCCGAATTGGTACACTCGGTCGACAGTTCGGCAAAAGCCATCGACCTTACAAATGCCAATGTTGCAATAAATTTCCCCGACGACACACGTCACGCAGCATACGCCGAGGATGCATTCGACTACCTCGAACGTATGGGTAATAATTACGACCTTATAATATTAGACCCGCCCGCTTTTGCCAAACACCGCGACAGTCTGCGCAATGCCCTCATAGGTTACCGCCGACTTAATGCAAAAGCCATCGAAAAGATACAACCCGGTGGCATACTCTTTACCTTCTCTTGTTCGCAAGTAGTGAGCAAAGAACACTTCCGCACCGCAGTGTTCACCGCAGCAGCAATCGCCAAACGAAATGTACGCATCCTGCACCAGTTGACACAACCTGCCGACCACCCGGTAAACATTTACCACCCCGAGGGCGAGTATCTAAAAGGATTAGTACTATATGTAGAGTAAAAAAACAGTATAAAGCGTTTATCGCATAACATTTTATCAAAAAATATTTTGCCGAGTAAAAGATATTTGCTATCTTTGCACCTCGAAAAGCCATTACACTACATTTTGTTACCAGCAAAGTTTAAAAACAGATTAAAAAATATACCACAATGAAAAAAGACATCCATCCCGCAGGATACCGTCCCGTTGTATTTAAAGATATGTCAAACGGCGATTGCTTCCTTTCACAATCTTGCTGCAACACTAAGGACACAATTGAGTTCGAGGGCGAGACCTATCCCCTTGTAAAGCTCGAGATTTCTAATACTTCTCACCCCTTCTATACAGGTAAGGCTAAGCTTGTCGATACAGCCGGTCGTGTGGATAAGTTTATGAGCCGTTATGGCAAGACAATGAAGAAGTAATTCACGTCTCAAAAAAAACAGACAAAAATCACATAAAGGGTGTGTCAAATATAAACTTTTGGCACACCCTTTATAGGTTATATAACATTCTCACGACTTTATATGAAAAGAGCACTCATAATACTTACATCGGCACTAATGTTGACAGCCTGCAGTAGCGACAGCAGCAGCGAGCTACCCTCTTACATCGACCGCGACAATATCAATGCCAATGTAAACGGGAACAAATATGCCACACGTACAGAGATGCCATATATAACCGACGACGACCTCTTCATCACACACTGCACTACGACAAACGGCAAGGAGAATGTAAACTTCAGCATAGCACACTCTCCCGAACGCAAGCATAGTCGTTGGGTAGCCTTCACATTCGACCCAAGCAACAGAACCAAGAATTGGAACCGTAATAATTGGGATAACACTTCGTGGGGCGGCGACCCTTTTCAGCCCGACCCGGAAATGCCCTACAGTTACGTATTTACAAAAGACGAGATTAACCGCAACGGATATGTTCGCGGACACCTTGTAGCATCGGCCGACCGCCTACAATCGAAAGATGCTAACGAGCAGACATTCTACTACAGCAATATCTCACCTATGCTCAGCCGTTTCAACGAAGGGAAATGGTTGGACCTCGAAGGAAAAGTACAAGGATGGGGACGCAACAGCGGATTCTGCGACACACTTTTCGTTGTTAAAGGAGGCACAATAAGAGAAGGAGAGTACAAAAGTGTTACCAATGCCAACGGATTAACCTGCAAAACAGTTCCTAACTACTACTATATGGCACTACTCTGTCGTTACAAAGGCACATACAAGGCCGCAGGTTTCTATTTCGAGCATAAGAACTACTTAGACGGTAACCTATCGGATTATGCAATGACAATAGACGAGCTTGAGGATAAAACAGGAATTGACTTTTTCTGCAATCTGCCCGACAAATTAGAGAGAGCCGTTGAGCAGTATTTCACTCCGGCACAGTGGACAGGATTGAAATAGTGTATCGCTCAGAGTCTTATCTGACACCAATAATTTTATATACAATATTTCATAGTTTTGCACACTTATTACGGGAGCAGCCATTTCCGATTGCTCCCGTAATAATATTTATAAAACATCAATAATTCTTCTTCATAGGCTCGAAGAAGGCCTGCGCGTGCAGACAAGCAGGACACAGTTGCGGAGCGTCCTCGGCCTCTATGAGATAACCACAATTACGACATTGCCACCATATTTTCCCGTCGCGATGGAAGAAATTACCATCGGTAATACGACTCAGCAGAGCCAGATAACGTCTCTCGTGCTCGGCCTCTACTGTAGCAATAGCTTTAAATGCAGCAGCAACGGGAGCAAAACCCTCATCCTCGGCAATCTTTGAAAAATCGCGATAGAGAATGTCCCACTCCTCTTTCTCACCTTTTGCGGCAGCCAACAGATTTTCGGTAGTAGTACCTATCCTCCCTGCAGGATAGGTAGCGAGAATCTCGACACTGCCACCTTCGAGGAATTTAAAAAATCGTTTGGCGTGCTCCTTCTCCTGCTCGGCAGTCTCGAGGAACACAGCTGCAATTTGCTCGTACCCCTCTCTTTTTGCCACCGAAGAAAAGAAGGTATAACGTGTACGTGCCTGACTCTCTCCTGCAAATGCTTTCAGCAAATTCTGTTCGGTCAACGACCCTTTGATACTTCTCATAAATTAGTGTATTTAAAATTTGGTAAAAGAAAAATCCTGTTACGTCATAACAACGAACAGGACTGTTTTGTTTACCCCTTAACCCACAAGGATTATCTTTTCCAAAGGTCGGGACGGTCGGTTATTACTGCATCTACAGGAAGCATAGGAGACTCTTTCGGACCGTCTAGCGTCCACACTTTGATACTTTTTCCACAAGAGTGTATTTTCTTTACAAGCCGTGACGATATATATTTATAATGAAAATTAAACGACGAGATATAGTCGTACTTCAAGCAGTTGAAGCGTGTTAACGAGCCATCGTATGCAAACGGCAGAAAAGGAACCTTGAAATAAAAAAGTTTCTCAAGAGTAAAAGGGTGTCCCAAGCGATGAATATGAGCAAGCACTTCGGTGTCGAACGACTGAACAGCCACCCACCCGTCCGCCTGATATAGTGCAACTTCGTTTATTATTGCCTTTGCCATACGCTCGGCATCTTTTGTGCGTTTAACCTCGACAAGCACTCGGCATCGGCCGTTGATTCTCCACAGGACATCTCCCAACGTTGGCAGAGGTTCCTCGGTTACAGCGCCATCGGCAGCCACGATGCGATAGGCGCGAATCTCTTCGAGCGTCATCTCACCAATGCGTCCTTTGCCGTTTGTTGTACGCTCTATTGTATTATCGTGACAAACAACAAGCTCTCCGTCGGCAGTCAGATGCACATCAACCTCAATAACATCGGCGCCAACTGCCAAGGCCTCGTCAACCGCTGCGAGAGAATTTTCAGGTGCAACGCCAGCACCTGCGCGGTGCGCAACAACAGAAACACCTCTCCAATCTACCCCCTCTTTACTATTCCACAATCCCTGCGAGCACGAAGAGAAAAGCAGCGCTGCTGCACACAGCGTTATACCTATTATTATAATATACCACATTCTCATCAAAAAATTTTATAAACAACAGGAATAGTCGATAATTCTATTTATCAATACTCTACTCAAAAAAAGTCTATAGGGTTATTGGTTCAACAGAGGGAAGACGATTTAACGATATTTACGCAGTGCTTTCAACGTGGGGGTTCCCACCATACCATCCTCGTACAACCCCGATATTTTCTGAAACGAGCGCACTGCACGTATTATCTCACCTTCGTATAACACACCATTCTTGGTATAAATTATGTCGTTCTCGTCGAGAAAGAGTTTTTTCACCAACATATTGGCAAGTGATTTTACATCGGCACCCGAGTCGCCACGCATAATCACTCTTTCGCCCAGACGATAGCGTTTCTCCTCATATACTATACCCTCGAACTTTTTTTCCTTCTTTACCTTTGCTGTTTTTTTCTTTGCAGAACTCCTCTTTTTCTTAGCCGTACTTTTTTTCTTCGCCTCCGATTTTTTCACATCGGTACGTTGTTGCTGATAAGCCACACCTCCCTTTATCACTCGCGCAACAGAGTCGCGACGCTGATAAAACTGCGCACTTGCCTCCCCGGGAAGCAGCAGCAACAGAAAAAGAGATACTATGCAAAGATACTTATTTACCATTCAAACGATTTACGAAACAGAGAGGAACAGGGGTCTCGAAACGGAGGAATTTTCCGGTAACAGGATGACGAAAACAGAGCATATAGGCGTGAAGTCCCAAGCGGCGTATCGAATCATCGTCATTGCCATATTTTCTATCACCAACGACAGGATGCCCAATCTCGGCCATATGAACACGAATCTGATTCTTACGTCCCGTCTCAAGTTCAAGTTCTACAAGCGAATATCCGTTTGCACTATCCAACACACGATAATGCGTGTGAGCATATTTTCCACCATTGTCGACAGGGCTCGAATGTGTAACAAAGCGCTTGTCCTCGGTGAGCCACGAACGAATATCACCCTCGCGTTTCTCGACCTCGCCCGAGACAAGCGCCACATAACGGCGGTCGGTAACAAGTTCACGCCAATCACGTATGAACGACTGCTGTGTCTGCACATCCTTGGCATAGAGCATAAGACCCGACGTATCGCGGTCGAGACGATGCACAAGATGAGCGGTGTTACGCCCACCACCCTTCTCGAGATAGCGGTTAAGCACCGACTGCGCCGTCTCTTGACGAGTGTTATTACTCATAGAAAGCAACCCGGGACGCTTGTCGATAACAAGCAGATAAGCATCCTCATATACAATATCAAGGTCGTTACTGTGGAACGACATTTTATGCTTTGTACGGTCAATCTGCACCTCTTGTCCAACAGCAAGTTCGGTTAGCGGGTAGGTGACAATTCTATTATCTACAAGCACCACACGATTGGTTATCAACGCCTTTGCGCGATTTCGACTTATTCCGTGCATCTTTTCCATAATAAATGGTAGCAGTTGCGTAGCCTCGGTAACCTTAAAGGTGAGCATTGGTTTTGTATTCTTGCGCATAAAAATCTTCTGTTTTACGTTTTAGGGAACAATCAATCAACAACCTCGTTGCGTCTTTCGAGCAGCACTACGTTCTCGACGTGGTGAGTGTGCGGAAACATATCCACCGGCTGCACAGCTGTCACACGATAATCTTTGTCGAGCAAAGAGAGGTCGCGCGCCTGTGTAGCAGGATTACAGCTCACATATACAATACGACGCGGCGCCGCAAAAAGAATTGTATCTATAACATCATTATGCATTCCTGCACGAGGGGGATCGGTAATAATTACATCGGGACGACCGTGTTCCTCGATAAAGTCACGTGTCAGAATATCCTTCATATCACCTGCAAAGAAAACGAGATTATCGAGACCGTTGATACGCGAATTCTCACGCGCATCAATCACAGCATCCTCGACATACTCTATTCCCACCACCTTACGCGCCTTTCGTGCCACAAAATTGGCTATTGTTCCAGTGCCGGTGTAAAGGTCGTATACCACCTCGTCACCCGTCAATGCCGCAAACTCTCGCGCTACCTTATATAAATTATAAGCCTGTCGGCTGTTTGTCTGATAGAACGATTTTGGACCGACCTTGAAACGAAGCCCCTCCATCTCTTCGTAAATAACATCAGTACCTTTGAAAGTGTGAACCTCCAAGTCGCCAAAAGTATCATTACATTTATTGTTTATGACATACAGCAGAGATGTTATCTGTGGGAAGTTCTCGGCAATGAAAGCAAGTACACTATGCAGTTGTTTCATCTGTGCATCATCCTCAATCTTTGCCTGAATCAGCAGCATCACCTCGCCCGTTGTCGATGTACGAAGCATCATATTACGCAGTACACCTGTCTGTGAGCGAAGGTCGAAGAAAGGAATCGCCTCGCGTACGGCAAAATCGCGTATAGCGTTACGAATCTCGTTGTTTAGCGAGGGCATAAGAGCACACTCCTCAATATCCAGCACCTTATCGAATGCACCCGGGATGTGAAATCCCAAAGCATTCATATGCTCATATTTTGTCTGCTTTTCGACCTCTTCCCAAGTGAGCCATCTTTTATTGCTGAATGTAAATTCGAGTTTGTTACGATAGGCTTTTGTCTGCTCCGAACCCAAGATAGGCATAAATTCGGGCAGCTCAACCTTACCGATTCTCTTAAGGGCATCAAATACCTGCTGCTGCTTATACTTCAACTGATGTTCGTAGGCCAGACACTGCCATTTACATCCTCCGCAAACGCCATAATGTTTACAGAAAGGCTCGGCCCTCTCGGTTGAATATTCGTGGAACTTTACAGCCTCGGCCTCGGCATAACTATGTTTTTTACGACGAACCTGAAGGTCAACAACATCACCCGGAACTACAAAAGGAACAAAAACAACAAGATCGTCTACACGTGCCAATGCCTTACCCTCGGCGGCAACTCCGGTTATCTCAATCCGCTCGAGCAGCGGCAATGGTTTCTTTTTCTTTGCCATTATATACAGCTTGATAAATATAGTACAAGCGGAATATCCGCATTTGATTAATCACATTACTCACTATTTGCAATAGAGTATAACAGCACAAAAATACATCTATTTTCCCGATTATTACCATATTTAAGTTAAGAAGTTTATTTTTTAAGAATTGTAGTGCATATTTTTTGCCACAAACTTTATTTGGAAAACTTTTTTTTATATATTTGCAAATTAGAAAGAGAGTGCCTTTTTATAAAGTTCAAAAGGCATTGGATTGTGTGGTCAAAAGATTCACATACGACTCTGATAAACCTTAAAAACGGTTTTAAAAAGTTTATGCGTGTCGAATGAGCATTAAAATCCCACTCTTTTAAGAGAGATAAATAATTTAAACTTTTAACTATCAATAACATAATAAACTCAAAAATTTATGGCAGACAAAAGAGTCTATACCTTTGGTAATGGTCTTGCTGAAGGTAATGCGTCAATGAGAAATTTGTTAGGAGGTAAAGGTGCCAACCTTGCAGAGATGAACCTCATCGGTATCCCTGTTCCTCCCGGATTTACCATTACAACCGAGGTTTGTGGCGAGTACTACAGCCTTGGCAAAGAGAAGGTTATTGAGCTTCTTAAGGCAGAGGTTCAGGCCGCAGTTAAAAACATCGAGACATTGATGAACTCGACATTCGGCGACCCCACCAATCCCCTTCTTGTATCAGTTCGTTCAGGTGCACGTGCATCTATGCCCGGTATGATGGATACCATCCTCAACCTTGGTCTTAACGACATCGTAGTAGAGGGTCTTGCAAAGAAGACCGGTAACGAGAAATTCGCTTGGGACTCTTACCGCCGTTTCGTACAGATGTACGGTGACGTTGTTCTTGGTATGAAACCTACAAGCAAGGAGGAGATCGATCCCTTCGAGGCAATCATCGAGAAGGTTAAGGAAGAGGCAGGTGTTGTTCTCGACAAAGACCTTTCGGTAGACGACCTCAAGCGTCTTGTTAAGGAGTTCAAGGCAGCCGTTAAGGCTCAGACAGGCAAGGACTTCCCCACCGACTCTTACGAGCAGCTTTGGGGTGCCGTTTGCGCTGTATTCGAGTCTTGGAACAACGAGCGCGCTATCCTCTACCGTCGTATGGAGAAAATTCCCGATGAGTGGGGAACAGCCGTATCGGTACAGGCAATGGTATTCGGTAATATGGGTGAGACATCGGCTACCGGTGTATGCTTCTCACGCGATGCTGCAACAGGTGAGAACCTCTTCAACGGAGAGTATCTTATCAACGCACAGGGTGAGGACGTTGTAGCAGGTATCCGCACACCTCAGCAGATTACAAAGATTGGTTCACAGCGTTGGGCTGCATTGCAGAACATCAGCGAGGAGGAGCGTGCTTCTAAGTATCCTTCAATGGAGGAGGCAATGCCCGAGATTTACAAGGAGCTCGACAGAATACAGACTCACCTCGAGGACCACTACAAAGATATGCAGGATATGGAGTTCACCGTTCAGGAGGGCAAACTCTGGTTCTTGCAGACACGTAACGGTAAGCGTACAGGTGCTGCAATGGTTAAGATTGCTATGGACCTCTACCGCGACGGTATCATCGACGACAAGACAGTTCTCAAACGTATGGAGCCCGAGAAGCTCAACGAGCTCTTGCACCCCATCTTCGACACAGCAGCTCTTGCAAAGGCTAAGGTAATTGCCAACGGTCTTCCCGCATCTCCCGGTGCTGCTACAGGACGTATCGTATTCTTCGCCGACGACGCTGCAAAGTGGAACGAGGATGGCGAGAAGGTAGTTCTTGTACGTATCGAGACCTCTCCCGAGGACCTTGCAGGTATGGCTGCCGCTCAGGGTATCCTTACTGCACGTGGTGGTATGACCTCTCACGCAGCCGTTGTTGCTCGTGGTATGGGTAAGTGCTGCGTATCGGGTGCAGGTACATTGGTTATCGATTATAAGAAACGTACATTGTCGGTTGACGGTATTACATTCAACGAGGGTGACTACATCTCATTGAACGGTTCAACAGGTCAGGTTATCGAGGGTAAGGTTGAGACTAAGGCTCCCGAACTCAGCGGTGACTTTGCCGAGTTGATGGAGATTTGCGACAAATATGCACGTCTTGGGGTTCGTACAAATGCCGATACTCCTCACGATGCACAGGTTGCACGTAACTTCGGTGCAATCGGTATCGGTCTCTGCCGTACCGAGCATATGTTCTTTGAGGGCGAGAAGATTAAGGCTATGCGCGAGATGATTCTTGCCGAGACAACTAAGGAGCGCGAGGTTGCTCTTGCTAAGCTTCTTCCCTTCCAGAAGGCCGACTTCGTTGGTATCTTCAAGGCAATGGAGGGCTTGCACGTGACAGTTCGTCTGCTCGATCCCCCTCTCCACGAGTTTGTACCCCACGATGCTAAGGGTCAGCAGATGCTTGCCGAGGCAATGGGTAAGACCGTAGAGGCTGTTCAGCGCCGCGTTAAGTCACTCGAGGAGTTCAACCCGATGCTTGGTCACCGTGGTTGCCGCTTGGGTAACACATATCCCGAGATTACAAAGATGCAGACAACCGCTATCCTCGGTGCAGCTCTCGAGTTGAAGAAAGAGGGTAAGGTTATCTATCCCGAGATTATGGTTCCCCTGGTAGGTATCATCAACGAGTTCGAGGAGCAGAAGAATGCTATCCTCGAGGCAGCTAACGCACTGTTTGCAGCCGAGGGCGACTCAGTAGAGTACACAATCGGTACAATGATTGAGATTCCTCGTGCAGCTCTTACAGCCGACCAGATTGCACAGCAGGCTCAGTTCTTCTCATTCGGTACAAACGACTTGACACAGATGACCTTCGGTTACTCTCGTGACGACGTTAACTCATTCTTGCCCATCTACCTGCGCAAGAAGATTCTGAAGAACGACCCCTTCCAGGTACTCGACCAGACCGGTGTTGGTCAGCTCGTTGAGATGGCTACAGCTAAGGGTCGCGCCGTTAACCCCGAGCTCAAGTGCGGTATCTGCGGTGAGCACGGTGGTGAGCCCGAGTCAGTTAAGTTCTGCCACCGCGTAGGTCTTAACTACGTATCTTGTTCTCCTTTCCGCGTGCCTATCGCACGTTTGGCTGCCGCTCAGGCTGCTGTTGAGGAGCTATAATTTAAGCACATTTTAATGCTGAATATTCGCGGCAGACACCGATTGGTGTCTGCCGCTTTTTTTCAGAAATTTATTATCGCCATCGGATTAAGAATAGGATGACACAAATGAACATAATCTTTATTATAGGGTTAGTTGATACAATGATTCGGACGATTAGAAAGCGCTTTGAAATATTCAAGCAAGCTTGATATTATTTGTTATACGAAGTTTCGACTTCGCTCGTTGCGTGTGAAAATATATTTTCACCCACTCGCTCTTTGAACTTTCGCTCGTTTTATCTATTTTTGGGTTGTCCCCGAAAATTTATTGCACTCGCTGTGAAATATTCAAGCAAGCTTGATATTATTTCGCTCGTTTTATCTATTTTTGCTCTTAGACAACAAAAACCAAGAAAATGGAAAAACAGATATTTTTAGCATTCGACCTTGGAGCCACAAGTGGTCGCGCTGTAACAGTTACATTGTGTGGCAACAAATTCGATATTGAAGAGATACACCGTTTCCCAAATGGTATTATGCAGCTCGAAGGTAAGTACTATTGGAACGTATATTCGCTATACGAGGAACTGAAGAAAGCGCTTCGAATATGTGTACAGCGTAACATTAAGCCCCATTCCATTGGCATTGACACTTGGGGCGTCGATTTTGGGTATATAGCAAAGGACGGTAGTCTAATGAACCTGCCTCGCGCCTACAGAGACCCTTACACCGATGGTGCTCCCGAGGAGTATTTCAATATCGTCCCAAGAAAAGAGCTTTACGCAAGCACCGGCATACAGATAATGAATTTCAACAGTCTGTTCCAGCTTTTCAGCGCAAAGAAAGAGGGTTCAACGGCGCTCGAAGAGGCCAAGCACATACTTTTTATGCCCGACCTGCTTACCTACTTGCTCACAGGAAAGATGGTATGTGAATATACCGAAGCATCGACCTCACAGATATTGAACCCCGCAAAAAAAGAGTTTGAGAAACAGTTGCTCGATGCAGCGGGTATCAACAGCGATATACTTCTGCCACTTTCACTGCCCGGGACATTGGTAGGCCACCTTAGCGACTCGGTTGCCGAGGAGACAGGAATTGGCAAGATTCCCGTTTATGCCGTTGCTGGACACGACACAGCATCGGCAATAGCGGCAATACCCTCACTTGACAAGGAGTTTGCCTACCTTAGCAGCGGTACGTGGAGTCTAATGGGAATAGAGTGCGAGAACCCCATCATAAACGAAGAGAGCTATCGTCACAACTTTACCAACGAAGGAGGAATAGACGGAACGACCTGCTTCCTTAAGAATATAACAGGAATGTGGCTGTTGGAGCAGTGCCGAAAAGAGTGGGAAAGAGAGAGCGTCAGCTACAGCTACCCACAGATTGTTGAGCTTGCCACCGACGCCGAACCTTTCCGCTGTTTCATACAGCCCGATGCCCCCGAATTTGCCAACCCTGCGAGTATGAGTGCAGCCATTGTCCGTTTCTGCGAGGAGACAGGACAGCGCGCACCGCAGACACATGCACAATTCATACGCTGTATTTTCGAGAGTCTTGCACTCTGTTATCGTCACACATTAGAGACTATGCGCAGCCTCTCACCCCACGAAATAAAACGTCTGCACATTATTGGTGGCGGCTCAAAGAATACGCTTCTCAATCAGCTTACAGCAAACGCTTTGGGAATACCCACCGTTGCCGGCCCTGCCGAAGCAACAGCAATAGGCAACTGTATGGTGCAGGCACGTGCTGCCGGCCTTGTCGGCGACCGCTGGGAGATGCGCCGTATGATAGCACAAATGGAGCCACCCGTAACATTTGAGCCGCAAGATAGTGAGCAGTGGCAACAAGCATACGAGAGATACAAAACAATAATTAACCTAAAATAAAAGACACAATGGAGATTATCAGAAAAAACACAGCACTGATGGCCGAGATTGACCGCATAGCCGAAGTAGCCGGATACCTGTGGACAAAAGGTTGGGCCGAGCGCAACGGTGGTAACATTTCGGTAAACGTTACACATCTTATGGATGACGAGTCTAAGAGCCTTCCAGCTCTTGCACCTACCCGTCCGCTGAACGAAGAGGTACCCTATTTGGGCGGACACTTCTTCTATGTAACAGGAACAGGCAAACGTATGCGTTACGTTGCACAAGCCCCCTTCGATAATGGTTCAATCATCCGCATTGCCCCCGATGGAAAGAGCTTCGATATTATTGCCGAGCAGCCCGTTGGACCCACAATGGAGATTCACTCACATCTTATGATGCACAACTATCTGCGCAGCATAGGTCGCGAGACAACAGTTGTACTACACACCCATCCCACCGACCTTATAGGATTCTCGCACTGCAAACCCTTCCTTAACTCGGAGCACTTGACACGCACCCTCTGGAGTATGATTCCCGAGGCACGCATCGTCGTTCCCAAAGGCATCGGTATTGTACCCTACGCAATCCCGGGAACAATGGAACTTGCCTATGCTACAATAGAACAGCTTGCAAAGCACGATATGTTACTATGGGAGAAACACGGCGTTCTTGCTGTTGGCGATGATATTATCGACTGCTTCGACGCCATCGACACAATGAGTAAATCGGCACAAATATATTTCAATGCACGTTGGGCCGGATACGAGCCCGTTGGAATGACCGACGAAGAACTCGAGGCACTTGTTCCAGCATTCAATTTGCCAAGAATGTAATAAAGGTAATCCACCTTTAAACGATAAAAAAATCATAGAGATGCGTCTCTATGATTTTTTTTATTCCTCGTGATAATCGCTCTCGGTATTCACACTCCATATATTACTTTTATCCGATACATTATTTACAATATTATCCACAGCAACCATCGCAGTTAGCATAGAGTGATCCATATTATTATATCGGTGCTGCCCATTGCGTCCCAAACAGTAGATATTATCAATAGAATCGATGAAGCAGCGCACTTCGGAAAGCCTGTCGTATGTTCCAAAGTAGGCAGGATAAGCCTTTTTCATTCTCACACAAACACTATCGAGCAGAGCAGAATGCTCTATAATATCCATCTTCACAAGTTCATCCACTGCCATAAAGGATAGTAATTCATCGGACATCTGCCACAGTTCATCTCCCTCGTTACAGAAGTATTCAAGTCCGACGAATAAGGTATTCTCATAGTCGGCTACCATATAAGGTGACCAATTATTGAAAATCTGTATGCGTCCAACCTTTACATCACGCTCCTGAATATATATCCACGTATCGGGTGGGCGATTGGCAAAGGTACGCAGTTTTGTTTCATTTTTAATTTTTACACTATCGAGTAAGAGTCCAACGGTAATAAAATCGCGAAAAGGCAGTCCTTGTGCAACATCAGCAACAGCATCGGGCACCAATATACCCTGCAACGAAGGAACAAGCTGCGCAAGAGGCATTGTCGAGAACAGATAATCGCAATGCAATCTTTGCTGCGAGCCATCGGACAACACCACATCAACCGAGACCGCCTTTCCGTTCTCCACATTCACGTGCACTACCCTGCTGTTTAATTGCACCTCGCCTCCGGCAGCAGAGACTTCATTGGCTACAATCTCCCACAGTTGTCCGGGGCCATATTTCGGATATAAAAAATTCTCTATAAGTGACGTCTCGACACCTTTTTGCGATGTATCGACACGAGGAAAAAGCCTCCTGATGGCATTCTTTATTATTCCCGTTATTGATAATCCTTTTACACGTTGGCTACCCCAATCGGCACCAATCTCCGAGGGGTGCTTACCCCACACTTTCTTTGTATAAGTCTCGAAGAAAAGTGAATAAAGAGTCTTACCGAATCTGTTTATATAGAAATCCTCCAATGTACGTTCGCGTCGCGGTACTATTCTTGCCAGCAGATATCCGAACGAAGCACACACCGTACGCCAAAGTCCCAAATTGCGAAAGGTAGAGAATTTCAGAGAGATAGGATAATCGAAGAAACGTCGATTGAAAAATATACGTGACACACGACGGCGACGCAACATCACCCTATCGTTGTGCTCGGGGTCGGCACCAGCAGTGGATAAATCTCGCATCACTTCACCAATAAGAATTTCGTCCCTCGAAGGAGCACCCTGCATAGGCATAATAGTATTCCACCACTCTACAACCCTGTCATTTTTAGAGAAGAAACGATGGCCGCCAATATCCATACGATTGCCATTATAAAGCACCGTGCGCGATATTCCACCCACACAATCATCAGCCTCAAGGAGTATCGGTTTTATATCGGTACGTTGCAACAGTTCGTATGCCGCAGTAAGTCCTGCGGGGCCTGCACCTATTATAACAGCTATTTTCTCTCGCTTCTGAACCATAGTTACAAAGATAGTACAAACGAGCGAAATAGACAAACCCACGAATAAGTGAGAGCAATGAAAGTTTACTTTTTTTGCCGAGCAGGAGTGGGTTCGTGAAACAAAGCTTGCTTTGGCATTTTGCAGCGAGTGCAGGCTATCTTCGCGCAATAGCGCAAAGTAGTACAAACGAGCGAAAGTTCAATGAGCGAGTGGGTGAAAATAAATTTTTACACGCAACGAGCGAAGTCGAAACTTCGTACAACAAATAATATCAAGCTTGCTTGAATATTTCTAAGCGAGTGCAGGCTATCTTCGCACAATGTAACACAAACAAAAAAGAGGGCACGTCCCAAAGACGTGCCCTCGTTCCAACTATATGTAATTTTAAAATTACTGAGCCAACTTGTTCTCTGAACCAAGTACGTTCACAATCTTGTGGATGTACTGCTTCTTCATATTGTCGCGAGCGGGACCAAGATACTTTCTGGGGTCGAACTCAGCGGGGTTAGTTGCGAATACCTCGCGGATAGCAGCTGTCATAGCAAGACGGCTGTCGCTGTCGATGTTGATCTTGCAAACTGCAAGAGCAGCAGCCTTGCGAAGCTCCTCCTCGGGAATACCGATAGCATCCTTCAATGCACCACCATACTTGTTGATGGTAGCAACCTCCTCCTGGGGAACAGAAGAAGAACCGTGAAGAACGATGGGGAATCCGGGGAGCTGCTCCATACAACCCTCGAGTACGTCGAATGCCAAGGGAGGAGGAACAAGGATACCGTTCTCGTTACGTGTACACTGCTCGGGCTTGAACTTGTTAGCACCGTGTGATGTACCAATTGAGATAGCCAAGCTGTCGCAACCGGTCTTTGTCACGAAGTCAACAACCTCCTCGGGGCGTGTATATGTGTGGTGCTCGGCAACAACATCGTCCTCAACACCTGCAAGGATACCAAGCTCGCCCTCTACAGTAACATCGTACTGGTGAGCATACTCAACAACCTTCTTTGTAAGAGCCACGTTCTCCTCATAGGGGAGGTGTGAACCGTCGATCATCACCGATGAGAAACCCATATCGATGCAAGACTTGCAAAGCTCGAATGAGTTACCGTGGTCGAGGTGAAGAACGATTTCGGGGTTAGCGCAACCAAGCTCCTTAGCATACTCAACAGCACCCTCAGCCATATAACGGAGAAGAGTCTGGTTGGCATACTTACGAGCACCGCTTGACACCTGAAGAATAACGGGAGACTTTGTCTCAACAGCAGCCATAATAATAGCCTGAAGCTGCTCCATGTTGTTGAAGTTGAACGCGGGGATAGCATAACCACCCTTCATTGCTCTTGCGAACATATCACGTGTGTTCACAAGACCTAATTGTTTGTAATTTACCATAATATATACTTTTAAAGTAAAAAAATAATTTAGTACATTCAATTTTGTGCGAAGATAGTAAATAATTTCGGTACTTATTAACATTAAAGGCGAAAAAT
The DNA here is from genome assembly GCA_017938245.1 of Bacteroidaceae bacterium. Classification (GTDB taxonomy): domain Bacteria; phylum Bacteroidota; class Bacteroidia; order Bacteroidales; family Bacteroidaceae; genus HGM04593. The sequence continues at coordinate 44,661 of JAGBBX010000047.1, forward strand.
ATCTTACTAAATATAATAAAAAGCAAATATAGAAAACTTTTCCAATAGAATTTAAACAGTCACTTAATTTGTATTTCTCACTCAAAAGCGCTACATTTGCTTAAAATTAGCTTACACTATATGTATATAATAGGTATTGCAGGTGGTACGGCCTCGGGAAAGACCACCGTAGTTAAAGAGATTGTAAATTCATTGCCGGCAGGCGAAGTTGTTGTAATTCCTCAAGACTCGTATTACAAGGACAGTAGCCACGTACCTGTAGAGAAGCGACAATTCATAAACTTCGACCATCCCGATGCGTTCGATTGGGAGCTTATGGTTGAGCAACTTTCTATGTTACGCAAAGGAGAGAGCATAGACCAACCCACATATTCCTATATCACCTGCACACGACAACCCGAGACGGTACACATCGAGCCGCGCAAAATCATCATCATAGAGGGAATTATGGCACTCGTAAGTCCTGAATTGCGCGAGCTTATGGACCTCAAAATCTTTGTCGATGCCGAGGCCGACGACCGCCTCATCCGTCTTATTCGCCGCGATATTGTAGAGCGTGGACGCACACCCGAGATGGTGTTGTCGCGATACGAGAGAATTGTTAAAGCAATGCACGACGAGTTCATTGAACCTACAAAGAAATATGCCGATATAATTATTCCGCAAGGTGGCAGCAACGAAAAGGCGATAAAAGCCCTGCAAATGGCAATACAATTCTTCTTGGACAAATAAGAAGCTGCATAAGATATGTTCAAGGGGAGCGGTTACTCAATATCTATACTGTTACTATTCATTATCGTAGCGCTAAGCGGCGATAAGGTATTTCTTGCCCCGGAGCCTCCTCCTGCTCCCGAGATAAAGCGCCAAATATCGCCATACGTAGAGCTATCGCACTACGACCACCATTTTCGCGAAGCAAGCGACAGTCTTTTCAATTGGGACTGGAAATTGCTTGCCGCAATAGCCTTTACCGAGTCCCGTTTCGACAGCACCGCACAATCCGAGGCCGGAGCTTGCGGAGTTATGCAGGTTATGCCTCGCACACTAAGAGGAATTGGAGTCCCCGACTCACTTTTTATGAATCCCCGCCGAAACATTTTGGCAGCAACTACTCTGCTAAAAGAGCTAAATCACATATTCCGCCGTATAAAAACGCCCGATGAGCGACTATCGTTCATCCTTGCATCCTATAATGCAGGCGTAGGACACATAAACGACGCAATGCGCCTTGCAAACAAATATGGACGCAACCGTTACAAATGGGAGAACAGCGTCGACACCTTCCTTATTCTTAAAGGCGAACCCGAATACTACAATGATAGTCTCTGTCGCAACGGGGAGTTCAAAGATTGGAAACAGACTTTACAGTTTGTAAAGAAGGTAAAGCGCACGTGGAACAGATACCGCAAGATGCAAGAGATATATAGCGACTCGATATACCGAGTAGTCAAGAGTGACAGTACCGCCGAAATTATGCGAATATGATTAACAACAGCTTGCGAACACAAATAATAGTAGAGAGTTGGAACAGCAACCACATCATAGGTACCGATTGTAACGATAAAAAAATCACTTCCACCTACCCATCATCCTCTTGCTACGACACGCTGCCGTTGCTCCTTTACAAAGGTTGCCGCATAAATCTGCTATCGTGTACCCGGGATAGTGATGGATTGTTGCACCCCCGCGACATTATATACGAACCCGACTGTCTGATAGATATTTCGGCTCTTGCACGTTGCGTGCAGCCATACGGAAGCCCCGCAATAGGATACATACTTAATCTTTTAGAGAGCAGCGAAGATACCTCGGCGCGACTGCTGGGAGAGGCTGCCAATATCTTTCTCGACGACTGCGTAAACGAGCGTCCCTGCTCTCCCGCCACCTATCGCCGCTCTATGGAGAGTTTCTTTCGCGAATACCCCCTGCAACTATCGGTTTGTAGCGGAATTGACAAAAAATTTTTTGACGACGCCTGTGCTCAATTCAACTATATACAGCAAAAGATGGGTACACAAGGAATCAGTTCCACCGGCGCATACAGCCAAGAGAGCGTACAGCTTGAGCCATCATTCTTTTGCGAGGCACTTGGTTTGCAAGGTCGTATCGACCTTTTGCAAGGTAACGGCAGTATGCTCATAGAGCTAAAATCGGGCAAAGCCGACGAATTCCACAACTGTGCCAAAGAGGAGCACTGCCTACAGATGTCGCTATACAAAGAGATGCTATGCTACTCGTTGCAGACACCACGCAACAGCATACGTCCACTACTCTTCTACTCGCGCTACCCCCGTTTTTTCAACAACGAGGCAACCGAGCGACAGATAAGCGAAGCACTGATGCTGCGCAACCGTATAGTAAAATTACTGCAAAAGATGTGCAAAGATGGACTGCTCGACACACTTCTGCACCTCTCACCCGATGCTCTTAACACACGCAACAATTCAGGCAAACTATGGACAAACTATCTGCGCCCACGAATAGAAAAAATCCTGAGCCCGATTAAAGAGGCCGACACCCTTCTGCTCGAATACATTTTCGGGAACATTGCCTTTATAGCACGCGAAATGATGATTGCAAAAGTTGGCAACAGCAATGCTGCAATGCAAAATAAAAGACTGCAAAGCGGACGTAGTTTTGCCGACGTGTGGAACCTTTCTTTAGAGGAAAAGATAGAGAACGGAAATATTCTTATAGACCTTGAGATAAAAGCCGTAGAGAGCGACGAGGGAAACGAAGGAATAACTGACATTACATTCAGCGTAACAGACAACAGCGAATACACACTCCCCAATTTCCGCGCCGGCGACACAGTCTTTTTCTACCGCCGCGATAATAGTTGCGACACAGCCGTAAACCAACAGGTTACACGCGGAACACTCACAGCCATTAGCCCCACCGAAGTGACGCTGCATCTAAGACACAAACAGCGTAACCGCACACTCTACTCCCAAGAGTCGCGCTATGCCATAGAGCACGACCACCTCGACAGCACCTTCCGCTCTTCTCTGCGCGACCTCTACAGTCTCTTCGACGCCCCCAAAGAGCGCATCGACCTGCTGCTGGCACAACGGCAGCCACGTTTCGACAAAAGCAGAACACTCGCACGCAGTTACGGCAGCGAATATATCGATAACATTGTATTAAAAGCCAAGCAAGCCGATGACCTTTTTATGCTCGTAGGCCCTCCCGGAACAGGAAAGACCTCACAGGCACTAAGCAGTATGGTGCGCGAGTTCTGCAGCGAAGAGGGATGCAATATTTTGCTTGCATCGTACACCAACCGAGCCGTCGACGAGATATGCCAGACGCTGGAGCGACTGCCCGAACAACCGCAATACGTGCGCATAGGCAGCGAGCAGAGCTGTCTGCCGCAATATCGTCACCGTCTGTTAAAGAACAGAATAGCCGATTGCAAAAACCGCGATGCCATACGCTCGGCAATGCAGGAGACAACAATTTTCGTTGGCACTATAGCCTCACTCACCGCTCGCAAAGAGCTTTTTAAATTAAAGAAATTCCACGTAGCAATAATAGACGAAGCAACACAGATTTTAGAGTCACAGTTGGCCGGGCTGCTTGCCGCAGTATCGCCCGACAGCACATCGGCAATAGAGAAATTTATCCTTATAGGCGACCCCAAGCAGTTACCTGCCGTTGTTGTGCAAAGCCCACAAGAGAGCATAGTAAAAAACAGTTCTCTGCAAGCAATAGGAATAAAAGACTATGGAACATCGCTCTTCGAGCGACTATTCGGTTTTTATCACGACAAAGAGATAGACGGCCTCACCGGCACACTGAATCTACAAGGACGTATGCACCCTATTGTTTCCCAATTTGCCAACCACCATTTCTACAGAGACAAACTACAGCCCATCCCTTTGCCACACCAAGTAGAAGAGCAAACATTCGACACCTACGACAAAGACAATACAATAGAGACAATTATTGCCACCCGACGCACCGCCTTTATAGCCACCGAGCATCCCAATTCCGAAAACAGCTACAAGGTTAACCGCCCCGAAGCCGAGGCAATTGCACTTTTCATAAAGTACTATCATAAATTGCACGGCGACAATGGACTCGACTGCGACCCTGCGCAAGAGATAGGTATTATAGTCCCCTTCCGCAACCAGATTGCAATGGTGGCACACGCCATTGCCACACTCGATATTCCCGGCAGCGACAAGATTGTAATTGACACCGTGGAACGCTTTCAGGGTTCACAAAGAGAGATGATACTTTTCGGCACCACAATATCCGACACACAGAGAATTGAGACAATATCGAGTCCCATAGTAGATGCCGAAGGAGTGCTCATCGACCGCAAACTTAACGTAGCACTCACACGTGCTCGCCGCAGAATGTATGTATTCGGCAACCGCGAAGCACTAACGGCCTCTCCACTCTACAAGGCGCTGATGGATGCGCTTGAGGAATGAAGATATTAGTGATGATTATTGAGTTTTCTTCCTCGTTCCACTTGTGCATAAAAAGTCGGTAATCCGTCTTTAGCTGACGGATTACACGATTCTGAATGATTTGATAATAGATTGTTCCCTCCTTGTGTGCTGTTGTCGAGGGTCGGAACTTTACCTTGATACTTGACATAGGCTTATGGATTTATTTGGGTTATCCTTTGGTTTGCCTGGCAAGGGCTGTCACTATTGCACTGCGTTGTTTGGCGCTTCTTCGGCAAGTTGTTCCAAGAGTTCCGTTGGTATACCCTGCATAGGTTGGTTATTGGCAACCTGTTCTTCATTACGTTTTATTGCTTCGAGTATCTTCTTGGCAAACGGATAACTGCTGTTTTCGAGCATAGTCTTTACATCAAGAGCTTGTGCCTGGAAGAGCTGCATTAAGAAATCATTTGCCAGCATCTGATAGGCGGGTGTGTTATACCCCTCGCTGAGTGTAAGGTCGAACTCGCTGTTACGTACCTTCTGCGGCGAGTACCAACGCGACTCCTCGGCATATTCACTGCCGGCAATATCGAGGTAGCGTTCATCGGTGTAATACTGCTGTATCATCTTCAAGAGTTTTGTATCGCGACGACGGCGGAATGCACGGAAACTATCGAAAAGTCCACGTAAATTCAATGAAGAGTTTTGCACCTGTTGCGCATAAAGGCTTGCCGGGGTGCCGGCCTTAGGCGCTTGTCCTTGCATAGCCGAGTTTACTCCGGAAATTTCGTTTATAAGACGCAGTTGCAGATTCAACAGTTCAAAATCTCCTGCCACAGCTGCACCGCTGTTATACTGTCGCACTACTCCATCGATACTCTGTCCGGGTTTCAGACGCACAAACAGCACTCCATTATATCGCACATACTCATCGATAACCTCTTCGCGCGACATACTCTCGAAAGCCTCATCATCGACAACAAGAACTCCTTTTGACGATGTTCCACGAATAAAATCGATGAGAGTAGCGGTGCGGTTTATTGCTCTTTGCTGGTCGATGAACTGCTCGACAAAATTGCCCAATCGTCCCTGCACCATCGGATAGAGATGAAGTACATAGTTGTGCTCGCTGTGCCAATAGGGGCTGCGTCCCTCTTGCAGGACATCGCCCATAGGCGACATATAACGATAATACCAATAGCGTTCGATGGCAAACTCGTACTCTACTCCAAGAAAATCCTCCTCGGCAACTCCACTTTGCAGTGCCTGCTCGCGACGGCGGCGATTGGTCTCTTCGAGCAGCAGGCGACTGTCATCGTTATATGGCAGATAGCCCCACGTTCCGTGCAGTGTATCGTTCCAACGATAGCTGTCGCGCGACTCCAATTTCCATCCGAGGATTACGCGGCACAGGTCGCTTCGCGATGGAGAATAGAATGTCAATGTCTGTGTCTCGTCGCCCTGCATAGCACGGCTGTCGATATAGCGGTTCTCGGCCTCGCCATAAATCTCCATTATTCGCTTTTTTTTCTCAGGTGTATCACCAAAATGGGCAAGAACGTCGTCTAACGACATATCGAATAGCTCTCCAATGCAGGTTATATCCCACATACGCACATCCTCGAGATTGGTATTGAAGAAAAGGCGCGAAGGATTGACACCATAAACCCAGACATCGCGTTTATCTTTCGATGAATTCTCGCCATACTCGATACGTTGTGCAGTCATTCCGCCATTGAGCAACATACGCATAGAGTCGGAATCGAGTTCTTCGAGTTCATTTATGTCGTGTACATATTCCACTGCGATGGACATCATCTCACCAAGCATCGACTCATTACTGTCTCGTGCCACACAGATGGGACGCATAAGATTCTGTCGCAGCTGACCGTCAATATTACTAAGTATAGGTGCAATCATATTGTTCTTTAGCGGCACCTTTCCATTTTTCTTTATAAGGTCTCCCTCGGTTATATAAGCCGACGAATCGGGGTCGCGAACATAGTCGCCCCATTGGTCACCGTAGCTATACATAAGGCTCCGTCGCAGCTTGCGACGGGCCTCTTCGAGGGAGTTCCAACAAGCTGCACACTCGTCGAGAAAATCGACTGCCGAGCCTGTCCGAGCATTCTCGCATCTCTTTTCCTGAGCGGGCGAGGGTTTCACTCTACGATTAAGGAACTTGTTCATACTTAAATAGTTTTTCTTAGTTTTAGGATTAGAAACTGTTTATTTTTGCTGAGCCTCTTCTATCTTTCTTGATAGTTCTCGTAGTCTCTCTTCAACTTCGTTCAATGGTTTCGTTTCATCTTTAGCGGCAGCCTCACTCGTTTGCTCTTTCTTTTGGTGTTTAGTTTTTTGGTTATCGTATCTGCTTCTTAAATAATCGTATCTCGAACCAACACCATATTCATTATTAATATCTGCTGCAATCTCTTCTATACTGCGTCCGCTGTGGTATTCATATTCGGGGAGTGTATAAGAAGGAACTTCGGATACAAATCCTCTCTCTCTTTCGACCTCGCGAAGAGTCTTGGCACCATTCTCGCGAGGAGGATTTTGCAGGACCTCTTTTATAAGGTCTATAGGGCCGCCAAGGAACTTTTTTAGTTCACGAGTACTTCCTGCATAGTTGCGCAACGATTCACCACTATCGTCGTACCATCTTAGTTTAACATTTTTATTGATAAAGTCCTCTAGTTCGGGATAGAGTTTTAGGAAATCCTCGACATCTACACCATACTTCATTTTAAAATCCTCTTTAATTAGTTCGGCAATTCTGGGATTTGAACCTAATTGCGGATTCCCCGATTTATCATAATTCTGGAGAGCTTTATTGTAGGCCATCACTGCATTAAGTATAGTTTTATGTTTACCAATGGAATTAACCACTCCACTTTCAATACTATGAATAACGTGCTGCATTGTATAATAGAGTTCATCCTTAAACAAAGGGTCGGCGAAACCTTTCTTGTCTACAAGAAGACGTTTATTCTGAATGTCATAAACAGCGTAACGACCATTTAACTTACAAAATGTTACAGGCATATCGGCTATTTCGGGGTAGGATTTAAACAAAAGCCAGTCGTACAGAATGTCGTTAACTTTAGCCGAGGCATCATAGTCTGTGGCTGTCTGACGAGAGTGTTCAAGAAAATTCTCGTCCTCTTTGGTACGCTCGCCCGCCGGTTTGTTTTTTAACTCATTATAGTAATATGCCAGCCGTGGATTTTTCAGACGAAGAGTGCGGTAGACATAATCGTAGACTTTTATTCTGTCTATGACATCTACTGCATTCATAAACCATTTACCCGATTCATCCTGGGTTCGCCATCCGAAATCTTTAGCGACATTATCCATACTCCAATATTCTTTCTTTTTTATGGCATCATAATACCTATTCAAATTATAATAAGGTAGGTTGCCCATTCGTTTAATACCTTTATGACCATAATCGCGGTATCTGAATTGGTCAAGGTCTATATCGCCATACATTCTGCGTTTGAAATCGTGGAACCCAGAATGCAGTCCGTCGAGATTAGGGTTATCTTTCATATCTCTGATGTAGCGTCCAAAGGCTACTCCCTCGTTGCCATATCCACCGTCGCGACGTGCCGCAGTCTCGAAAGGACGGAATGCCTCACTACGGTAACTATCGTAGGAGCGGCGTTTTGCCATTGCATTGTGGTGACGACGTATGAGGGAGAGAATATCCGATTCATTTAGCTCGCCATTGTAAATATTATATCGTTGCAGCATCTCGCGCACAAAATCACAGAAGCGTTTGAGGATATTACGCTGTTCGGGAGTATTCTCGACGCGTTCGGTGAGAATGGCAAGATACTCGTCGGTGCCGGCGTGATGCGAGCGTCCTTTTCGCTCGGCTTGATAATCGATGGCAGCACGAACCTCCTTACTGCCACGTCGATATACCTCCTCGAGAAAATCATAGTAATAGTACCCGAATAGCTCGGAGAACCCCTTGTGTCCCACAACCTCGTGAAGCACAGTTTTACGCACCTCGGCAATATTCTGGTTATTAGGCAGATTTATAACAACTCTTCCTGTACCCTCATCATACCATCCACAAGAGCGTACCTTATAGAAATACTCCGGGTCGGATGTCTCAATCTGACTCTCGTCGGTGATAACTTCGATACTGTTCCCAAATTTATCTCCCATACGCTGTGCTTCTATTGCCATACGGTCGATGTCCTTAGGAGTGTGACGGTGTTTGTTGGGATTCCACACGTATATTTCGTCCCAATCGGCCGGTTTATATACACCGTCTGAAAAAAGTCCGAACTGCTCGCTGAAAGTTGGTATAGAGCCTTTGTTCATCTTGGTACCTGTTCTTATTACCATATCGCGATAGTCAAGATTTTCCTGTTCCTTCAGTTGGCTGTTTCCCAATCCTGCGTATGTGTTATTTACATCTGCTAGTTCGTTGGCACGCTCCTTTGAGACGCCCGAGTGAAGATTTTTCACCTCCTCTTCCATAAGCTTCTCATATTTGTTAAGTGCCATATTTTCATCCTTAGAACAGTAGTACCAGGGTTTATCTATCGCCCCAAGAAGGCTGCCCTCGTTCAGATTATACTCCTGTTCGAGCGAGCGGCGAATAGAGTGCAGCATCTGCCCCACCTCGCTGTCGGAATAGTTGGAGCGGTGCAGAATCTCATCGAGCATACCTTGCTCCTCGGCCGAGATATTTTCTTTCTTTGCTTTACGATACATAACATCGGAGAGATAGTCGATATCGGTACCGGTTTCTCGTGCATACGCTCCTGCCTGACGCAAAAAGTTCTGTGAGTCGTAACTTTGTAACAATGCTCTCTCGTGCGATGCGATTCTGTTGCGACGCAAATTCCCAAGAAGACCGAAATAGGTGCTTTTGAGTTCCTCGCGACTACTGCACTTCACGGTCTCAATAGGCTGTCCTTCGGCATCAAATGTCGATAAAGTAAAACTATCATCCCCTTTTGTATCGACCCGATAGTCTACAGCCTCGGGAGGGGTAGAGGTTAGTTTATTCTCGACAATATAAAGTAATTTTGAGCGCGTTGATGCCGATAAGCCTGAGGTTGACATTAGCTTTATATAATCCTCTCTTACCTGTTCGGCTGCTTTTCCACTACCCTTTTGATAAACATTAAATGATTTCTCGAGATTGGCAACGAACTCTTCGGGTGCGACACCTGCCTTTGCCATCTCGCTCTGCTCGGGGATAGAGAAACGCAGTTCGCTTTTTAGACGACCCACTGTATTTAGTTTATTAGATGCTCCCGATGGACGCCAATGGAACATTCGCATAGCAAGAATAGTTGCAAAACTGTCGCCAAAATCATTTACCAGGTCGATGGGTTCAATGCTCACCCCTTCGAGCATTTTTGCCGACTCGGTAGATGCTGTAAACACTGCCGACTCGGCGCCCAATATTCCGGCAGATGCCATCAGGCGTTTACCTCCGGTTAGTCCGCGTGCGGCGTGTCGCAAAGGAGTACCCACAATGCCCAATGCAGCACCTGTTGAATATCCCTTTCCAAATGCCGACATAGCCGAAGAGACATCGGGATTCTCGCCATACAAGATATCATCGACCACGCTATGCGCTGCATCGTATGTACCCAATGTCAATCCTTGCGTCATAGCACTCTGCGCAATTTTTGTCTTAAGGCTGCCAAGAATAGCATTTTTGGCTGTTTGTTCAGCCATTTCGCGTGTAAGGCCTTTTGCTATCATTCGGTTCGTTGCGTTCTTTAACAACATACCGGTGGCTTTTCCTGTAAACTGCGAGGTCACTGTACCAATTCCTGCAAACAAAGCGCTATCGAACAGCAGTCCACCTACACCTGCAGCTATACGTTCGCCACGCGAAGGGTTATAACGCTCCATTGCCATATCGTCGATATACATATGTGAAGAACCTTTGTAACCATAATGGCGCATATCCGATAGAGAACCCATAAGCGAATTGCGTCGTACCCCCCTAAAGAAATACTCGGCTCCGCTTTTAGGTTTTTTCTCCTCGACAATTTCGTCAATAGCCCTCTGACGCAATGCCGGCTCAAGAACCTGCTTACGATATTCTTTGGCATCGATGCCTGCATAATGTGCATAGCGCTCGGCAATAGCATCGAGACGGTCATCGTCGAGTGCGGATATTGTGGTATCTATTGTAGCAACAGGGTCTACTCTCTCATTCATAGATGCAAGGGCAAGCGACGCATTGGCACCGGGCACGCTCGCATAACTCTTGTATACCTCTATACCGGTTTCATCGGCTTTTGCACGTTGTTTCTTCCAGTTAGGGGTAAAAGTCTCTTTATAATAATCGTTAATGGCTTCGTCGACCACCTCGGGAGTGGTTACAAACTGCAGACGTCGACGTTCCTCGGTGTTTTTGGGGACAAGGAAATTTTTCTGACTCTCTTTGAAGTAATTGTTCATAGTATTATTATCCAAAGAGTCGAAATATTTGTTTTTCTGTTTAAGTTGCTGTTCCGAGGCAAGCATATCATCGGCAAGTCCTGCCACGTACTCCCTGTCCTCGGCACTCATACCACCGCCTGCTCCCGGCATATAATCTATTTTCCATCTGTTTTTTTTGCCATCATCAAACAGCAAGCCATTTTTCTCATCGTTGTTTTTCATAGTAATAGTTTTTTAGTGTTACGATTTTATCCATTTATTTTATTCTTCAGTACTCTACCCCAACGCGATAGATTTCTATTTGCCGACACAACATCGGACGAGTATCTTTTTGCGAAATTGTTGGCATATCCTTTCAAAGATGATTGCTGCTTGCCAACCGTAGGCATCGTCTCATTAGCCGATGATGGGTTACCCGATTCTATTATATTTTTAAAAGCGAGTTCGGCCATAAGTGCATTATAGTTACGTTGTGCCGTCGCCCTATTCTCACGCGCACCAAGCAACCTGTTGCTTTCGGTGGTTGCCATATTTGTTCCCATAGCATATCGGGCACCTTTACTGCGGGCATACATTGATGCCAAATTCGTTAGGCTGTCGGCAACGAGCATTGCCGAGTGTCGACGCCGGGCACTCTTCTCTCTCTGCTTCTCGAAATCGGCCATAGATTCCAATCTCTTTTTTTCTCTCTCGTACATATTATTATCTTTAATGGTTATTTCTCTTTACCCCAATTTACACCTAAAAGAGCATTGTTAAGCAAACCAAAACCTTGCTCGGCAGCTTGCGCGCCTGCCTGCTCCTGCATTCTGAGGTCTTGTAGTTGATTATTACGCAACGACGATATATTCTGCTGATGGATAGAATCTATCCTGCTTTTGTTGGCGCTATCCTGCGCCGCCAATCCTGTAGCTACGTTACTCAACTGCTCCACTCCTTGACGATTACGTGCAAGTTCCAACTCGGGTGTTACACCATTCACAGCTGCATATCCCCGGTTTTGTTTGTTCTGCGAATGAAGCGTCTTTTCGACCCTTTTAAGAGCAGCTCTAGCCATTGACGAATTCATATAATCGCCATAATAATTACGTTTGTACCACGCCGATTCCGAGGCTTTTGCCTCGTTAAGCAATTTCCTTTGCTTACGAGCAGCCCGCTGTGCATCGAACATTCCTTTCACTCCCGACACAAGCCCCATTGCAGCACTTGCGCCACCAATAATTTTACTTAGTATCATTTTGTATGGTTTTAAAATTTCCACAAAAGAAATAACCCGAGAAGGAGTTTGTGTTGCGATTTTATCACTAAGTGATTGTTAAACAAGATTATAACAGATTCGCAACCATAAAAAGATAATGCACTGTTATATTTGCACATTAAATACTTACAACTAAACAACTATGGCAAAGAAGAATATCAGTAAGGTAACAATCAGCGATGTGCACAACGAGACACTTGCGCTATTTCATCGTCTTATACGGCGATTAGAGAAATTGACACACAATTGTGAAGACCCCGGGACAATTAATCAGGCACTTAAAACTACAGCCGATTTTCTTGTGAAACTGAATAAAGAGAAGGAACACGACGATGATAGTCTCGGCATACTGCTGCGTCAGACACTTAACGGAGTCGACGAAGATTATTCGCAATAAAAAAGTCGTTGCAAAATTTTGCAACGACTATAGTTACTCTAAAAATAAATGTATACCTTAGCAGAAACCTTTTAAAAAGAGTTAGTAATATGGCTATAATAAAAGATGTGCGCGGATATACTCCCAAAATAGGAGAGAATTGTTTTCTTGCCGAGACTGCTGCAGTAATAGGCGATGTTACCATAGGCGATGATTGTTCTATATGGTACGGCACCGTACTGCGTGGCGATGTGAATACAATTACCATAGGTAATAAAGTGAATATACAGGATGGCGCTGTCATACACACTCTATACAAACGCTCGGTAACAAAAATAGGCAACAACGTATCTATAGGACACAATGCCACCATTCACGGTGCAACAATAGAGGATAACTGCCTTATTGGAATGGGTGCCACTGTATTGGATAATGCCATTGTTGAGAGCGGAGCCATTGTTGCGGCAAATGCACTTATTACATCGGGAATGCGTGTCGAAGGCGGATGTATATATGCCGGTGTACCTGCCAAGAAGATAAAAGAGGTAAGTCCCGAACAGCAAAAAGATATTGTCGAGCGCATTGCAAACGACTATGTGATGTATGCATCGTGGTATAAAGAGTAGAATTATCTGCCACAAACAAACAGCGCAAGCAACATTATGGTAAATATAAGCAGATTGAGTGCTGTGCGTCCAAGAAAAGGATTAAGTGCAGCACCTCGGCTGCTCGACATTCTGCGCCAAGTAAGTATGTGCATAAGAATATAAACAAGCGGTGCAAAGATTGCCCACAGCGGTAATTGCAGCCATAAGGGCGCCATTATCGCCATAGCAAATATTCCCGAAAAAAGATATACAAGACTCATAGCCTTGCGACCAAAAAGAACAACAGTTGTGTTTTTACCGACAGCCTCATCATCCTCTTTATCGCGATAATTGTTTACAATAAGCACATTGGCAGCAAGGAGCCCTATTGCTACCGAAGTAGTAAGCAATATAGGTAACTTTCCCCACTCTCCTGTCTGAAGATAACAGGTAAAGGTAACAGGTACAACACCAAAGAAAATGACTACAGCAATATCTCCAAGCCCGTGATGCGATAAGGGATAAGGTCCTGCACTATAAGCAAGAGCAAACAGCAGTATTACACAGCCAACAAAAATAAGCCACAGGGGGCCAAAGATTAACAACAGACAACCTATTAGAGCAGCAAGCCCCAACATTAAAAAGGTGGCATACTTCATCATTTGCGGCGATATATCCCCTTCGGTTACACCACGTCGGAATCCCTCGCGTCCCTTTCGGTCGACCCCATTCATAAAATCATAGTATTCGTTTCCGAAATTAGAAGCTATCTGTGCCGATAAAGCAAATAGCAAGCAGAGCAACGCAGGAACAAAAGAAAAACCATTCTGCCATACAGCACAGCCGCACCCTGCCAACACACCGGCCACACTAACCGGCAGCGTACGCAGACGCATTGCCTCTATCCACTTTCTTATCATACCGCCCCTTTTACTTTATACCAACATACATACGACACACACCAAATGTAAGGGCCTTATGCTTCACCTCGGCAAATCCCGCCTCGCGCAACATTGGAATAAATTTGTCGGGAGCGGGAAAATGCAAAACCGAAGCCGGCAGATATTCGTATGCGCCACGATTGCCCGATACCATTCCACCAATAGCAGGCAGTATATTAAGGAAATATAGTTTATAACACCAACGTATAATGGGGTTAGAAGGTACAGAAAGTTCAAGGATAACCAATTTTCCGGCGGGTTTCAACACTCGACACATTTCTCTTAGTCCTATGGCAAGATGTTCGAAGTTACGTACTCCAAAGCCCACCGATATGCGATCGAATGTATCATCGGCATATTTAAGAGCCTCGCAATCGCCATATTCCAATGCAGCATCTACACCCGCAGCCTTTATCTTGTCGCGCCCAACGGCCATCATTCCCTCGGATAGGTCGATACCTGTCACACTGCTGCCGGTTGCCGCTTTTCGTGCAATCTCTATTGTAAAATCTCCCGTTCCACAAGCTACATCAAGTACCTTAAGCGGCGAGTCACTATCGACAATTTCGCGTACAGCTTTTTTACGCCAACCCTTGTCTATATTCAATGATAAAATATGATTGAGTTTATCATAGTTAGGTGCAATATTATCGAACAACCTTTTTATATTCTCTTTCTTTGCCATACAGGTATATGTTATTTCATTTTTTTAATTACAAAGACGTAAAACAATAATATTACGTTCATCAGCAAAGCATATATTATTGCGGGGATAGCCATCTCTCCACTGTTAAAGATAAAAGGAGATGTTGCGATGGCTATAGCTTGCGCTGCATTCTGCATACCTACCTCTATGACAATAGTACGACGTACAGCATCCTTTAAACGTGCTATACGAGAGAGAAGCGAACTGCACAACATACTCATCAAAATAAGCAAACCGCAGGCCGTACCTATGAGTCGGAAATTATCGAAAATCTCTTTGGTATATTGCAGAAAGAACAGAAAAGCAAGCAGCATCAATGCCGGAAAAGCCAACTTACCAAGAATTTTTCCCACCTTAGCAGCTACTGAAGGCTTAAGATGTCGGAAAAGCCATCCTGCCAATAGCGGAAGAAACAGTGTAACAAGATTCTGCATCAATAGTTTACCGACAGGGAGTTCTATTGTTATTCCTTCATTATGTGACACATACTCAGAGGTCAGTTCCATAATTACGGGAAGCGTAAACAGTGTGAGTACACTGCTCACGGCTGTAAGTGTTACCGATAGAGCAACATCGCCTTTGGCAAGCATTGAAAAGACATTAGAAGAGCTACCGCCGGGACAGCAGGCTATAAGTACCAATCCCATAAAATATATAGGTGAGACATTGAGCAGCGAAGCAAGCAGAAAGGCAATAGAGGGCAACAAAACCAACTGCCCCACCATTCCAAATATAACCGCCTTAGGATTACGTACCACGTTTATAAAAGCTTCTTTAGTGAGTTCGGTTCCAAGCAGGAACATTAGAACAATGAGAATGGGCATTACAATCCAAATTGTATTCATCCGTAGAACTAATTTGATAATTATGGCTAAAGGCGAATATCGCTGTAAATTAAAAAAAGGAACTCAATGAGTTCCTTTGTGATCTCGGCAGGGTTCAAACCTGCAACCTTCTGATCCGTAGTCAGATGCTCTATTCAGTTGAGCTACGAGACCGTTGTTTTTGTTTGACGATGCAAAGGTACGGCTTTTTTTTAAACCACCAAAACATTTGGCACTTTTTTTTCAAAAATCTTCATTTTTTTTTTGATTTTTCACCCGTATCGGCCTAAAATTCGGCGGAGAAATAGTAAAATCACTCAATAAAACGCTCGTTAAACATAAACCATCCTAGTGTAAGACCCGCATTCACTCCATTCTTCTTTGAACTGTAGTAATCGACATATCCGCTAACCATAAGTGAAGAGAACCTTGCCACCGCAGCAAATTCGGCTATATACTGAAAATCACTGAAATGTTTTTTACTAAAATAGGCTGCACCGTCTGCCCCTTCTTTTATCTTGCGATAAGGTGTAAAGCCATAAAACCCTGCACGGAACTGCAAGAAATTATTCATCTTGTAAATTGGTGTAACACCACCCGCAATAAATTGGTTGGCACGAAAAGCCGGGTCATAATTGAACATACTGCTCATCGTGGGGGTATATGCTCCCGCTTGCATCATCGAAGCCTGATAACTCGACGAGAGACCTCGCGTCGAATAAAACAGATGCATATTTGTCCCGATGGTAAAGAATCTATTAATATAGAAGTGGTCTTTACGATTGTAAGACATTTGCAACCACGAGAGTCGTCTGTGTCCATTTTTCTCTTCTTGCCTGCTATCGAAACGCTCTTTACCTACAAAGAATTGCGCTCGCATCGACTCGAACATTCCGCTCGTAGAGTATACTCTGCTGTCAAGAGTATTACCTTCGAATTTCAATGAGCCACCAAAAAGGCGAATACGATTGGTATCGAAATAAGGGTTGTCGAGATTTATTATGTTAGATGGCAGATATTGGTCTTTTATATTGCCTATACCTATTCCGAATTCTGCTTTTTGACGCAAGAGGAAAGGAAATACCATCTTCAACTTCACAAACACCTCACGCTCGTGATTAAGAGCAATGGGATTCTCTTTTGCGAAGATATATTTCATATTATAGTAGTCTATTGTAGAATAGGAGCCTATTATCCTTAACGAAAGGGGAACTTTTGAGGCAAAGTCGACACGCGACGATAACTGTACGTTATTATACACCTTTCCCAGCTGTCCGTCCAATATAAACTCCTTTGAGTGGTTGTTAAGATTGCGATAATGCAGACCGAAATATATCTGATTCGAGTTATCGGTTGATAATGCGCCACCCATCTTAAGAGTGAAAGGCGGATTCATCTCAACATCCAACATAAGAGTGTAGGTACTGTCTTGCGGATTATATACGGCGCGCGGCGTCATTCCCGAGATTACATTTCCCGAGAGCAGACGAAAATAGGCACGTTTGCAATCGTCGAAAGTAAATACATCTTTTCCTTCGGTGTGAAACTCACTTTTTATATACTCCTGCTGGTCGGGGTCTACCCCATTTATCTCTATACGCTTGAAACGCAGCTGGGGCAGACGGCTGCGAAACTGTGCCCTTCTATTGGCAAGTTGCAGACTATCGGAACGACGATGGGGAACAAGTTTCTTTATAGAGTCCATCATCTCCATTGTCTTTTGATAGCCATAGCCCGACACAAGGTCGAGCTTGTCGAAATCGAGCAACAGAATCTTGCTTAGCTCGGTATCGAGTACTATACCCTTTCCCGGCTCGATATTATACCCGCTGCGCGAAGTTACAAGATTCTCTATCTGGCTCATCATATCACGCGTATCGGGAAGAGGAGCATTCTTGCTGACAATGCTACCCACGATTATATCGGGATTAAAATCGCGCTGCATAACATCGACGGGGAAGTTATTGTATATTCCTCCGTCATACATCAATATGCTGTCTTTTTTTATTGGCTTAAAGACAAACGGGTAGCTCATCGAGGCACGTACCGCATCACCCAGGTCACCTTCTTTAAATATCAGTTGTTTCTTATTATATATATCGGCTGCTACACAGCGGAAGGGAACAAAGAGTTTATCGAAATTTCCATCACACAATGTGGTATACTGTGCGTATGTCTGCATTACTCCCAAACTCATTGGATTGGGGTTTATAAGTGTTATCGAAGGTTTATAGATGCGCAGCGAGTCTTTTACGTCGAAATTAATTCCGAAGAACTCGGGAACCTCGTTGTTACGGCGGAAGTAGAACATATAGTTTGCATCCATCGTTCCTGTGTACCACTGTCTGAAATCTTCCGATGCCAATATGTCGTACATCTCTTGCGGCGAATATCCCATTGAATATAATGCGGCCACAATAGCGCCCATAGAGGTTCCGGCAACATAATCTATAGGGATATTATTCTCTTCGAGGGCCTTAATGACACCCACGTGTGCAAGCCCTCGTGCTCCACCACCACTGAGAACAAGTCCCACCTTCTGCGCACCGGCGATTGTGGGCAACATAAGGAGTAACACTATTGTCAGAAGAATTTTTCTCATACACATTATCTCTTTGTCGAAAAAATATATTTTAAACAGCAAAGTTAATTTTTTGATATGATACTTTATTATTATTTGCTTTAAAAAGTTTTAATAAGAATATTTTTTATTTGCGTCTGATAAAATAGAGAAAATAAGAAACTGTTTATACAACAAAGGAGAGCGTATTGTTTCACACGCTCTCCTTTGTTGTACTATCGGCTATTTATTATTTTAATATTTCATCGATTTGATATAATCGTTTGAAGAATAAACACTTGAAGTTATTTTGAAAAGAGCGTGGTAACGATTTGGGAATCGTGCGAATTTCTGCGGTTTGCGGTAGCAAATA
Source organism: Bacteroidaceae bacterium (assembly GCA_017938245.1). Classification (GTDB taxonomy): domain Bacteria; phylum Bacteroidota; class Bacteroidia; order Bacteroidales; family Bacteroidaceae; genus HGM04593. The sequence goes on from JAGBBX010000047.1 coordinate 63,121, forward strand.
CTCTCAAATAACTCTTGTATCACAAAGGTATAACATTTTTCTGAAATAGAGCTAATTCGCTTCAAATTTATTTTGCATATACAGAAACACTCCCGATTGATTATTCTTCGGGAGTGTTGTTTTCTTGTTGCAATCTGAATATCATTTTTTGACGCTCTATCTCAGTTGTCAATTCCTCTTTCGTTGGCAAGAATGTTAGGTACTTTGCTTGGAATAATCGGTCATTGTCTTTGAGCAT
>JAGBBX010000048.1 GCA_017938245.1 Bacteroidaceae bacterium
AGCGAAGCGAGTTCCGCAGCACCCAAAAAACATCGTGAGCATTTTACGTTAAGATTTTCGTGCGCAGAGCCTTTTGCCTACTTTTCGTCGGCACGAAAAGTAGGAGAAAAAGAACAATGAAAGGCTGAATTTAGCAAACAAGCCTAAATGAGAGACTGAAAAGTTTTACCGGACACCAATATACAGAAATAGGCGAATATAGGTAAAGTATTTATTTCCAATATATAACAAGGATATATCTTCTATAAATTTCAGTTTGCAAATGTAAAACTAACTTCAATTATGACAAAAAAATATAAATTATATTTACAAAGACTTATTTCTTTCTTCATTTCTTCAACATTCATCGTTCCATTGCGACCACCTAAAAAGAACTTTATACAACAATAGAATAGCAACTACCACAAAAAAACAGCAAGACCTTTGTATTATTAAAAAGAATATTTAACTTTGTAGGATTAAAAACTAAAAAGTATTAAAAACAACCCATAAAACAAACAAAAATGAAAATCCTACTAACCGGAGGTGCAGGTTTCATTGGAAGCCACACCTTGATTGAACTTACCGAGGCAGGCCACGAGGCTGTAGTAGTTGACAATCTCGACAACTCTTCTCCCATTTCGTTGAAACGCGTTGCTAAAATCATTGGCAAAGATGTACCTTTCTACAAGGTAGATATCCGCGACCGCGAGGGTCTTCAGAAAGTATTCGACGAGCACAAGTTCGATGCTTGTATCCACTTTGCCGGTCTTAAGGCTGTGGGCGAGAGCTGCGCTAAACCCCTTGAGTACTACGAGAACAATATGAACGGTACATTCGTGCTTGTTGACGTAATGCGCAAGAACGGTTGCAAGAATATGATTTTCTCTTCAAGTGCAACAGTTTACGGCGACCCCGCTATAATTCCTATCACCGAGGAGTGCCCCAAAGGCAAATGCACCAACCCCTACGGACAGACAAAGTCGATGCTCGAGGAGGTTCTTATGGATATTCAGAAGGCTGATAACGAGTGGAACATTGTTCTTCTTCGTTACTTCAACCCCATTGGTGCACACAAGAGCGGTACTATCGGCGAGAACCCCAACGGTATCCCCAACAACCTTATGCCCTACATCACACAGACAGCAGTCGGCAAGCGTGCCGAACTTGGTGTATTCGGTAACGACTACGACACACACGACGGTACAGGTGTACGCGACTACATCCACGTAGTAGACCTTGCACGTGCTCACGTAGCAGCTCTTAAGGCCATAGTTGCCAACAAGGGTATTGCCATCTACAACATCGGTACAGGTCACGGTTACTCGGTACTCGACGTTGTAAAGGCATTCGAGAAGGCAAACGGCGTTCCCGTTCCTTACGCTATCAAGCCCCGTCGTCCGGGTGATATTGCTACCTGCTACTGTAACCCCGCAAAGGCCGAGGCAGAGCTTGGTTGGAAGGCTCAGTTCGGTATCGAGGATATGTGCCGCGACAGCTGGAATTGGCAGAAGAACAATCCTAACGGATTCGAGGAGTAAAATCCGATGCTTTAATAAGCAAAATAGAATCAAGAGGGCAATTACTATAGTTGCCCTCTTTTCTTATCTCTCAATCACCATAAAAAACAAAATCATAAGGCTGTTCATTGGTGCGCCTTTTGCCTACTTTTCGTCGGCACAAAAAGTAGGAGAAAATAACAATAAAAGGCCTAAATGAGAGACTGAAAAAGTTTTACCGGACACCAACAATAAAAAACGAAAAAAATGAAAAAAGAGATAGCCCCGCAGGAGACCACACGAGCCGGAGCCTTTTCACTTTGGATGTCATCGCCAATGCCAATGGTAACACTCACAAAGACATTCGATGTAAGCAACATAATAAAAGCGAGTAAAAAAAGCGGGATAAAGTTCAACACCCTGCTCTGCCATTGCATAGGAAAAGCAGCAAGCAGCATCGAAGAGTTTTATCTTTTACCCGAACAAGGTAAACTATTCCAATACAACCACATTGCCATAAATGTAATTGTAAAAAACATAAAGGGAGGAATAAGTTCCTGTGATATACCATTTACCGATGATATAAAAGAGTTTGCCGACAATTACAATCGACTCACACAAAAGGCTTGCCACGAGTGCGAAAGCACCTTTTTAGAGGATTATATGATTATCGGAACATCGGCAATGATAGAAACCGAACTCGACAGCATCATCAACCAATACACCGACAAATTCAGTAATCCTATGGTAATGTGGGGGAAATATCGCAAAGGATGGTTTAAGGCCACCCTGCCAATATCATTCCAATTTCACCACGTACAAATGGATGGAGGGCACGGAGCAAGATTTTTGGAACAACTACAAAGGGAAATAAATAAGTTATAATAAACACCTGTAACCTACTATAATTCGGGCGATTAGAAATCGCCCCTACACGCAATGAGTGGTTATTTTATAGCAGGTACAAAATCGTCCCACGCCATAAAAACATATTAGGCGCACAACTCGAAAGGTTGTGCGCCTAATATTAAATTATATCTCAGGAAATTTATCTTACGATAAACTTAGTACCCTCGATGAGATATATACCACGTGGGAGTGAGAGACGCAATACGCCATCCACCACCTCGTCGGCAACAACGGCACCATATACATTGTAAACAGTTACGCGACGAGCAGCCTCGGTACAGAACTCAACCTCGCTGCCTTTAACATTAACCTTGATAACACTCTGTTCCTCGGTCACATTCTCAATATCCGACCAAGCAAAGTCATCGTTTGTAATCTTCTTGGCAAGGTAGAAACTCTCGATAATAAGATTGGTATAACCACGAGTATTCATAAGCAAACCAACAGTTACCTCAGTCTCCTTAGAAACGGTAAACGACACCTCGCCCTCGGTGAACTTAGCGCTTGCCAAAGCCTCGGTAATATCCTCGGTATCGGGTATAGTATTACCTTCGGCAACAACAATATAAGAATAATCGTCCTGCATAGCAACCTTCTGCTTAACACCAAATACATAGTGTCCTGCCGGCAGAGTAATTGTCTGATACAACTTATGGTCGGCAAGCTCGGCTTCGAAGTCATACTCCTTAAGTGTGAGTGCAAGTGCATCGCCCTCGTTGGTATTTACATAGAAACCGGTTGTTACCTTTCCGTTTACAACAGGATTCTCGATGTGCCAGGGTGACTGCTCGCTATTCTGCTGCAGACTCATACAAATCTTTATCGAGGGGTTAACCGAAGTACCTGTGTGCAAGAAAGGCTTCTTATAGTTCTTTAGGTAAGTAGCCGCAACATCGTCAAGCTCGGTCATACTTAAGCAGAATGCACCAAGTGACGAACTCCAGGCATCACCCTCGGGACCAAATCCCGAACGTACACCGTTGTTAGCATTTGATGTAGCATCCTGAACATCACCTGAGCTCTGATTAAACTGATAATAAAGGACAAGAGCGTGCTCACGCTCGGCACTCTTTACATCCTCGATGGGAGCATTTGCATACTCAAGAATCTGTTCTTTTGTAAGAGCACTATTCCAAATGCGGAACTCATCGATAACTGCATTCATAGCACCCTGTGAACCACCAAGAGTAAATGTCTCGGGCATTGTGGGGAACTGACTCTTAAAGCGAGTGTAGATAGTCTCAATACTCTCACCGTCACGATAGAGATGCAGATTACCCTTGTCGAATACAAGAGCATAGTGGTGCCATTCACCCACCTTGAAGAAAGTGGCATTAGATGTATAAACGGTACCACCCATAGAGAATGATAGAGAACCATCGCCAAGCGAACAGATGAGCATATCACCCATTGTTCCACCGATAGCGTGCGATGCGGTAATATTCTTCTTGGCGTTCATCCACCAATCCATTGTAAAGGCCCTTGTTGTGCTAAGAGTCAACGGATTTTTGAATGTAACAAGCTCGGTCTTTTCACCACGGAAGTTAAGTCCGGTCTTAGAGTCGGCGTTGCACACCACGATAGCATTTCCGCGTGTACCCACTCCTGTACCAACGTGGTTCGATGCCTCCAATGATACTTTATAAATACCGGGCTCATCCATCTTCATCTCGAAGTTCTGCTCCGAAGATACATAGTGATGATAACGGTCGGATACTATCCAATGCCACTTTGTCGGCAAATACTTACTCTGGTCTAATAATTTGACAGTACCACCCTTATGCAATACAGCCGGTTCAATCTTAAAGTCGACATCGGGAGTTACGTTACCCACAGTAATTGTCTTAGAGTACTCCGATGTACCTGCCGCATTAGTAGCCTTAAGCGTTACGGTATAGAATCCCGGCTCGTTGTATGTAGCTGCTGCATTCACAGTCTTAACGCTCTCGACCTCGGCGCCGGGCATCAGCCACTCGAAGCTGCCGGTAAGAGGAGTTGTGGTGTTTATGAAGCTGATGCGCTCGCCCACAGTAGCAGTCTCGGCAGCCTTGAAGCCTGCAACAGGAAGAGGAAGAGACTCAACGGTGAGTTTCTGCTCACTCTTTGCCGAGTTACCAAGTCCATCGTAAACGGTAAGAGTAATTGTCTTCTCGCCTGTACTATCAAATACAATATCGGGATGTTGAACACCATACTGCTTGCCATCGGCCTCCCACAAGAATTTAATTGCATTTGCCGATGAGGTATTCTTGATGCTTAGCGAGCTGTTTGAGTAATAGGGAGCCTCGGGAAGCTCGAACGACGAAACAAGTTCGCGCTTATCAACCAACAAAGTTGTGTTGGCGATTGTTCTGTGACGACCTTCCAATGTAACAACCTCGTGACCCTTAACGTCGAACAGTTTGCCATTTTCATCCTCGTTCATATTGATATATGCCAATAGGTCGGGGTTATTTGCAGCATCGGCAACCTCGTAATACATCATAGACTTAATCTGCGACGGTGTACGTACTGTATTCCAAACACGGAACTCATCCATACTACCGTTGATAGCTGTAGCCGATGTTGTTCCACCCACAACGAGTGAACCGAATCCGCCAATGCCATTAATACCCGATGTGCACTCGCCCACATTCTCGCCATCGACGTATGCAGTCATAGTGTTACCATTAACCACTACGGCCACGTGATGCCATTTTCTTGCAGCAAGCGCATTTGCAGCCGACTCGATACGTGCGCCGGTATTCCATCCTACAACCAACTGCGACGAAGATGTTGTATGCAACATAAAATTCTCGGCCCAACCGGGACCCATCTGCTGATTATAATCAACGCAAGTAGTAGGATTCAACCAGAACTCGATTGTAGCAGTGGGAAGAACCTCATTGAACAGGTCTTTTATCTCGAATCCCGAAGTCTGGAATCCGTGAACATTATTCTTCTCGGGCACAGAACCCTGGAAAGCTGTTACAACAGTAGGAGTAACACGTGTCGACTCGGCCTCCTTACCGTTTATATCATATACAGCCGCAAGAGTGTATGAAGTAACATCACCTGCATCAAAGCTTGTTACATCCTTTTCCAAACGCTTAACAAGCTGTGCTCCATTATAGATATTATAACCAAGAAGCTCGTAGGTAGAGAGAGCGGGAACATCCCAAGTGAGTTTGCCTGCCTCGAGCATTGCGTTACGAGGAACATTCAAAGGCTCACCGGTAACAACAACCGAGATATATGTCTTGCTACCAAGAGTCTTTATCTTAACACCACCCTCGGGAATATCACAGGGGAACTCAACACCATTCTCGTCGAACTCATAGTCGAGAATAGAGCACTTATGTACCTTACCGTTACCCGAAGCACTAACCTTAGACTGGATAACGAAGAAATACTTTAGAGGTTTACGTGTATCGAATCCCGCAGAAAGGTCGGTAAGGTCATAACCAAACTCCATTGGCTCGTAGTGTATACCATCCTTCCAACGACCAAGCATAGGCATCAGAGCATCGCCATTCTCGCCATCACCATCACCCGCATATTTAAAATGCTCGAAGTTTACAATCTTCTCGGGAGTTGTCGCATTTATATCCGATGAGATACCTGCCGAAAGCATCAGCTCGCTGCGTTTCGAGTACTCCATCTCAATTTTCATTGTACGTATTGGACGATAGTTCTTGCGTATGTGATAAATCTCGGGCCAATAGTAATCGGTAGAGTTAGCATGTGTCACAGCGTTCTTGTAGGGACAGTAGATGAAACCGCTGTTACACCACGATGAACCCCAAGAGTTAGCGATAATCCAAGCACCTACCTCGTCTTTCTCTTTCTCGCCCGAAACACCGTTACCATCGAGGTCGAACTCAATCTCATCGTCATATCCAACGATTGTAAGCGCGTGATCGACCTGCTTGCCCCAAGCGCCAACGTAATACATATTATTTACGCCAAGCTCGCGGTTCTTTGCAGTGTTAGGTATTCTGAGCCAAGTACCGGCACTCGCAACACCGATACCACAGATACCTCCGGCAGCAAAATCCTTGTCGCCGTTGTGATTCCACAACCAGTTCTTTACAGCCTCACGTCCCTCCTCGGTCTCTACCGACATTGGGAAATTGGTTGTCTTGCCCAAACGATTGAACATTGCCGAGTACCACTTATCATAGCCTTGCATCCAACCAAAGTCATTGTCGGCACAATCCTGATTACCGAAGAGTGCCGAGTAGGTACGACCGCCGTAAACCTCGATATTAGGAATACCGTTGGCAATAGCCATCTGGTCCTTCGACGAACCCGAGTTTGTGAGCAACCAGGTAAAGTGTGAAGGATAGATATTCTCGGGCTCCGACGCATCGGCATTTCTCAGAGCGTTAATCTCGTAAGTGAACATATACGAGATACGAGATGCTGAACCACACGAACCACCATCCTGATTAAAAATTGTGGGAAAGTGCTTGTTTGTAGCGTTATTCACTCGCACAGGGCGTGTCTTTGTGGCATCACCCTTACGAATCATAAGAGTCTTGTCACCCCTTGTAGGAGGAGCATAATCGGGGTACTTCTCATAGTTAACCTCGACCTGCGCAACTACAGGAATGGTTACAGCTATCATAGCAGCCGCAACCAACTTTGTTTTTAATTGTTGTAGGTTCATAGATATAAATTTAGTTTAAAAATAATTATTTTTTCTGCCGATAAGAAGTTAACTTGTATAGATTATATTTAAAACTTGGAAAGTTAATCACTTTTTACCATTTAACAATAATATATATATATAATTTTTATATTATTAACAAAAGAGGTTATCAGCCTTCCCGAGGAGGCAACGCAAAAAAACAGCGTTGACAGTTATAAACCATCAACGCTGAATATTTTTTATTATCTTATTATCAGATAGAGAGAGCCTCTTTCATCTTGACAATAAGAGCATCGGCAGCAGCAGTAGCAGCCTCGAAGTCCTCGCGTGTCTTCATAACACCCTTAGCCTCCATATAGAACTTAATCTTAGGCTCGGTTCCCGAAGGACGAACAGATACCTTGTTGCCGCTCTCGGTAAAGTACTGAAGTACGTTAGAGGGCTCGGGCATATCAATATCGGTTACGTTACCATTTACGTCGGTCTGCTTCATAGCCTTGAAGTCCTTGTAGCAAACAACCTTCTCACCTGCCATCTCCTTGAGGGGATTAGCACGGAAGTTCTCCATCATCTGACGAATCTCATCGGCACCGCTCTTTCCCGGCTTAACCACGTTTACGGTAATCTCCTTAGAGAAGCCATACTCTACGTAGATATCCATCAAAAGCTCATAGAGACTCTTGCCGTTATCCTTTGCCCAAGCAGCAACCTCGGCAATGAGACTACAAGCCGAAACAGCATCCTTGTCGCGGCAGAAGTCCTCGGCCAAGAAACCGAAGCTCTCCTCTCCACCACCGATATACTTTGCAATACCCTCGTTGTCGCGGATAACCTTAGCAATCCACTTGAAACCTGTGTAGCAGTCGTACATCTTAAGGTTGTTCTTCTCGGCAATATTCTTAATAACCTCTGTCGTAACTATTGTCTTAACAACAAACTCCTTACCAGTCATCTTACCCAGCTTAGTGTACTGTGTAATAATGTAGTAGAGGAACATCATACAAGTCTGGTTACCATTGATAATCATCCATTCACCCTTGTCGTTCTTGCAAGAGATTGCGAGACGGTCGGCATCGGGGTCAGAAGCCATTACAAGGTCGGCATCAATTTTCTTTGCAAGGTCGATAGCCATTGTCATAGCCTCGGGGTTCTCGGGGTTGGGCGATACTACTGTAGGGAAGTTTCCATCCTTAACCATCTGCTCCTCGACGCAGTGGATATTCTCGAAGCCCCAGCGACGAAGTGATGAAGGAATGAGAACGCGACCGCAACCGTGAATAGGAGTATAGACAATCTTAAGGTCTTTGTGACGCTCTATAACCTCGGGGTCGATGATAAGAGTCTTAACCTCGTCGAGGAAAGCATTGTCGACATCCTCACCGATAATCTGAATGAGTTCGGGGTTGCCCTGGAACTTGATATCCTCGACCTTAACACTCTCTACATTCTTGATAGTGTTTACATCGTGAGGAGAGAGCATCTGTGCACCGTCGTCCCAATAAGCCTTGTAACCGTTGTACTCCTTGGGATTGTGGCTTGCTGTGATATTCACACCACTCTGACAGCCGAGGTAACGTATAGCGTATGAAATCTCAGGTGTAGGACGCAAATCCTCGAAAAGGTAAACCTTGATACCGTTAGCCGAGAAGATGTTTGCCGAAATCTCGGCAAAGAGACGGCTGTTGTTACGGCAGTCGTGACCAACAACCACAGAAATCTGCTCAAGGTCTTTGAAACACTCGTTAAGATAGTTTGCCAATCCCTGTGTAGCACGACCAACAGTGTAGATGTTCATACGGTTGCTACCTGCACCCATAATACCGCGCAGGCCACCGGTACCAAACTCAAGCTCCTTGTAGAAGGCATCGATAAGAGGAGTCTTGTCCTCGTTGTCGAGCATAGCCTGTACCTCTTTGCGTGTCTCCTCGTCATAAGCGGGAGAGAGCCACTCATTGGCCTTCGCAGTCACCATTTTAATTAATTCCTGATCCATAAGTTATGAATTTTTAAATTAGTTAGATATATTTTATGATTCTTATTTCATCAATAGTGCAGTTGTATAAAAAACAGCTGTTCCAAACAAGTGGTTCCCGAAATTACAGACTCCACCTAATGTAATTAAACAACTATCGCGTAAAGATATGCAATTATTTTAGATGCTGTCTATTTTTTCTTAAAAAAATTTAATACGCATATTAAATAACAATATACTCTATTCTATATCAAATATCACTTTGCTTGGGGGATAAGATACTTATCTTTTGTCTGCTCCACGATAGCACGTTTGTACTCCTCGGGATATCCGGGACGAACAATTTTGCCTGCAAGACCTGTCTTTCCACGCAATAGCTTGCCGTTCTTCTCCTCCTTCACCACAAAGTCGTTGTACTTTACAATGATTTTCTCGCCGAATTTTTTCCACTCGGCAAGAGCATCCTCAGCACTATTGCAGGTGAGGTCGGTAAGTATCTTAACGGCATATTTGGGCGAAGCGTCGATAACTGCAAGTGCCTGCTCCTCGGCCTCCTTGCTCTGAGCATAGTATTTTGTATCCAAAGCACTCTGCACACCACGCATATCCTCAATCACCATAGAGTATTTGGGATATATCATATTAGCCACCCAGTTGAACACCCAGAAAGAGGATTTCCAAGAGAACTCAACGGGATCGGCATAACACTCTTTGTAGCAGTCGGGCACCTCTGTTGCACAGCAATATACGGGAGTGAATACCACCATATTGGCATCGTCGGTACCAAACCACATAACTCCACCGACAGCGTCGGGCAAGAAGCTACGCAGCTGAGCAACAAATGTAAAGGCTGTCTGGAAAGTGGAGATAGGACGCTCGTTGAAATACTCTTTTCCATCGACCTTGAAGCTGAGAGGCGACAGACGATAAGGCATATTAAAGGGTCCCGCTCCCAAATCCTTTGTTACGTCGAAAGGAGTACCCTCGTAGTGGTCGCGCATTCCATTCTGCATATCCTTAAGAGTAACGGGTGCCTTAGGCTTCATATAAAGAGGCATAGGCTCGGCTGTTGCGTCGCCCGACGCCCACGCAAGATATTTATTCATATCCTCGGCACCGAACATATTGAAGAAGCTCCACACACGCGCATCACAGTAACGCAGACCGCCAAAGTCGGCCGGACAGTAGGCCGCAGCAAAGTCAAAATCCTCGTCTTTTCCATCGAAGTAACCCATCTTACGTGCGAACTTAATTACATCTTTCGAGTAACGAACATTCTCCTTGTCCTTCATATCGAATTTACGGATGCGAGCCTGATTGGCGTGTGCCGAGATGCAGTCATCGGGGATGCGTATTGCCACCCACACGGCACCTTTCTCTTTTCCACCCTTTCCAATCATCTCAAGTATCCACGCCTCATTTTTATCGGCAATAGAGAAACTCTCACCACTGCTGTAATAACCATACTCCTGAACAAGAGATGTCATAACATCAATAGCCTCACGCGCTGTCTTTGAACGCTGAAGAGCAATATATATGAGGTTACCATAATCGATAAGCCCTGTTGTATCGACAAGCTCTTCACGACCACCGAAAGTAGTCTCGGCGATAGCCACCTGATACTCGTTGATGTTTCCAAGCACATTGTAGGTGCGACGAGCCTCGGGGATACAACCTAAATAGTCTCCCGAATCCCAATTATAAATCTCGCGCATTGTACCATCGGGGTGAATTGCCGCAGGGAAATGCGCCACAAAACCACTCATTCCATAGCTGTCGGCACTGTACGAGATAAACACCGAACCGTCGGCCGATGCTTTTTTGCCGACGATAAAATTGGTACACGCATCTGCTGTCATAAACGAAAAGAGAGCACAGATGACTGACAATAGAATCTTTTTCATAATCATTTGTTTATATTATTAATATCTAATCTTTTTTTCTACAACCGTTGTATTTCCCGCATTATCGGTAACCGTCAGCAGCAAGGTATGTACCCCGCGTTTTATTTTCTCACGCCTGAGATTACAAGTAATTCGGCCATTTTTGCTACTATACTCAAAGAGCACAAAAGCACCATCTATAAGTCCTTTAAACTCCTTTATTCCGCGCCCCTTATCGCCCATAGCAAATGTTATTACACCGCTGCGCGACCATCTTTTCTCGTTCACCGGCCTAAGTTTGGGAGGAAAAGTATCAATCCCCACCTCGTAGCATCCAAGCTGTGAAATATCGGCAGTCACCCATCCGTTATTATATACTCCGCCAACATTAGTACCACCATTTTTTGTCACTCTACGCACATAATACTTCTCGGGCGAAACACCTTGCAATGTATCCAATATCTCAAAAGCGACTGAGCCCTTTCCACGCAGAGGATATATCTTGCTACCTATATTATATCGTCGCGACACATTGCGCGCAGCACTATCCTCGGTCACAACGAGCAGAGCATTCTCGAAAAGTTCGCCACGAGGAATTGAGAGCCTCATACCGGGATAAGCCAACTCATTATTAAGGAACCAATAGAGATAGTGAGCATCCAACGACTCAACAGGTGGAACAGAGTCGCGCACCCCACGCAACGCCATACGGTAACTGCTTTTATTTCCGTGATAATCGCCAAGAACAAGTTTCACATTATATACACGCTCTTGGTCTATAGTAATCCATCCCCTATTATCATCGACCGAGATTATGCGCAGCGGATTATTCTCCTGCACCGACGTATGCTGATACCACTCGCCCCGCTTTATGTAACGGTCGTAGTCGACCCAAGCATTTATCAAGCGATTTTCGGTGCGCGAATAACCATCCATCCGACTGCTGAAACGCAATGAGTCATCGACAAATAAATCAATAGAGTAAACACCATAATTATTATTAGTGTTATCCATATAATCATTTGCCCTTACCGAGAGTTCTACCATACCCCACACGCGCAGAGTATCGCGCAGTTGCCCCCCCTTTACTCTGCGCGTAACAGTTGTAGCACCACCATTCACAACTCCACCACCCGGATAGGGCGATACCGCCACCGCGTGTGCACGTGGCGGACGTGTATCTGTCAACTGCTTATGATAGAATCGAATAGGATTTATCATCTCATTGCCACTGGCGGCACGTACCTCGAAATGCAAATGCGGACCGAAAGAGTATCCCGTGTTTCCGGCAAGAGCAAGCACCTCACCACGCTTCACCGGAAATTCGTAAGGTTCAAAGTTTATGTCGACCGAAAATTTTTCCTCGGCATACTGTTTGGCACGTATCCTCGCAGCTATGCTGTCGGGGAAAGCCTCAAGGTGACCATATACCGTAATATATCCACACCTGTGAGTGACATATAAAGCCCTGCCGTATCCACCCGGAGTGACCGTTGCACGCGAGATATATCCATCGGCAGGAACACGTATAGGCTTACCCACCACCCCTTGTGTTTTAAAATCCAATCCTCCGTGAAAATGATTCGAGCGCAGTTCACCAAAGTTACCACTCAGAAGCAGCGGAAAGTCAAATGGCGAAGCAAGCTCTATGCTGTCGTTACCCTGCGCCACCACATTTACAGGCCACGCAAGCAGAAAAGCAATAAATATATAAAGAAATCTTATCATCACACTATCCTTTTTACCCCCTTTTACCCCCTTTTACGTCTGAACCTATTCACTATTTTACCCAAGAGACCCGAGTACTTATGCAAGAAATAGAGCGAAACAAGTGACGACAACAGCACACACGCACTATTTCCAATCCAATAGAACAGACCATCGGGTTGCACAAACGAGAGTGATAGGGCCACCAACATCAATGGTAACTGCATAATAAAATAAACAACAACACGACGCGACAATGAGAACCCGTATTTGAAACGCGCCACAGTATATACAATAACAAAATCAACTATATGCGTAAGAGCAACTCCCATACCAACCCCCAACACACCATATGAAGAGTATCCGGCAAGCACAAAAAGCACAAGCATTATATTATATACCGACTCCAACCCCAAGAAAAGCAGCGAGTCGCTCGATGCCAGTGGCAGAAACGAAATTGGATAGGTCATTGTACGCATAAACATACCCAGCATTGCCACCTGAGCAATTGCTACCGCAGGCATAAAGTCGCTATCATATAGTAGCGGAATCAACAAAGGCATTGCCACCATAAAAGCCATAAGAATCGGCGATTGAATGAGTAGCTGCACCTCGACCTGCTCATTCACCATTCCATTGCGTGGAACCACCCTCTTTGCCACCCCCGATAGTCGAGGATAATATTCCGAGTCGAGTGCAGCAAACAGTATTCCCGGCAGCATAGTGACCATAGCCAAGCCGGCAGTAAAGAGTCCTGCAGTCTCGCCATCGCCAATATCCGAGAGCATTGCACAAATAAACCACATAGCACACGACGCCAGAATAGAGGCATAGATATATCCTGCGCCCAATTTCACCATATCCCACCCTTCACGCAAAAGCCTCGTCGAGAATGGCGATACGCTATATCGGTACAACGGAAACGAAAAATAGAGCAACACACACATCTGCAAAAATGCTGTGAGCAAAATAGTCGGGAAAATACCACCGACGCCCATAATGTAGTACAGCGGCACAGCAACAAGCAGCGATATTAAAGCTGTTGCAAAAGTGTATACCGCCACCTTATTTAGCTGCTTGACACCACGTAGAATAGCCAATTCGCCATTAGAAATTGCCATAAAAAAGACCACAGGGGCAAGCATCAAAAATCGTGGCAAATAGTAAGTATGATTTTCGCCAAAAATCCATTCACTGATGAAGGGCGTCACACACAGCATAAGCAGCATACCCACAATACCTGTCAGAAAAGCCACACTGCGCACCACCTTTACACATCGCTGCACAACGTGCGCATCGGCATTCTCGTATGCATCGGCCATAGTTCTTATGGCGCTGAACGAGAGACTAAGTCCCGTACAGTCACTGAACATCTGTATCGTGCGATTGAAGATAGCAATCACCGAGAGTCCCGAGACACCCAAGAGTACACTCGCCACCTTATTACGCAACAAATTCAGGAGCATAGACACCCCTTGTGCCCCTCCAAAAATTCCAAGATATTTGACAGTACGACCGTAGCTACCCTGTTCTACACCATTATCATTCGATTCGCCCATTGCGAAAAAACTCTTCGTCCTATTCTATAATACAAAAATCTTGCGAAGATAATAAAAATACCCAAAAGGCAGGCATCTACAGCAATAAATATTTACAGCCCTGCTTCTATTAAAAAGTATATTTTTGAAATTTAAACAGCTTCTAATACCCACCCTAATATTTTTTCCAAATAAAAGAACAGCACATATAAAATTTTATTATCTTCGCAGGTAATTAAAAAAAGCGGCCACAAGAGAGATGAAATTAAGCATCATAGTTCCGGTTTACAAAGTCAGACGACACCTGCAAAATTGCATAGAAAGCATTTTGCAGCAAACATACACCGACTATGAACTGATTCTTGTCGATGACGGCTCTCCCGACAACTGCGGCGCCATTTGTGACCGATATGCACAAGAGTGCGACAAAGTGCGCGTCATACACAAGAAAAACGGCGGTCTCTCCTCGGCACGCAATGCAGGCCTTGCCGTTGCCCGGGGCGAATACATTACATTTGTCGACGGCGACGATACCGTAGCATCGGGAACCTACTACTACAATATGCGCATATTGGCATCGAACCCCGATATCGACATCCTAGAATATCCCGTTATTGAGCACTACGAGTCGCCCAACAGCCATATAATTTCGTTCAAGCCCGAGAAAATCACCGGCAGCAGCAATATATTCAGCGATTGGATAAGGCGCAAAGGATACGAACACAGCTACTCGTGCAACAAAATTTACCGCTCCGAGCTCTTTTTCTTCGTACGCTATCCCGAAGGCGAAGTTTTCGAAGACACTATGGTTACCCCCACCCTCATAGAGAGCAGTCAGACCGTCTATTACTCCGATGCCGGTTTCTACTACTACTACGACCACGAAGGCAGCATATCGAACAGCTACTCCTTTGCCACCCAGCAGTTCCGATACAAAAACCTCGTCAATCTCTACAAAAAAGTCAAGAACGAGTACAAGATGGAAGCCGAGAGCCACGATATACTCTTCCGCGCCCTTGACAACCTCACCGACCTACTCCGTTGCAGCGACGGCAGCAGGCAACAGCAACAAGCAGCCTGCGACTTACTCAAAGGTGAGAATATCCCCTTAAAGACACTCTATCAGAAAGAGGTACCCTTTAAGACAAAAATAAAGTACACCACATTTGCCCTGTTCGGTGCCTCTCTCCACAGCCGACTCTATGCGATATTCCATAAGAAGCTATGCTAAAAGGGCATAAATAGTTTTTATAGATTTTCAAACTGCTTTTAAGATATGATATTTCTGTCAATAGTAATACCACACTACAATTTGCCACGCGAGCTATTAACACGTTGCGTGAAAAGCATTGTAGAGCAAGATATTACCCCCGACAGTTACGAAATCATAGTAGTAGACGATGGTTCCGATGAGCCACCATATTGGCTCAGTGAGACCTTTGCCGACTACCCCGTATATCTTCACAAGATAAGCCATGCAGGACCCGGTGCAGCCCGCAACCGAGGCATCACCGAGGCACGCGGTCGCTATATACAGTTCATCGATGCCGACGACTGCCTGCAACCCAAGAGCCTTGCTCCTTGCCTGGACATCATACGCGAAGAACTGCCACAAGTATTCCGTTTCCACTATCGTATATGCACCGATGAGAGCAGTTTGTCGGGCCCAACCACTTCAACGACAATAAAAACGAGCAACATAATCAGCGGTGCTGTATATATGGCCGAAAACAACCTCTCGGGCAGCCCCTGCACCTATATATTCGAGCGCAGTGTAGTATTGAAACACAATATAGAGTTTGCAACCAACGTCTTTCACGAGGACGAAGAGTTCAATGTAAAGCTACACTATCACGCAACCAGCCTCATCGACAGCAATGCAGTAATCTACAACTATTGTTTGCGCCCCGGCTCGACAACATCAAGCAGCGACAAGAAGTTCGAAGAGAAGCGCCTCGACGACCTCTTCTCACTGCTCGAGCGCCTCACCCGCTTTCGCAAAAAACAAGAAGAGACAAGCAACAAGATACAGCGCAAGGCAATGAAGCGAAAAATGTCGATGCTCACCGTCGACACAATCCTTAATTTGTTATATAACAACGAGAGTGCCAAACAGATACACATACTATGCAAAGAGCGTCTGCATCCACTATCGCTCTATCCGCTGCCCTATCTTAGCCACAGCATCAAATACATTCTATTCCGATTCTTGGCAAACAGCAAGATAGGTCTTACTATTCTTCGTCAAATAACACCAAACGAAAAACCTGCAAAAAGATGAAGATACTACTCATAGGCGAATACAGCAATGTCCATTGGACACTTGCCCAAGGACTTCGCAGCTTAGGGCACACCGTCTGCGTAGTCAGTAACGGCGATTTTTGGAAAGACTACAAGCGTGACATCTCACTTGTACGCAACAACTACACAAAATGGGGCGGCATAGAGTATCTTATAAAAACACTCTGCACCCTACCCCGTCTGCGTGGCTACGATATTGTGCAGCTGATAAACCCAATGTTCCTTGAGCTAAAAGCCGAGAAGATAGAAGCAATATACCGTTATCTGCGACAACACAATAAAAAAATTTTCCTAGGCGCCTTTGGGATGGACGCTTTGTGGGTCGAGAGCGCCACTGCGACCCCTCGCGTGTTCCGCTACTCCGATTTTAATGTGGGAGACAAAGAGATTCTCAATGACTACACACGAGAGCAGATAGCCGATTGGCAGAACACACCCAAAGCCCACCTTAACCACTACATTGCCAACGACTGCAACGGCATAATAGCAGGAATGTATGAGTACCACACAGCCTACAAAGAGAAATATACCCGAAAATTGACATACATTCCCTTTCCCATAGACATTGACAAAGAGCTACAATTTACCCCATACGACGGCAAGCGCAAAGTGCGTTTCTTCATCGGCATACAAAAGAGCCGTAGCATATACAAAGGCACAGATATAATGTTACGTGCCCTTGAGCGCCTACACACCGGCTACCCCGACGAATGCGAGATACTAAAAGCCGAAAATATCCCGTTCGCCCAATACAGCAAGATGGTAGACGACTGCGACATTCTCCTTGACCAGCTATATGGTTACTCTCCCGGAATGAACGCCCTGTTAGCCCTCTCAAAAGGCAAGATAGTCGTCGGTGGCGCCGAAGAGGAGTGTTACGAGATATTAGGCGAACACGAACTCCGCCCAATGGTAAACGTAATCCCCGACGAAGAAGATGTATACAACAAACTACGTGAGATACTATTGAATAAAGAGCATATTGCCACAATGCAGCGCGATAGTATCAGACTCATAGAGCGTCACCACCTACCCAGGAAAGTAGCACAAGCATATTTAGATTTTTGGGAAAGCAAATAAAAACAGATGGCATATTTTTTTGTCTATGCCATCTGTTTTTATTGAAATATCAAAGATACAACGACTATCAGAATCAAACTATAAATTTCAGCAAGAAGAAAACAGCAAGGATACACATACCTATGCTCACCTTCTTATACTTTCCACTAAGCAAATTTATAAATATATACGACAAGTGTCCAAGCACTATACCATCCGAAATACTATAGCATAGCGGCATAAACAGAATACAGATGAACGCAGGAATCGACTCGGAATAATCCGAGAAATTAACATTCAGCACCGAGCCCATCATCATTAGTCCCACCAATACAAGCACCGGTGTAGTAGCCGCAGCAGGGATAGCAAGGAACAGAGGCGACAAGAATAGCGCCAGCAAGAAGAAGAGACCCGTAGTAAACGCTGTCAGTCCGCTTCGACCACCCTCGTTCACACCCGCAGCACTCTCGACATATACAGCCACAGTACTTGTACCCATCATAGCACCAACTGCGGTCGAAACAGAATCCACCATAAACACCTCCTTCAAACGTGGTATCTTACCATCTTTCACCATTCCCGCACGCTCGGTAACACCAATTACAGTACCTATACAATCGAACAGGTCGACAAAAAGTAATGTAAATACAATCACCAACATATCCTTAGTGAATATATTAGTCCACTCGAACTGCATAAATATTGGCTCAATACTAGGAGGAACACTCACAATACCATCAAAATTAGTTTCCCCAAGAGGAATACCCAATAGAGTAGTAAGAAGAATACCGAAGAGGAGCGCACCCTTGACATTTTTTACAAGCAAGATAGATGTTACAGCAATACCTATTACACCCAACAGAGCCGAGCCGGTAGTAATATCACCAAGACTGACAAGCGTTGCAGGATTATCTACAATAATATTAGCACTTTTCAGTCCAATAAAAGCTATATAAAGTCCTATACCCGCACTTATAGCCTTCTTAAGAGTATCGGGCAGAACATCCACAATTTTCTCGCGCAGGTTAGTGACAGTAAGCAAAATAAAAAGAAGTCCCTCCAAGAATACAGCCGTAAGTGCAAACTGCCACGAATATCCCATCACTGTACACACCGTATAGGCAAAAAAAGCATTCAATCCCATACCGGGTGCAAGAGCCAACGGCAATTTAGCATAAAGTCCCATAAAGATAGTAGAGATACCCGCCATTATTACAGTAGTGGTAAATAGCGCCCCTTTATCCATTCCCGTCTCGCTCAGAATATTGGGATTCACTGCCAAGATATAGGCCATAGTCAAGAAAGTCGTCAATCCCGCCATAACCTCAGTGCGTATGGTAGTCTCCTTAGGATTGAAGCCAAACAATTTAGTCAACATAAGTTTTTGTTTTAGTAGTTTTTCGGTTTTATTTTTAGTTTTTGTTGCAGAAAATATTACAAACGAGCGAGATAGCCAAAGTTACTTTGACATTTCGCAGCGAACATAGTACATTTTCACGATAAACCACAAAGATAACAACAAAGAGTTAAAAACGCAACAGATTAAAAGATTAGTCAGATTAGTTAAGAATAGATATGCAGATAAACAAAAAAAATTAGAACCTCATAGAGTCCTAACCAAAGTAGCGCCTACGGGAATCGAACTCGTGTTCGTTACAAGATGATGAGTGAGAGGCGTGTGTCCTAGCACCATCATATAACAAAAAAAAATTAGAACCTCATAGAGTCCTAACCAAAGTAGCGCCTACGGGAATCGAACCCGTGTTCGTTACAAGATGATGAGTGAGAGGCGTGTGTCCTAGCACCATCATCTAACAAAAAAAAATTAGAACCTTAATGGTTCTAACCAAAGTAGCGCCTACGGGAATCGAACCCGTGTTCGTTACAAGACTATGAGTGAGAGGCGTGTGTCCTAGCACCATCATATAACAAAAAAAAAATTAGAACCTTAGTGGTTCTAACCAAAGTAGCGCCTACGGGAATCGAACCCGTGTTCTTTACAAGACGATGAGTGAGAGGCGTGGGCCACTAGCACCATCATCTAACAAAAAAAATTAGAACCTCATAGAGTCCTAACCAAAGTAGCGCCTACGGGAATCGAACCCGTGTTCGTTACAAGATGATGAGTGAGAGGCATATGTCCTAGCCACTAGACGAAAGCGCCAAATATTTATTTT
Organism: Bacteroidaceae bacterium; assembly: GCA_017938245.1. Lineage (GTDB taxonomy): Bacteria > Bacteroidota > Bacteroidia > Bacteroidales > Bacteroidaceae > HGM04593. Next base: position 19,658 of record JAGBBX010000048.1, read on the forward strand.
AGAGTTTTTCTTTTTTGTAGCTCCTACGGGAATCGAACTCGTGTTCGTTACAAGATGATGAGTGAGAGGCGTGTGCCATAACACCATCATCTAACAAAAAAAATTAGAACCTTATATGGTTCTAACCGAAGTAGCGCCTACGGGAATCGAACCCGTGTTCCATGCGTGAGAGGCATGTGTCCTAGCCACTAGACGAAAGCGCCAAATATTTATTTTAGAGTTTTTCTACTTTTGTAGCACCTACGGGAATCGAACTCGTGTTCGTTACAAGATGATGAGTGAGAGACGTGTGTCCTAGCACCATCTTTTTCCCATATTTGCTTTTTTGTAGCGCCTACGGGAATCGAACCCGTGTTCCATGCGTGAGAGGCATGTGTCCTAGCCACTAGACGAAAGCGCCAAATCTCTGTAGCAAATTAAGAGCGGAAGCTGGGGGATTCGAACCCCCGGTACGGTTACCCGTACGGCAGTTTAGCAAACTGCTGGTTTCAGCCACTCACCCAAACTTCCGTTGAAAAAGTGCTTCAACCCTTATTTTGCGTTGCAAAGGTAGTGTTCTTTTTTTAATCCTGCAAATTTTAGAGCAATTATTTTTCAAAAAAAGAGATTTTTTCTTTTAAAATCAGCTTTCCGGCGATTGAAAATCGCCCCTTCTCGCAATGAATATCCCTAATCAGTTGGGCATTGGTTATTCTTTCTAATCGCCCGCCAATTTAAGCAATATATAAATAAGGAAAAGAGTGAAAGCCTATAAAACAGACCTCCACCCTTTCTATAATTTTGCAAAACTTGATTATTTAACAGCCTTAAAACTCATATCAAGCCCCTTCACCGAGTGTGTAAGTGCTCCAACCGAAATAAAGTCGACACCACAGAGAGCATAGTCGCGCAGAGTATCGAATGTGATACCACCCGACGACTCAGTCTCGTAACGTCCTGCCACCATCTCGACAGCCTTGCGAGTAACCTCGGGAGTGAAGTTATCGAACATAATACGCTGAACACCACCAAGGTCGAGCACCTGCTGCAATTCATCGAGGCTGCGCACCTCAATCTCAATCTTCAAGTCTTTACCCTTCTCCTTGCAGTACTCCTGCGCACGCAGAATAGCTTTTTGTATTCCGCCGGCAAAATCGACGTGATTATCCTTTAAGAGAATCATATCAAAGAGTCCTATACGATGATTAGTTCCACCACCAATGCGCACAGCCTCTTTCTCCATAATGCGCATACCGGGAGTAGTCTTTCTTGTATCCAGAACACGAGTTTTTGTACCCTCGAGCTGACGCACATAACGACGAGTCATTGTCGCGATGCCACTCATACGTTGCATCACATTCAGCATAAGACGTTCGGTCTGCAACAGCGAGCGCACGCTACCGGTCACATACATTGCAATATCACCCTTCTTCACCTCGGCACCATCCTCGATAAGCACCTCTACCTGCAGTGTCGGGTCGAAACGATGGAATATACGCATTGCCATATCGACACCTGCGAGTACACCATCTTCCTTTATAAGAAGCATATTTTTACCCATAGCATCGGCAGGAATAGAAGATAGCGTAGTGTGGTCGCCATCGCCAATATCCTCGGCAAACGATAAATCGATAAGTCTCTCAATAAGTTCGTCCTTAATATCCATAGTAGTCACAATTAAAAAATTTCCAATTTTCCTGCGAAGATAAATAAATATGAGCACCAAAGCAAACACAATTACACTTTTTTCCTATCTTCGCATCGTAAATAAAAGACGTAACGAATATGAGAATAACCCTTTTGGTTGTTGGACGCACCGTCGACAACAATATTACGAGCGGAATTGCCGACTACGTAAAGCGACTTAGCCACTTTACTCAGTTCGACACCGAGATAATCCCCGAGCTGAAGAATGCCCGCAAACTAAGCGAGGCACAGCAAAAAGAGCAAGAGGGCGAACTCATTCTAAAATCTTTTGCCCCAGGCGACCACATCGTACTCCTTGACGAAGGAGGCCGAGAGTTCCGCAGCACCGAGTTTGCCGCCTGGATAGAGCACAAGCAGAACATCTCGACCCGTCGTCTCGTCTTTGTAGTGGGAGGCCCCTACGGATTTTCACAAAAGGTATACTCGGCAGCAAACGAGAAACTATCGCTCTCGCGAATGACATTCTCGCACCAGATGATACGTCTGCTCTTTGTCGAGCAACTCTATCGCGCCTACACAATCATTAACCACCTACCCTATCACCATGAGTAGAACATTCGCACTATTTTTTGTATTGCTATCCACCATATTAAATTCCACAGCGCAGGACACCCTGCGCATAATGAGCTATAACATAAGAAACTGCCGAGGATTAGACAACACCCTCGACATACAGCGCACCGCCGATGTAATTAAAAGCAGCGATGCAGATGTTATTGCCTTACAAGAGGTTGACAGCGTCACCCGACGCAGCAAGGGAATTTTCATAGCCGACACACTTGCCACGCTAAGCAATATGCAGGCTTATTTTTCGACTGCAATAGAGTACAAGGGCGGAAAATACGGCCTTGCCATACTAAGCAAAAAGCGCCCTATCGCTATACGTCGGGTTCCTCTCCCGGGACGCGAAGAGCGACGCACACTGCTTATCACCGAATTTTCAAAATTCATATTCGCCTGCACCCACCTATCACTGAACGAAGATGACCGTCTAACCTCTCTCGCCATCATAGACAGTATCGCAAAAAATGCCCAAAAGCCATTTTTCATTGCAGGCGACCTTAATGACAATCCACAGTCGCAGTTCATAAAGACAATGCTAATAAATTGGGATATTCTCTCGCCAATAGACGAGTACACCTTCCCCGCCGACACTCCAAAGGCAACAATAGATTACATTGCCACACTGCACAGCAACGCGCAGGCAATAGAAAAGTTTAGCTCAAAGGTCGTTAATGAGTCTAAAGCATCGGATCACCGCCCTATTCAAACAACCGTTATTCTCAAGTAAAATACCCTACTCCTTTTCGGGCAGAGGAATATATTGGAAGCACCCTGCATCGGCAAGCGAATCGGGACGCTCGTTACCGTCGAGGTCATATTTCAAAGCCGAAGAATACTCTTTTGCTGCCACGCCTCGTGCCAAAGCACTATCACTAAGATGAAAATCATACATAAACACCGAGTGATCGACCAATCGGAACTGCTGCGCACCAAAAGGAGTCTCCTCCTTACTATCGAACACATTATTGACAAAACAACTGTCGCCATCGTTAACAGTATTCAGCAGTGACGACACAAAAAGATAGTTGCGACAATCGGGAACGCTATCGCCAAGTGTCGAAAGATAACCCATAATCTCATCCTCACGCGAACCCTCGACAATACAGTTGGCAAATAGAGCCTCGCGCAGCGGCGCAGGACGACCATCAATAGAATTATGCAGTGCCAGCGCAACGTCACGCTGTTTCCATACATAAAAATTAGCAATCGTACAGTGCACAAAACGCACCTTGCCACCAACCACCTTCACACAATTGCCACGCGCATTTGCCAAAAGAGAATTTCTCACATCGATACGCGCCATAGTAGTCTCGAGCGCATTGCCATCGAAATTCTCGATGCGCGAAGCATCTACCGTCAGACGCTGCGCGACCGTGTCACCCTCAACCACTTTTATTCCATATTTTGCGCTGTGAATATCGCAGTGCGAAAAGATATTTCCGTTGCTCGTCGAGTCGATGGTTACACCGCCCCACTGCCCCGGGATGCGGTCGTATGGCAGATAGCTGAACATATTATCGGTGCGGTCGCCTCGAAAGACGATAGGCCGTTCACGACTGCCCTCGGCTTTTACCGTTCCGCGCACAATCATCTCGGCATCCTTGTGAAAATAGAGTGTCACCCCCGGCTCTATCAACAATGTAACATCAGGAGCTACAACAATGCTGTCATACACAATATAATGTCCTGCCGTTATCTTTGCATCGGCACTATAGGTAACACCGCGCAAAAAATTCACATCCCTGCCGTATGCCAATAGTGTTACATACTGCTGCACCCCGCTCTCGAGAGTAAACTGCACCGAGTCACTGACGAAAAGCGGAGTATCGGCACCGTTGCCATCAAGAGTAGCCTCGATAAAGAGATACATACTATCTTTTTTACGTATCTCGATGTCACGCACAACATCGGCAAATTGTCCATCGACATTGATTCTGAATCCCGACTCTCCGCCGGCCAACCTCACACTGCTTAATCGCAGCGACGAATTATTGCGATTATAGACCTTCATCATCGCAGTAGGTGAACCAATGGTAGAAAAAAGAGTGTCAAACTGTATTGTATCGCACGAGAACTCGAGCCTTAGCGACGCATCGGACGAAAAATCGGCCTCCTCGCTACAAGCAGCAAGGAGAACCGATAACATAAGTGTGTATATAATCTTTTTCATTACATTCTTCGTATATCATCAATATAACGAAGAAATATACATTTTATTATTTAGATGGCGCATTTTCGAGTATTGCCACCAAATGCTGCCAGAAACGCTCGGTCGACGGTATATTCAGTTTCTCATCGGGAGAATGCACACCGCGCATTGTAGGGCCAAAAGAAATCATATCGAGATGAGGTGCCTTCTCCAAGAAAAGTCCGCACTCGAGACCCGCGTGAATAGCCTTAATCTTAGCCTCACCGCCAAACAGACGTGTATACTGCTCACAAGCAACCTTCATAATCTGCGAGTTCATATTGGGCTTCCATCCGGGATAGTGTCCCTTTGTCGTTACTGTTGCACCGCCAAGCTCAAATGCCATACGCACCGAATCTGAAACATTATCACGTGCCGATTCTATAGAACTTCTCTGGCTTGTAGTAACGGTAATTACACCATTATTCACTCGGCGCACAGAAGCAAGATTACTTGATGTCTCTACAAGACCGGGGACATCCTGGCTCATTGCAAACACACCATTGAACACTGCGTGTAGCGATTGCAACAATCCTTTTGTAGTTTTAGAATCTATCGCGCGACCAACAGGGTCGGTGCTCTGAAGCACAAATTTCATATCGGGTTCCGTTACGCTATATTCATCCTGCACCTCGGCTGCAAATACATTAAAATCGACACGCACACTCTCCTTATCTTCAGACTGTACAGCGAATACAGCCCACGCATCACGCGGGATGGCATTATGCAGACTGCCTCCATCAATATCGCAAAGATAAAACTCATACTTCTCGGCCACACGACAGAGGAAACGGTTCAGGAGTTTATTGGCATTTGCACGACCCTTGTTAATATCATCACCCGAATGACCACCTGTCAACTGCGAAATTTCGGCCTTCATAAAGAAAAGGTCGCCTGCTATAGGCTCGTATATGTAACGAAAATCGGCATAGTTGCAAACACCACCTGCACAACCGATGAAAATCTCACCCTCATCCTCGGAGTCGAGATTAATGAGAATATCGCCCTGCAACAAATTGGCATCGAGCGCCATAGCGCCTGTGAGTCCTGTCTCTTCATCAATAGTGAAAAGACAGTTTATTGGGCCGTGTTTCAGTGTACTATCGGCAAGAACAGCCATTCCTGCCGCCACGCCAATACCATTATCGGCGCCAAGAGTAGTACCGTCGGCACGCAGCCACTCGCCATCGACAATAAGCTTAATCGGGTCCTTAGAAAAATCGTGCTCAACATCCTTGCGCTTGTCGCACACCATATCCATATGCCCCTGCAGAATAATAGTCTTTCTATCCTCGTAACCCGGTGTAGCAGGCTTCTTTATAAGTACATTGCCCACCTCATCTGCAATAGTCTCCAATCCTAATCCATTACCAAAATCCTGCAAGAAACGAGAAATCTGCTCCTCGTGCTTCGATGCGTGAGGAATCTCACAAATCTGTGCAAAATAGTCAAAAACCATTTGCGGTTTCAAATTCAATTTTACCATAATCTATATTACTTCATTCACTGTTAATTTATATTAATAACTAAGCATATTTTGTAAAAATCTATTAAAAATCATCTCTAAAATCATTTATTTAGATTTTTTGTAAATCTCTATGGTCGAAATGGACGATAAAAGTAGTATCTTTGCAAAGATATTCAAACTGCGCGATAGAAAAATAAAAAAACAATTTATTTTTCGCCAATTGCTATTTGATAGTAAAAAATGTTCAAGACACTACTTTTAACGACAATAATTATAGCAATAAGTATTGCTTTATTGTCAATAACGATAATATTAAAGAAGAACGGCCGTTTCCCAAACACACACGTTAGCGGAAACAAAGGACTACGCAAAAGAGGTATAAAATGTGCCCAGTCGCAAGACCGTGACGCGCGTCGCGACAACCCGATGGCCGTATCCGAGAGTAGCAAAACAAAGAAACAATAACAAATAAAAACTATGAAAAGATTTAAATTCACAGCGATTGCAGCGGCAACCGCAACAATCCTTCTCTTTGCTCAGTGTGCAAACAATCAAGCCAATCAGGCAGCGCCCGTTGCCACACAGGCTACAACCGCAGAAGCTGCGCTAAAAGTTGCATACGTAGATGTAGACTCACTCCTCAACAACTACAAGTTCTCGGTAAAGCTACGCAACGATATGCTTCGCAAAGGCGAGAATATGCGTATGACACTTAGCGAGAAGGGCAAGGCACTTCAGGCAGATATGGATGATTTCAGACGTAAAGTAGAGAATAACGTTTACGCTACACGTCAGCGTGCCGAGGAAGAGCAAGCCCGCATTCTCAAGAGTCAAGAGGAGCTTGCGCGTCTCGAGCAGCGCCTTGTCAACGAACTTTCGGCAGAGGATCAGAAAAACAACATTGCGCTTCGCGATTCTATCAACCATTTCCTCAAGGAGTACAACAAAACTCACGGTTACGACCTCATCCTCAGCAAAATGGCCGATAACATTTTGTTAGGCAACGAGTCGCTCGATATCACAAAAGAGGTTATCGACGGACTCAACAGCCGATATAAAGAGGAGAGTAAATAAGTAAACAAATAAAAGTTCTAACATTGAACTTTTTCCGTCCATATTTGTAGAAAGGGGTGTGTCCGCAGGACACATACCCTTTTATTTTTATAACATTATAAATATTTAAACAATGGAAAAACTCAATGACATCATTTCGGGCAGCAAACCGGTATTAGTCGATTTCTATGCACAATGGTGCGGACCTTGCAAGACGATGACTCCGATACTCGAAGCATTAAAGCAAGAGATGGGCGATTGCATACGCATCATTAAGATTGATGTAGACAAGAATAACACAATAGCTGCCACCTACACCATACACTCGGTCCCCACCCTTATACTCTTCAAAAACGGCAACGCCCTATGGAGAGCAAGCGGCGTACACCCCCTCCACGAACTTAAAGAGATTATATCACAATATATTTAATATACAACACACATATTTCTCGCTCGTTTTTTCTCATTTGAGGTGAACCTCGAATAATACGAGGTATATGTACCAACCACTTATCAAATTTCGCCCTCATCCTGCCATTATTACGCAAGTTTTTCGTATATTTGCAAATTGTTTGGGTATTAAAACGTATTTTCATCTATTCATAGATGCTTAATACACTGATATACAACCCGTCAATGTGTAATATATGATTTTTAAACAACTTCTTGGTTATGAAGATGAAAAATATAATAAGTATTCTCCTGTGTATGCATTTATTGGCATCGTGCACTTCTTATAAGAAAGTTCCGTATATGCAGAATAGTGATGAACTTGCAAAAATAGAGCAGTTAACAACTGCTTTTGAAGCAAGAGTACAGCCTAAAGACTTAATAACAATTCAGGTGCTTGCTCCCGAGGAGCCATCCATCTCTTATATCTATAACTTCACGGCAAGCACACCGCGTCAAGAAAGCACAAACACAGCTCTTACATCACAGCCGGCAATAGTACCATATCTTGTTGACAATGATGGCACTATAAATTTTCCAATGATAGGCAAATTATATGTTGCCGGAAAAACACGTCGAGAGATAGAGGCGCTTGTACTGGATAAAATAAAGGGCTCTTTCAAAAAAGAACCAATTGTCACTATGCGCTTTAACAATTTTAAAGTTTCGGTGATTGGCGAGGTCAACCGACCAGGTACAATTACTATAAACAACGAGCGCGTAAATGTACTCGAAGCGATTGCACTTGCAGGCGATCTGACCATCTACGGACGTCGAGACAATGTAATGTTGCTGCGCGAATACCCCGATGGTAAAAAAGAGATACACGAGTTGAACCTAAACGACATTTCTTTTCTCAATTCGCCCTATTACTACTTACAACAGAACGACATTCTGTATATTACACCCAACAAGACAAAAGCAAAAAACTCCGATGTAGGCAATAGCACTACATTGTGGTTCTCGGCTACATCAATACTCATTTCATTAACTTCGTTGTTGTATAACATTCTGCGATAATAAATTATGGATAATAAAGGTAAAGATATAAATTCAAAAGATAGAACGTATTTGGCTATGCTGCTCGATTATTTCTTGCAGTATTGGAAACTATTTGCGTTATCAATTATTTTTTGTTTTGCCGTAGCTTTTGTATATCTTAAGTATTCCCCTCGATTATACAGAGTGAATGCAAAGATACTCCTTAAAGACGACAAAAAGGGTGCTTTTAATTCACAAGCCGATATGTTGGCCGATTTTGGATACCAGCCAACAAACAGCAGTATGGAGAACGAAATCGAGGTATTGGGCTCCAAGAACGTTGTGCTTGCTGCTGTAAAACGTGCAGGCTTATATATAAAATATGTAAACAACGGAACACTTATCGATAAGCCAATCTCCAAGGCAACAAGCAGAATTAATGCAGCAATAGAAGAAAAGCTACTCGACTCACTCTCATCAAGCGTGAATATCAATCTGGAACTAGGCGAGGATTCATTGTATATGATGTCATACAGCCACTACTGCAACAAAACAAAAAAAGTTGTTGCAAGCAAGCCTGTAAAGATTACGACCTATCCCTATGCTCTTACTACCGAGGTGGGCGATATCCTACTCGAAGAGAATCCGAATGGAGTACTGCTTGATGAGGTAACAATATCTATATATAACCCATTATCTATGGCATCATATTATCAGGGTTCAATAGCTATTGCCCCCGTCAGCAAGACAGCATCGGTAGCTATAATTTCTGTTACAGATAACGTTCCTGATAACGGTATCGATTTTATAAACTCGCTTATTTTATGCTATAATATACAGTCAAACGAAGACAAAAATATAGTAGCTCAGAAAACCGAGGAGTTTATCAGCGCCAGAATAAAGATTATTGGAGAAGACCTTAGAGCGCAAGAGAAGAACCTCGCAAGCTATAAGAAAGACAATAAATTCATCAACCCTGCAGTTGACGTTGAACGTCTGCTCAACAATGAGAGTAATTACACCGAGCGCCTTCAAGATATCACCATACAGTTGCAACAAGTCGATTATCTACTCAAGTATCTTAAGGACAAAAAGAACGACAAACAGGCTATACCAACAATCGTAGGCCTCTCAAATGAATCGGCACTGACCTCTTTTATTACACACTACAACTTAGAGGTTGCCAAGCGCAACCAGCTGCTAACCACGGCTACCGAAGAGAACCCGCTTGTACTCTCGGCAAATTCAAGAATAGAGGCTGCACAGAAAGACATCATTGAAGTTTTAGAGACACTTGCTTCATCGATAAATATGAGAAAGAATGCTCTTGAGGGGGTATCCGGAGAGTTTACACAACGAGCATCGCAGACCCCTGCCGTTGAGCGCATCTATGCCGATCTTACTCGTGAGCGCGATATAAAGTCGCAGCTCTACGTAATGCTGTTGCAGAAATACGAAGAGAACGCCTTGGCACTTGCCGTTACTGCCGACAATCTAAAGTGCATAGAGAAAGCGAGTGGCGGAGGCCTCGTTTCACCAAACAGCAAAACAGCCTATACGCTTGCACTGTTCATTGGTATCTTTTTGCCCATTGCCTTTATCTATTTGACAGAGACCTTCGAGACAAAAATAAAACGCCTGGATGATATTGAGAAATACTGCAAGCTACCTATTGTCGGTTGCATTCCCGAACTTGCCATTCTCAAGAAAAGCGGGAAACGCCATTTGGTTGTAAAAGAGGGAGAGAACGATATTATGGCCGAGGCCTTCCGTTCGATACGTACCAATCTCCATTTTTTAATACAAAAGAACAGTGGCAGTGTGGTAATGTTTACATCGAGCACCTCGGGTGAGGGCAAAACTTTTGTATCGTCCAACTATGCAATGTCATTGGCTGTAATGGGCAAAAAAGTACTCTATATGGGTCTTGATATACGTCGTCCACGCCTTGCCGAAGTATTCGGACTCGACCCAACCAAAGAGGGAATAACAAGTTTCTTGGCAAGCGACGGCAATGATTTAAGTATGCTCGACAGCTATATACAACCCTCGGAGATTAACCCCAACCTATATCTGTTGACAGCAGGAATTATTCCTCCCAACCCTGCTGAACTATTGGCAAAGGACACCCTTGACAAAGCCATTGCCTACCTTTCGAAAAAGTTCGACTATCTTGTACTCGACACCGCCCCCATTGGTCTTGTATCCGACTCGCTAATCCTTGGCCGTGTTGCCGATGCCGCAGTGTATGTTGTACGTGTTAAGTACACCCAAAAGGCCGACCTCGAGTACCTTGAACGTATTGCATCCGATGGCAAGTTGAAGAATGTCTCATTGGTAGTCAATGCCGACGATATGAATGTTTCGGGTTCCCGCTACGGCTCCAAGCGTCGCCGTTATGGCAGTTCATACTACGGCTATGGTTACTCACCCGATTCGTCGCGCAAACATAAATAAGCTTTCCGCCTGCTTGTGGTTAACAAATTTATGTCATTTATGGTCGAATCGTAAAAAATAGTGAAAAAATATCTTTATTTTTGAAAATAATGCTTATCTTTGCAGCCGCTAAGATTAAAGAAATGATTATTTAATCTGCGATGCTAAATAGAGAGAAAAATGGGAATGTTAAAGGAAAAATACGCAAAGTATGACCTGCCACAACAATTTATGGCAAAGGGTGTGTACCCCTATTTCCGCTGTATTGACAGTGAGCAGGATACCGAGGTGATGATGAGTGGTAAGAAGGTTCTTATGTTTGGTTCAAACTCCTACTTAGGACTCACAAACCATCCACGCATCAAGGAGGCTGCCATCGAGGCCGTGCGTAAGTATGGTACAGGATGTGCAGGTTCTCGTTTTCTTAATGGAACACTTGATATTCACTTGCAACTCGAGAACGAGTTGGCAGCATTTGTCGGCAAAGACGAGGCTCTTGTCTATTCGACAGGTTTCCAAGTGAATCTTGGCGTATTATCTTGTTTAACAGGTCGTCGCGATACCATATTATGCGATGAATTGGATCACGCATCTATCGTCGATGGTCGCCGTCTCTCGTTTTCCACATTGCGCAAGTTCAAGCACAATGATATGGAGCATCTCGAGCGCGAGTTGCAGCGTTGCGACCCCGATACAATAAAGCTCATTGTAGTCGATGGAGTATTTAGTATGGAGGGTGATGTGACAAACCTGCCCGAGATTGTTCGTCTTAAAGATAAGTATAATGCAAGTATCTTTGTCGACGAAGCACACGGTCTTGGAGTTTTGGGACGTCAGGGACGCGGTACTTGTGACCATTTTGGACTAAGCAATGATGTCGACTTGATTATGGGTACATTCAGCAAGTCGTTAGCAACAATCGGTGGTTTTGTGGCCGGTGATAAAGAGGTTATCAACTACATACGTCATAATGCCCGTTCTTACATATTCAGTGCCAGCAACACACCTGCAGCAACAGCAGCAGCGATAGAGGCATTACACATTATGCAAGAGGAACCCGAGCGCATAGAGAATCTTTGGAATGTTACTAATTACGCACTGAAGAACTTCCGCGAGTTGGGTTTTGAGATTGGAGCAACATCGACACCTATTATACCTATATACATCCGTGACACCGAGAAAACCTTTATGGTAACCAAAATGTTATGGGATGAGGGAATATTTATTAACCCCGTTGTGCCCCCTGCTTGTTCTCCTCAGGACACACTGATACGTTTCTCGTTGATGGCAACACACACTAAGGAGCAGGTAGACAGAGCATTAGAGGGAATGGTACGAGTATTTAAGGCCCTTGGCCTACTTTAATACATAGTTGTTCGGGGTGTAGCGCAGTCCGGTAGCGCACCTGGTTTGGGACCAGGTGGTCGCAGGTTCGAATCCTGTCGCCCCGACAAAAAGAGAAAATGCCGAAAATCGATTATTCATAAGAGATTTAAAGCATTTTCTCTTTTCTTTTATATTGGTGTCCGGTAAAACTTTTTCAGTCTCTCATTTAGGCTTGTTTGCTAAATTCAGCCTTTCATTGTTATTTTTCTCCTACTTTTCGTGCCGACGAAAAGTAGGCAAAAGGCTCTGCGCACGAAAATCTTAACGTAAAA
>JAGBBX010000049.1 GCA_017938245.1 Bacteroidaceae bacterium
CTGACGGTTTCGTCGTTTTTTATATTCAAAAATGCCTGTTTGTTTCTTTTTTGCGGTTACATAGCCCGCTATGCGCCCTTAAAATATAAATAAACATCCAATTTTTGCTCTATAAAAAACTTGACGATATAAATTTAAACAGCTTCTTAGTTTGCGCTAAGATATGGATTTTTTACGATTGTATCCTCCTGTTCTATAAGAATTTTGCTTTTTAGTTGTTACACAACGGTAAAAGAGCTATCTTCGCAAACTAAATTTTAAAACTCTTTTTATTATGGAGGATTTAACCGGAAGATTGGTTATCGGTGTTTCGTCACGCGCACTTTTCGATCTCGAAAAGGAAAATGAGATTTTTCTCAGTGGCGGAATAAAAAAATATAGAGAGTATCAAGAGGCACACGAGGATGAGCCGCTTGAACGTGGTACTGCTTTTTATCTTGTAAAGAGTCTTTTGGAACTTAACAAGCAGGCAAACAGACCAATTGTCGAGGTTGTGGTAATGTCGCGCAACAGCCCCGAGACAGGTATGCGTATGCTTAAGTCGATAGATAAGTATGGACTCGATATTACACGTGTGGCACTCTCGGGCGGCGAGTCTCTTACCAAGTATCTGAAGGCATTTTCTATCGATTTGTTCCTCTCGAAAGACGGGACAGATGTTCAGCGTGTCATAGACTCGGGAATATGTGCTGCAGCGCAGATTTATGCTCCTCCCACCGAGTTTAATCCCGAGGATAGCCGAGTGAAGATTGCTTTCGATGCCGATGCTGTGATATTCTCGGATGAGTCGGAGTGTCGTTACAAGGCCGAGGGAATCGATGCTTTCTATAAATACGAGAAAGAGCACGCCGACGAGCCGTTGAAAGAGGGTCCTTTTGCCAATCTGCTTATAAAACTCTCGCAGATTCAGGAATCGCTCCCGACGACAATAGAGCTATCGCCTTTGCGTTTGGCTATTGTAACGGCACGTAGTCTGCCGTCGCATTTTCGTGTAATTAAGACACTGCGTAAATGGGGCGTTTATGTCGATGAGGCATATTTTCTAGGGGGGCTGCCCAAGGACGAGGTGCTCAAGGCTTTTGGTGCACACATCTTCTTTGACGACCAAGATACGCACCTCTCTCTCTCGAGTCGGTATGTTCCATCGGGAAAGGTGCCTTATCACTCTAACTCGCAGATAAACGAGGTTCTTAATGCCCAGAAGGAGAGCAATAATAATACTCAACAGTAGTGCTATGGAGTGGTTAGTGATTGCTGTTGCGCTTTTGTGCGCTGTGATTGGTCTCGTAGGTGCCATTGTGCCTGCCTTGCCCGGCCCTCCCGTTAGCTTTGTGGCCATTCTCTTACTTTATATATTCAGTTACGAAGTTTCACTTACGGCGCTTTTTATCACCGGTGCTGTTGCTGTCGTTATAACGCTGCTCGATTATGTCGCTCCAATATGGTTGACAAAAAAGGTGGGTGGTTCGAAACTGAGTATGTGGGGGGCAGGAATCGGTATGTTCGTCGGGATTTTCCTGGGACTGCCCGGCATAATCTTCGGTCCATTCATTGGCGCTCTTATCGGTGAACTGATGTCGGGAAATACCGGTATTGATGCTTTAAAGGTTGCATTTATGTCGTTTGTATCCTTTATGCTTACAACAGGTGTAAAATTGGTCTACTGCCTGTTTATTCTTGCAATGGTAATAAAAGATTGTTGGGATATTGCAATCGTTTAGAAAAAACATATATTTCTCGTGGCAGATAGTTAACTATCTGCCACGAATGTTATATATAGTCAAACAATTAGCCTCGTTTCTCTGTTCTTTTAAGAAAAAGACTACAAAAAGGTTGAAATATGAACAGAACAGTATATGTGATTCTATGGGTTATTGTTACTCTGATAGTGGGTTTTATATCGAGTTTCTTTCAATCTTCGGCGAGTGGTGAATGGTACGATACATTACAGCGTTCTTCGCTTACACCGCCCGATTGGGTGTTTCCTGTTGCGTGGACTATATTGTATATTCTTATGGGAATCTCTGTCGGGCTTTTGCGTGGTGTGCGCTCTATATTCACTCGGCTGTTGAATATCGTTTTTGTGCTTCAGCTCATTCTGAATTTCTTCTGGACGTTCCTCTTTTTTTATATGGAGAGTCCCTTTCTTGCGCTAATAGATATTATGCTGCTTGATATTGCTGTGCTTGTATTCTTTGCCGGTGCTTTCGTGGTTTATCGTCCCTCGGCTTGGCTTTTTCTTCCTTATCTCTTGTGGTTGGCTTTTGCAAGCTATCTCAATTGGTATGTGGTTATGTATAATGTATAGCAAGAAAACTAAGAAAGATGAAAGAGGCATTTTTATGATGCCTCTTTCATCTTTCTTAGCAACTCCTTCTGCTGTTCGTTCAGTGTAGGTATTGTCAGTTTAAGTGAGACGAAAAGGTCGCCTCTGTTATCTTCGTCTTTGTAATGCGGGAATCCTTTTCCTTTAAGACGCAGTTTCGCATCGGGTTGTGTCCCGGGCTTTATATGCATACGTACACTACCGTCGAGGGTGGGCACTGTCAGCTCTCCTCCAAGCAATAAGGTGTATAGGTCTATCGGCAAGGTGGTTGCAAGGTCGTCACCGTTACGTGTGAATTGCGTATCGGGTTCTATGCGGAAGGTTATGTAAAGGTCGCCGCGAGTGCCGCCTTGTGGTGCATTGCCTCCCTGTCCTTTCAGACGTATCTTCTGTCCGTCTGATACACCGGCCGGGATTGTCAGTCGTATGCTGCTCCCGTTTATATTAATCACTCTTTTATGTGTCTGCGCGGCCTCACGCAGTGTGAGTGAAAGCTCGGTCTGAAGGTCTTGCCCTTGACGTGACGCACCGTTGAACCCTCCGAATCCGCGTCCACCGAAAAGGCTCTCGAAAAAGTCGCTGAATTGGCTGCTGTTCCCTGCACTGCGACTAAAGTCTCCAAATCCGCCGAACCCACCAAAATTGTAACCACCACCATATTGCTGTCGCTGTGCTTCGAACTCCTCGGCGTGGCGCCAATTCTCGCCATACTCGTCATATTTCTTGCGCTTCTCGGGGTCGCTGAGCACTTCGTTGGCTTCGTTTATCTGCTGGAAACGCTCTTTTGCATCGGCGTCGGTGCTGTTGACGTCGGGATGATATTTCTTTGCCAGTTTACGGTAGGCCTTGCGTATATCTTGTTGCGTAGCGCTTTTGTCTACTCCCAATACTTTGTAATAATCTATGAATGCCATAAAATATAGTTTTAATCTGTATGATAAACAACAAATAGTGTGCCAAAGTGGTTGCAAAGTTTATTTTGTCACCTCCCGAAATTAAATAAAGTGAAAATCTTGGTGTAAATGGCAGAAATAGAGTATATTCGCAGGCAAAATATAATTATCGACAAAAAAAGAGGTATATGAAAAACTTTTTAAAACTTATGATTCTGCCTTTCTGTCTCTTGGCAGTGGCTTGCAGCAGCAACGATGAAGGATATAATGCCGACACTGCAATAACTCCTTATAACCCTATGCCCGAGAGTTACAGAACTGTTAAAGGAGTGAAGATGAGTGTGACCGATAGTAAAGGCGAACACACCTGGAATTATAAATTCAACTACGATGCTCAACGACGCATTAAATCTATCGATGGCGAAATAACTACCTATCAGTTAAGGAACAACACCCGCTGGTATAAACTGAATATAAAATCTAAAACAGAGTATCAGTTTATCGATAATAATCTTGGTGTCATTTATAATGCTTCGCTGGAGTATCCTGCTTATCCCGATTGGAACACTACTAAGGGATACCGTCTGCCGGGTGAGTTTAACGCTAAGGGTGCTTTGGTGCATTTTGGTACATTCGATTGCGAGTACTCGGGTAATACTCTTACAAAGGCATACGTCGATAATGGTCGAGTATATTCATTACAGCACGACCGTTATGGTAATCTCACAGGCTATATGTGCGAGTCGGGCGATACTCTGACCAACAGACTCAACAGCTGCGACTATTCGCAGATAAACAATAAGACAAATATCGATTTTTCGGGATTCTTGGGATATTGGGTGCCCGAGCGCGAGATTTACGATAACGATAATTGGCTGTATGCTTTCTGCCATCTTGCAGCATTCGATATGTTAGGTGCTCGCAGCCTGCATTTGCCCGATGGCGAGTGGGTAACCGATGCTACAGGTTGTCCTGTGTCGTGTGTACTTCCCTCGGGGATAAAACTGACAATAGAGTATGCCAAATAAAATATGGGTAGGTAATAAAATATGATGAGCACCCCGTGAGGGGTGCTCATCATATTAATATATATAAATATTGGTGTCCGGTAAACCTTTTTCAGTCTCTCATTTAGTCTTATTTGCTAAATTCAGCAATATTACTTCGTCAATAGCACTTTTTGGGATTATTCTATTTTTATCGGACAGTAATAATAAATAAAATTCTAAAATTCACCTATTAAGAAACCTAAACGGGAAATCCGTACAAGTCGCGTTGCAGCTATCGATAGTAAAAGAGAAGTTAAGGTAGCTGATATTATCTGTATATAAATACCGCAATCAGCAAATAAATCGAAATAAAAGAAAATGTATATAAATATTACGTGAAATAAATATATTCCCATTCCATCTTTTTTCAGTACATTATAAATCTTCGTATTACTGCCAATATTATTTAACTGACAAATAGAATATGCCACAACCAATAAACATATAGCTGTGATTATGGTAACAAATGAGTAAAGGATTGTTGGAAGTTGATACATTATGTAGTTGCCAATAAGGCCAATTATAGCAAATATGATACAACACCAAAGATTACAACAGATATTAATCTTGCTTCTTCCCACATAAAACCCTAATAAGAAGTATATATAAAACTTGAGAAGCATATTAACTTGAAGTATTTGTGGCACATTAATATTGTAGGCTAAAATGGCTACACAAAGACTGATAAGTAGAATAATATAATGATTAAAGTTCTTTCTTAAAGATTCTATAAAGTATGTGACAATAAACATCTCAAAAAGAACCATAAGGTACCAAAGGTGCCTCACGTTTAATCCCAAAAAAGCGTCGTATAATCATTGAAACAATGTTTTATCATAAACCCCAAGGACTTTTAATGTCGGAAACAATATTATCAGACAGAAGGTTATATATGGCACTAAGATTCTTTTGCTTTTGATTTTAATTAATTCGCTCCACGTAGAATATTTACCTTTGTCTCTGCAAATTGCATACACTGCACCACTTACAAAGATAAATAACGGCATATGAAAAGAATAGATTAGGTTATAAAGTAATCCTGTAACTTTACTTCCAATATGAGGAAACAGACTTAAATGGGTATATATGGCTAATACGTGGCCAATTATAACCAAAAGTATTGTATAGACTTTGATGTTATTTAACGTCAAGCTCAGATTTTTTATTTTCATACGTGGCTTGTTATTTGCATATATAATCTAGATACTCTTGTATCGCTTTTTGGCATACAGGGCAGAAGTCGCGCAACTGATTCATCATACATTGCGGAGTGGGGCGATAGATGCCTTTCTCTAAATATCCGCCACCCTCGTAGGCTCCAAGCGTAAGGCTTTCTTGCTTTTGTGTGAGCATTGCCTTGTCGAAGGGGGTGGGGACGGGAGTATCTTCGGCAATCATACTCTTCCACTTTTTCTCGAAATTGACAAAGGTGGTGAGGTTGGCCTCCCAGGGTTCCTTTCCTTTGGGGTAGAGGGCGCTGACTGTGTTTCCAATCTCGACATACTCGTCGCCAAGACCCAGAAGCGAGTGTCCGAATTCGTGAACATATACCTCACCGGTACGTCCTGTCTTTCCTGCCGAGCCTAAGCCGTAGAAATTATAAATTCCTCCGCCACCATATTTGTCGGTATTTGTAAGAATGAAAATGCTCTCGTAGGGGGCACAAGCAGCAAGGTCGCGCACACGCTGAAAGTTCTCGACCATCTGATAACGTTCGCTGCCAAAGGTGAAGAAACGCGCGTCAAGTATGGTGTTAACCCATTTGCCGTGTCCCGGCTCACTTATTCCCGATTGTGGCGAGGGAGCCCACACTGCGCGAATGTTTATGCGATGACGGTTCTTGTCGAATGGCGAGTAGTCGAAAAGAGCGTTGCTCCACATAAGACACGAGGCAAGAAATTTATCTTTTTCGGCAGCAGTGAATCCATCGGGCAGTAGTACAATATCTAGACTACTCTCTATAGAACCGCCAATGTGAATATCTATATTCTCGTAGGCAGCGCTAAAAGGACGTATATTGTAATCTTTTACATCGATGCTGTGCGAGTGGAGCATCTCCATCGCTTTTGTCTTTTGGTTGCGAGCGTAAATCTCTATGCGGAAATTCTCTTTTGGCTCGGGGAAGATTACTCCTTCGGGGTAGGAACGGCTCACTTTTGCCGCCTCTTCGGTGGTTTGCCACTCGTTGAAAAGGGTACAGTAGTTGTTCTTGTATATGGTTTTTCCACTCTTCTCGTCTACGATGCGAAAATGTTGTTCGCCATACTCGAATGGGTTTATAAGAGCCCGCTTTGAACCAGCCCATTCACCCTCGCGTTTGATAGCGTCGAAGGTATAGTATTCCTGTGCATTGTTTCCACCGTGATGAAAGTCGTAACGCAGGGTACCTCCTGTAAAATACTCTTCAAAAATAACCTCTTTTGTAATGCTCTCGCTGTTGTTTTTTATGCTTGAACACGATACAAACAGCGCCAACGTAAACAGTGCAGGTATTGCCAATTTTTTCATTGTCTTTTATGTTTTGATTGTTATAACTGCGAAGTTAAGAAAGTTTGCGTTAATAATAGCAAAAAACTCTCTTTTAAAGTTTATACATTGAGGTTTTATTCTTAATTTTGCAAAAGTTTCGACAAATAAATGAATTTTATTAACAGCTTATAAGAATTATTGAAATGAAGAAATTTATTGTATTTGGATTAAGTCTTTGCTTTGCTTTGTCTTTCAGCTCGTGCAAGACATCAAAAGAGAGTGCCTACAAAACAGCATACGACCAGGCTAAACAGCAGGAATTGGTGCAGGGCGAGAGTCAGGTAGCCGAGCCGATTGAGATAGCCCCTGTAACAACATCAACATCTAACACAACAAATAATGCTCCTGTCGATATGACCTATCGCGAGGAAAAGGTTGTGCTTGCATCGGGTGAGCAGGGTGTTCTAAAGGCTTTCAGCGTTGTTTGTGGTAGTTTCTCATCTAAAACAAATGCCGATGCTCTGAAGGCAATGCTCGTTGGCGAGGGTTACAGCGCACTTGTAGTTCAGAATCCTGCTACTGGTTTGTATCGTGTTGTTTGTGCAACTTACGACGATAAGGCACGTGCAGCCGAGGCTCGCGACCAGTTCAAGGCTAGTCATCCTACAGATGCCGACTTCCAGAAATCGTGGTTGCTGTATAATAAGTAATACGAATCGACCATAGATGGTTGATTCGTTGGACTAATCTTTCTCCTTGAAAATGTAGTGTAATTTTTCAAGGAGATTGTGTTATTAAATTAAAGCGCTTTTTAGTCGCAAAACTATTTTAAGTTCTTCTTAATTGAACCGATGCGTCTTTTAAAATAATTATGAATATTGCTTGGCTATATAATAAATCTCTAAATAAATGTGTAGGTGGAACTGAGCGTGCCACGATCTTGGCAATCGAGATGATAAAATTGCTTGGACACAATAGCTTTGCAAATATAATTATTGACGAAAAAGGTCTCTTTTTCGAGGATACACCAATAGATGATTTGTACCAATTTCTTAAGTCTAAAAAAATTGATATTGTTATAAATCAAATAGGTTATTCAAAAGTGCTGTTAAAATCTTTCTTGGAGCGCGGAGGAGGAAAGTGGCGACAAGAGGGTGGAAAAATTGTAACTTATATGCACTTTGACCCCAAAATGATGCGCGATTTAGACTATTTCCTCAGTTTAAAGGATAAACGCATAAAAGACTATCTGATAATATGTAAATTGTATCTTTTAAAGCAATATTATTCAAAAAAAGAGAGGAATATATATGCCGATATTTATAGATATTTATATAACGAGTCGGATAAGTACGTAACGTTGTCGCCTACACATTTCCCATATTTAAAATCGCTGTTGCAATTAGAAACATATAACAAACTTTATGCAATAAATAATACATTGACCTTTCCCGATATATCTTCACCCGAAATTTTAGATTATAAAGATAAAACAGTACTTCTCGTTGCAAGATTATCTGAAGTGCATAAAAAAATATCTGTGGCTTTAAAAGTTTGGAAGAATATATCAAGAAAAAGTAAGTATCTCGATTGGACATTCAAAATTGTTGGTGATGGTCAAGATATGCAGAGGTATAAGGATTATGTGAAAAAGAATAGGGTCGAAAGGGTTTCGTTTGAAGGTGAAAAGAATCCCGAGCCTTATTACAGCAAAGCATCACTTTTTCTTATGACCTCTCCGTCCGAGGGTTGGGGACTGACAATTACAGAATGTCTCCAGAGGGGAGTGGTGCCTGTAATTATGAATACATCGCCTGTCTTTTCCGAGATTGTAGTGAATAACAAATGCGGAATTCTTGTAGAGAATTACAATATTGAAGAGTTCCAAAACGCAGTAGAAAAATTGATGGATGATGCTGCTCTGCGGAGCACGATGGCTGTTAATGCATTGAAAAGAGCCGAATTGTTTAGCAAGGAGAATACATTAAAAAAGTGGAAAGAACTGATAGAGAACATTTATTCTTGATGCATTATTATATTAATCATTGCAGAACATAGATAAATATGTATTATAGAAGAATAGCTAAAATAAGAAATATGTTTACTGAATTATTCAGCAGGCATATTGTAGTGAATGCTTTTATATATTATAATAAAGGTAAAATACTACCACGCAACTGGGGCGACGATATAAACTACCATTTTCTTAAAAAGTTGTTCCGACGCAATATAGTCTGTTATGATTATTCATCTATCTCGCACAGAACAGATAAGAACAACTACCTTATGATAGGTTCAACGTTGACGCTTCTTTGCAGTAGGAAATCTATAGTTTGGGGAGCCGGCGTTATTGACCCGACAGCAGAACTACCCGAGAAACCAAGAAAAGTATTGGCAGTACGAGGCCCGCTAACTAGGAAATATCTGCTTGAACGTGGTATTCAGTGTCCCGAGGTATATGGCGACCCGGCACTGCTTGTTCCATACGTCTATTCTCCAAAGATTAAAAAGAGGTATAAATTGGGCATAATACCACATTACGACGATTACGACTCTCCCTCTCTCGATAAATTCAGAGATAATAAGGAGATTAAATTCATAAAGATGGAGGGGTATGATAAATGGACTGATGTGGTAGATGACATTCTCGCTTGTGAAAGAATAGTCTCGTCGTCGCTGCACGGCCTGATAATTGCCGAGGCTTTTGGAATACCTAACCTATGGATAGAGGTAAAAGGAGAACTCTTAGGAGGACACTTTAAGTTTCACGACTTTTTCTGTTCAATAAAAAGGGATAGGGAGAGTCCCTATGTAATAAACGATGCTACAACCTACAGCTCTCTTTTAAAAGCTACCGATTTGTGGCAAAGGGGAGAGATAGACTTAAAGCCACTAATAAAGGCTGCACCATTTAAAATATATACACGCAATTATGAAAACAATTAAGATAAAATCGATAGAAAAAGAGGGTAATAGCGTAATTGCTCGGGTTGTTATAGATGATAATGATGAGATTATCAGAACAACTTTTACTGATGAATATAGCAATGACATTGTAACCGATAGAATTGATGCTTACGTATGGGGGCTTATTGGTTTTGCAATGAGCATTGGTGCCGATATTGTATCCGATATACCAATCTCCGAGTCGCTCTATTATAATCTTGCGTATCATTATATTCCCACTGTTGCAACTGAGAGACAGGAACTGAAACACATAAACATTATAGCGCCTTTGATTAAAAATATTGAATCGACCGGCAGAATTGTTGCTACGGGTATTTCTTGCGGTGTCGATAGCTTATATACAATCAAGAAACATACAGCCGATGATATTCCGCCTGCGCATAGAGTAAATACACTCGTTTTTTTAAACGTAGGCAGTTCAATGAAAGGTAGCTCAATCTTGCGTACTCCTCTTGTGCAGGGCCGCCTTGAACTTGCCGAGCGATTCGCCAATGAGTATAAGTATTATTTTTTATTTATAGAGTCGGATATACATCTGTTTATAAATAAATATATTGGGTATGACCACGTTAAAAATCATACTTTTATGATGCTGTTTTCTATGTATCATTTGCAAAGTGTTGTCGGCGGCTATTATTACTCCTCGGGATACTCATACGGGGAATTCCATTTCTCTGAGGATACCGCAAGCTTCGACCTTTTTACTTTTGCAATGGCTTCAATAGGAAAAATGCATTTTTATTCTACCGGAGGGGACTGTGAGCGAGTTGCCAAGACAAAGGAACTTGCCGATTATCCACCTGCTTATAAGTATCTGAATGTTTGCGTCGAAGAGGTAAAGAACGACTCTAAGTGTTTCAAATGTGTTCGTACAATGCTAACTCTTGATGGATTGAAGGCGTTGGATAAATTTGGCGATGTTTTTGATGTTGATTACTATAAGAAGAACCGTTTCCTCTATTTAAAGGAACTGTATTTGAGTGCGGTGTATAAGAATGACCCATTTATGCAGGAGATATTGCCTTTGTTTAAAAATGAAATTACTATATTTACAAAAATAAAAATATACTTAATGTGTATTAAGAACAGGTTGTTCGGTAGGTATATAAATGGAAGAAAGTAATAAACGCATAATAAAGAATACTCTGTACCTGTATGTGAGAATGGGTGTAACTATCTTGTTGGGATTATTCTCGACAAGGGTTATACTTAATGTACTTGGAGAGAGTGACTATGGAACATTTACCGTAGTAGGTAGCTTTGTTTCTATGTTCACTATTCTTAATAGTATTCTGCAAGCGGGAACAAGGCGTTTTCTTGCTCTAAATTTAGGAAAGGGGGATAAAGAACTGCTGCAACGTACATTCTCTACTGCGTTTGTCATACACCTTGGAATAGCATTGGTTGTTGGTCTTTTGTTAGAGACTTTTGGACTATGGTATATCAATAATCTTTTGAATGTAGACCAAGAGAGAATGTTTGCGGTAAATGTTATCTTCCAATTCTCGGTGATAACGTGTATGTTGCAGATAACGCAAACACCTTATGTCGCAGCTGTAACAGCTCACGAAAAGTTCAATATGTATGCTTATATGAGCATATTCGATATTGTTGCAAAGATAGCTGTGCTACTGTTTCTGTTTATTTTCAAAGGAGATAAACTGATAATATACGCTGCCCTTGTTTTGGTAGTATCAACAATAAATATCGTTATTTACCGTCTCTATTGCTCCCGTAAGTTCGAAGAGTGCAAGATGTCGTTAAAGGTCGACAGAGTGCTGCTCAAGGAGATGTGTGCATTTTCGGGATGGACAACGTTGGGACATTTTTGTGCTGTAATGAATCTTCAGGGTGTTACAATGATTCTGAACTTCTTTTTTGGAACAATTGTTAATGCGGCACGAGGATTGGCAGGTACGGTATTGACTATTATCGAACAGTTTGTTACAGGATTTATAACAGCAGCAGTTCCGCAATTGGTAAAATTTTATGGCGAGGGAGATATGGAACGATTCAAGAGGCTTATATTCAATGTCTCGCAATATACATTGTTCCTTTTTGCTATTTTTGCGGTACCGGTATTGCTGGAAATAGATTATGTACTCGGGGTGTGGTTGGGCGAGGTTCCCGAATATACGTCGGCATTCATAAAGATTACCATCATTGTCTATCTTATAAAATATTCAAATATAATGGTAGACCAGGGGCTTAATGCAACCGGAAACGTAAAACAGTTGTCTCTGATAATATCTCCTATTTATCTTATAAAGGTTCCTATTGTATTCGCTGTAGGGTATTTTGGTGGCTCTCCAACAGATGTCTATTTCGTGGGACTGATACCGCAATTTTTAGGAATGGCTGTTACGCTGTATCTGCTATACCGATATGCAAATTTTCCGGCAATGGAGTATTTTGTTAAGATATTTTTGAAGAATTTCTTGCTGATAGTAGTAGCAATGATTGTTCCTTATTTAGTTCAGCGTCAAATGGATGAGGGCTTATTGCGATTTGTGTCGGTGTGTACCGTTTCTGTTGTATCCACTTTGGCAGTGTTATATCAGTTTGGAGTAAATGATGAGGTACGTACAATGATAAAGTCGAAAGCAAGATCTCTATTAAGCAAGATAAAAGTTGTAAAAAGATGATTCCTACTCCCGAGATATCAGTAATTGTGCCCGTATATAATGCCGAGGCTTATATACATCGTTGCATCAACAGTCTGCTTGCTCAGACATTCGATGATTTCGAGGTTATTCTTGTCGACGATGGCAGCCCCGATAGTAGCGGTGCTATTTGTGACGAGTATGCACGAAAGGATAGCCGCATCAGGGTGTTTCATAAAGAGAATGGAGGGGTAGCTTCGGCACGTCAGTTGGGTGTCGACAAAGCGAGAGGGGAATATACCATTCACACCGACCCCGACGATTGGGTAGAGCCGACGATGCTCGAGGAGTTATACTATAGAGCAAAGACTGAAACAGCCGATATGGTTATATGCGACTTTTTTGTCGAAGAGAACGGGAACAATAGCTATCGTGTTCAGAAGCCGACAAACAACAGTGCCGAGGCTATCCTCGACGACCTGCTTTTTAATAGGTTGCACGGCTCGCTGTGTAATAAGTTGATAAGGCGTAATTGTTACGTAAAGAATGGTATAAGATTCGCCGAGGGGTTAAATACAAGTGAGGATTTCCTGGTTTGTCTAAAAGTGCTGAAAAACAACCCGAAAGTGCAGTATTTAAACAGAGCCTTTTATCACTACGTTCAGAATGTGAATCCTAATAATATAACCGGTCAATATAGTGCCGAGACATACAGAATGCATAAACTGCTTATCGGCGAGATGATTAACCTGCTAAAGGGTACACACAACGATGGATTGATGCATCAGAAGTGTTGTATTGCGTTGCTGTGTATGAGTAAACCGTTGCTCACATCCGAGGAATTTAAGCAAGAATGTGTTGGTGAGTATAAGGAACTGCTGCCGCATATAAAAAGTAGGAAAATGAGATTCTTGTTCAGGCTATCGGCAAAGGGGTATAAGCATCAGGCTATTGCGGTGCTTGATGCTGAGAATGCTCTGAGACGCGCCTTGAGACATATTATCTCTATTTTTAAAAGTTAGAAGCTGCGCTATGAATTTGAATGAATCGAATATACTCTTTGTATCGGGCTATGCTGCACCGTATGGCGGTAATTTTATATTACTGCTAAGGTCTCTTGCGGTAAAATTGCAGCAGGAGTATCGTTGTAGGGTGATTTTTCTATTTCCCAATCAGCCCGAAAAAGAGTGGCTCACTAAACTGCGGGAGGGGTTTGTTGTAAGATTTACATATAAGGATTATGCCAATTCTTCGAATGAAATATATGAAATAATTAACGAGTTTAGCGTAAATCTGGTGCATACCCATTTCGAGGTATACGATATTCCTGTGGCTAAGGCTGTAAAGCGTTGCAAAAGAGATGTGAAAATGGTGTGGCACCTGCACGACTATTTGACATTGGACAAGAAGAATCTCTCTCTTGCCTGGTTGCGCAAGATAAAGACGCACCTCTCTTTCTATCGTCAATATGGCTTTTGGGGTAAAGATGCCTATTATATTGGTGTAAGTGCCGAAATTTTACAGTTTGTGTCGCATTATAGAAACAATCTGTTCTCTTATCCCAAACCATTTTCTATGGAGCAGGTTGATAGCATCGGTAACGCTTCATCAAGTGTGATTATAAATGGAATAGACCTCAGTCGTATCGAGAAGAGTAATATAAAACCCTTTACTCGCCAGGTGCCTTGCTTCCTTACATTCGGTGGTGAGTCTTATAGCAAAGGAATACCGACTATCTTTAAGGCAGCAGAGATTTTAAATGACAAAGGATATATTTTCAAGATTAAAATAACGGAAGGTTATACTACAAGTAAATTGCTCTCCGAACTATATCCAAACGAACATCCCTCTTGGCTTGAAATTGTTAAACAAACTGATAATATCTCATCCTTATACCGAGAGGCAGATGCATATATAAGCGCATCTCTATGTGAGACAATGTCGATGGCTATTGCCGAGGCCTCAATTTATGGCTTGCCCATAATTCAGAGTGATATCCCGGGGACTATGTGGAATAGTGATACACCCTCGTCGTTCCTGTTTAAAGTGCGCGACGCTTTGGAGCTATCGAAAAGAATGGAGGAGGTTATGAATATGGACACCTCTCTGTTGTATGAATGGTGTCAAGAAAGTGCTCGCATAAATACCGAACGCCTTGATATGAATGTTTGGTGTAGTAGAATTATAGGGGTGTACAGCTCTTTATAGTTAGATATAAAAGGCAATACTGTCGGTGTTGTGAAATTATAATAATATTTATTTAAGCAAATGAGTAATAAATTGGAAAAGTCTAAGAATCAGCGAATAGAATATATCGATGCTCTGAGAGGATTTGCAATGCTTTTGGTTGTTTTTTGTCATATCAATTATTTTACATTTGGTGTGAACGGTTCTTCATCACTGATGGTAACGACGTTTTCATCGTTTATGTTGCCACTGTTTTTTATTCTTAGTGGTTTCCTCGCCTACAAGTCTGAACTTTTGTTATGTAATGGAAAAACTCTTTTAGTAAATGTTTTTAAGAAATTTACAGTATTGGTGGTTCCTGCACTCGTCATTGGGTTGATATATACATATTTCCATTCGTCTCGAGGTGCTGATGTATTCATAAATAATGAAATGAAAATGGGGTATTGGTTCACATTTTCACTATTTCAGATGTTTCTTATATTTTATCTTATATCTTATGTAACCGGGAAAAGTTCAATTAAGGGTAATACGAAATTTTGTTTTGTCTCTTTAATAATTGTAGCGATATTTATGTATATAGCATTGTCTCCAATAAGAAGGTCGCAGACAATGTCACGCTTGGCAGATATTATATGTTTTGGTCAAACTTGTGAGTATTTTATATTTTTTGTTGTAGGCATAATTGCTTCTAAATTCCGAAATACGTTTTTTAGAATATTGGATAATAGATATATATCGGCAATTGGTATTATCTTGTTTTTCTTATTGTTGTATTATAAATATTCATTAGCAGGGTGTTACGACTCATATATCGTGGAGAAATTTTTTACAAGAGGGTTCCAATGTTGCTTGGGTTACTGGGCGCTTTTATCTCTTTTAACTACTTTAGAATCTACGAAAATAATTTTACAAGAAGTACAAAACTCGGGTCACTTCTTCAATTCATAGGAAAACGTACTTTGGATGTGTATTGGCTACATTATTTCTTTATACCAAGAATTCCTTCTGTTGGAGATTTTATAATTGAAAACCAGAGTCTTATTGTTGAAGTGAGCTTTGTGCTTGTTGTGGCAATGATTGTTGTGGCTTTTGCTTTGCTCCTAAGCTCAATATTACGTACAAGCAAATTCTTAGCTCTTATTTTATTTGGAGTGAAACGATAATTATAAATATCATATATTATGATACCAAAAATAATACATTACTGTTGGTTCGGACGTAATCCACTGCCTCAGTCGGCTGAAGAGTGCATCGCATCGTGGAAAAAGTTTCTTCCCGACTATGAGATAAAAGAGTGGAACGAAGATAATTTCGAAGTTAATATAACTACATATACGTCCGAGGCATACAAGGCAAGGAAATTTGCTTTTGTAAGTGACTATGCCCGCTTTTGGATTTTATATAATTATGGTGGTCTCTATTTCGATACCGATGTAGAGATACTTAAGCCATTGGACGATATTATCTCGCGTGGCGGATTTATGGGAATGGAGAAAGTAGAGGGTAGCACATTCGATAATTTTGAAGAGGGAACGGTGCTTGTTGCTCCCGGTCTTGGCCTTGGAGTGGAGAAGGGTAATACTCTGTATAAAGAGATACTCGATGTATATAATAAAAAACATCATATAGGTTGGAACGGCAAGCATACGGGTACCGTTGTAGCTACTACTACCAACATCCTTCTTAAAAAAACAAAATTGGAAAAGGATAAGATAACCGAAATAGAGGGTATCTTTATATATCCCGATGAGTATTTCGACCCTATGAATTTCTATACCAAAGAGATAACGATTACCGAAAATACTCGCACAATACACAAATATGCCACGACGTGGGCTACAAAAAATACAAGACTTAATGCTATTTGTGAGAGGCTTAAGAATCTTTATTATAGGATATATATAATGTTTATGAAAAAAGCGCCTGTAATAGAGAGACGTTAAGAAGTGATTTTCTCGTTGGTCGAGGATGCTTATAAAATTAAATAGTGTTTAAATATTTTGTAAGAGAAAAAAAAGTGTTATTTTCGCAAACATACAACTTAAAAACACAAAACTAACTTTTATATTTTATGAGTAAATATCCAAAGATTGGTATCAGACCAACAATAGACGGACGCCAGGGTGGTGTACGTGAGAGCCTCGAGGAGAAAACAATGAACCTGGCAAAGGCTGTGGCAGAACTTATCTCGGCAAATGTTAAGTATGCCGATGGTAAGCCTGTTGAGTGTGTAATTGCCGATGGTACAATAGGTCGTGTAGCCGAGAGTGCAGCTTGTGCTGCAAAATTCGAGCGCGAGAATGTGGGTGCTACAATATCGGTAACATCGTGCTGGTGCTACGGTAGCGAGACAATGGATATGCACCCTCATTGGCCAAAAGCTGTATGGGGATTCAATGGTACCGAGCGTCCCGGAGCAGTGTATTTGGCGGCTGTATTGGCCGGTCACGCACAAAAGGGGCTGCCTGCATTTGGTATCTATGGTCACGATGTGCAAGACCTTGACGATAATACAATCCCTGCCGACGTTGCCGAGAAGATTCTTCGTTGGGCGCGTGCTGCGGTAGCTGTGGCACAGATGCGCGGCGAGAGCTATCTGTCGGTAGGTAGTCAGTGTATGGGTATTGCAGGCTCTATCGTCGACCAGAATTTCTTCCAGGAGTATCTTGGTATGCGCAACGAGAGTGTCGATGAGACCGAGATTCTGCGTCGTATGGACGAGGGTATCTACGACCACGAGGAGTACGAGAAGGCTATGGCTTGGACCGAGAAATATTGCAAGCCTCGCGAGGGGTGGGACAAGAACCGCCCCGAGAAGCAGAAAGACCGTGCAGGCAAGGATGCCGATTGGGAGTTTGTCGTGAAAATGACGCTTATCGTGCGTGACCTAATGCTTGGTAACCCCCGTCTGCGCGAGATGGGATTCAAAGAGGAGGCTATCGGACATAATGCCATTGCAGCAGGATTCCAGGGGCAGCGTCAGTGGACCGATTGGAAACCAAACGGTGACTTTACCGAGGCACTCTTGTGCAGTACCTTCGATTGGAACGGCATACGTGAGGCTTATGTGCTTGCAACCGAGAATGATGCTTGCAACGGTGTTGCAATGCTCTTTGGCAAACTGCTCACAGGCTGTGGACAGATGTTCTCGGATGTTCGTACCTATTGGAGTCCCGAGGCTGTTAAGCGCGTAACGGGCAAGGAACTCACAGGTCTTGCAGCAGGTGGTATGATTCATCTCATTAACTCGGGTGCCACTACTCTTGATGCAACAGGTGCAAGTACTAATGCTGCAGGTGAGGCTTGTATGAAGCCCTGCTGGGAGATGACCGAGGGCGACGTCGAGGCTTGCTTGGCAAATACTAATTGGATGCCTGCCGACCGCGACTACTTCCGAGGCGGCGGCTTCTCTTCGAACTTCCTCTCAAAGGGTGGTATGCCTGTGACAATGAGCCGTCTGAACCTCGTAAAAGGCCTTGGCCCCGTTCTTCAGATTGCCGAGGGTTGGACTGCCGACGTTGCTCCCGAGATTCACGAGGTACTGAATATGCGCACCGACCCCACTTGGCCTACAACCTGGTTTGTTCCCCGTTTGTGCGACAAGGCTCCCTTCAAAGATGTCTATTCGGTAATGAATAATTGGGGTGCCAATCACGGTGCTATAAGCTACGGACATATTGGTGCCGACCTTATAACCCTTGCCTCGATGCTGCGTATCCCCGTATGTATGCATAATGTCGAAGAGGATAAGATTTTCCGTCCTGCCGCTTGGAACGCATTCGGTATGGATAAGGAGGGTGCCGATTATCGTGCTTGTCAGAACTACGGCCCTGTGTATAAATAATTTGATAATCCTATAAAAAGTGAGCTTGCGGCCTCGCAGTTTCGGGTCGCAGGCTCTTTGTAATTTTAAAAAAAATATATGAGTGAAACAAAATTAACAGGTTACAGGGTGCAACAATATAATGGCCCTGTAAAACGCTTCTGCCAGACACTCGACCTTAAAGACAACCCCGAACTTATTGCCGAGTATCGTCGCCGACATAGCGAGGGCGAAGCTTGGAGCGAAATTCTTGACGGAATACGCGAGGTAGGTATCCTTGAAATGGAGATTTACATCGTTGGAACAAGGCTTTTTATGATTGTAGAGACGCCGCTCGACTTTAATTGGAGCGAGGCGATGGCGCGACTCTCTACACTGCCTCGTCAGCAGGAATGGGAGGACTATATGTCCGAGTTTCAAGTGGCGCCTCCCGGTGCCTCGTCCGACGAAAAATGGGTTCTTATGGAGCGTATGTTCCACCTGTATAATGCAAAATAACTATGGAGAAAAACATTAAACCGAAACTTATCGAGAAAAAGTATCTGCTTCCATTCATTCTCATTACCTCGCTCTTTGCACTGTGGGGTTTTGCAAATGATATTACCAATCCTATGGTGGCGGCTTTCCAGACACTTATGGAACTGCCTGCCTCCGAGGCTGCACTGGTACAGTTTGCTTTCTATGGCGGATACGCTACTATGGCTGTGCCGGCAGCGCTCTTCATCCGCAAGTATAGCTACAAGAGTGCAATTCTGCTTGGATTGGCACTTTATGCAATAGGTGCTTTCCTGTTTATTCCGGCGGCTAACTATCAGATGTTCTCGTTCTTCTGTGTGTCGTTGTATATCCTTACATTTGGTCTTGCATTTCTCGAGACAACCGCGAACCCGATGATTATGTCGTTGGGCGATAAGGATACTGCCACTCGCCGTTTGAATCTTGCTCAGGCATTCAATCCTTTGGGCTCGCTCTCGGGAATGGCAGTTGCTTCGCTTATTGTGCTGCCTTCGCTTATCTCGGATAAACGTGACGCTGCAGGTGATGTAATCTTTCACGGACTAAGCGAGGTTGAGAAGGCCGATATACGTCTGCACGACCTTGCGGTTATACGCGACCCGTATGTGGCAATAGGATTGCTGGTTGTGCTGGTGTTTATTATTATAGGTTTAACAAAAATGCCTAAAACAAAGGAGCAGGGCGAGAGAGGACCCTTGAAGGATACTTTTGTACGCCTATGGCAGAACCGTCCCTATCGCGAGGGTGTCGTTGCCCAGATGTTTTACGTGGCGGCTCAGATTATGGTGTGGACATTCATTATCCAATATGCCGATAATTTGGGAATAAACAAGGCTACTGCGCAGAACTATAATATCGTGGCTATGATAATGTTCCTATGCAGCCGCTTTATATCTACTTATCTTATGCGATATACCGATTCGCGTAAATTGCTTATGATATTTGGCTTAGGTGCGGTGTTGGCATCATTGGGTACAATTTTTATTGTGGGTAAGGCGGGTCTCTACTGTTTGGTTGCAATCAGTTTCTTTATGTCGCTTATGTTCCCCACAATCTATGGTGTTGCTCTTGAGAATGTCGAGAAACGTGATACCGAGCTCGGTGCATCTTTCCTTGTGATGGCTATTGTCGGTGGTGCTATTATGCCTCCGTTGCAGGGTATGGTTATTGACTTGGGAACTGTTGCGGGAATGCCGGCGGTGAATGTGTCGTATGCTCTGCCAATGGTATGTTTTATTATTGTTACAATATATGCTTATAGAAGTTACAAGTTTCTCTCGAGCAGAAGATAACGGTATACTGTCAAGGTAGAAGTGCAACAAAATTCTTTCCTTGCTCACGACTTTGAGCGTAGCGAAAAGGAGTGAGCAAGGTTCACCCGACAAGTGACAGAGCAAAAGTCAATCAGCAATACAAAAAAATAAAAAAGGGAGACCGCCGTCTCCCAAAGGAGTGCTTTTACAAATTTATTTTGTAATGTTGCACTTGCCGGTTGACTCTGTATTCTGATAAAATTATAAATTTCTTTCGAAAATATTTGGTAGATTCAAAATAAAGCCTTACCTTTGCATCAGTTTTAAAAACCGCATCGCGGGGTGGAGCAGTGGTAGCTCGTTGGGCTCATAACCCAAAGGCCGGAGGTTCGATCCCTTCCCCCGCTACTAAGAGAGGACAACAATAGTTGTCCTCTAATTTTTTTATCTGTTACAATAATTGTGGAGAACCCGAAAATATAAAAAATGCTCCTCGCATAGAGGAGCAAAATATTTTAATCGACCATAACACCATTTGCTCTGAACTCGGAGAGTGAGTAACCTGTATGGCGCTTGAAGTAGCGATTAAGATAGCTCTGGTCGGGGAAATGAAAATCATTTACCAATTCCTGGAAACTTTTGTGAGTATACATTAGTGCCACCTGTAACTCAATTATTGTATATTGGTCGATAATCTCTTTGGCATTCTGCCCCGATGCTCTTTGGCAGATGGCATTCAGATGGCGGGTCGAGATATTAAGATTGTCGGCATAATACTGTACCGAGCGCTCTTCGCGGAATTTTTGTGTAAGCAGCACTCTGAAGTTATGAAACAGCTTGTCTTTGTTCTCAGTGATATTCTCTCTACCGGGTAGTTCGTTCTTGTTCCTGATCTCTAGCATATACAGCAGCAGTGCATTAACCGATAGAATCACATTTTTACGGCAGAACTCGGCATTATCGGGCTCCTCGGTAATGAATGTTCCCATTAAATCAATCTGACGGAAAATGTTTTGCACAAACTCCTGCTCCAAGGGGGTGTTACCACCACGATAGGGGCGACGCTCTATGTTCTGCATCTCCTCGGGGCTGAACTCACTTCGTGCAGCCAACCAGATGTGCTTTGACAGACCTAATAGCAGAGCCGAAAAATCGCTCGAAATATCGAGTAATAGAATGTTCGAACCACGAGGACATATTATTATTTGGTTGGGAGTAAAACGATGCTTCTGCCCGTCTATTGTAAAAAGCGCTTCGCCGCTGTGACACCAAAAAATAGAGGTGAACTGCAACTGATAGGCGTGTTGTACAAACTGCTGCAATGATGATTTAATTGTAGCAAACCCCTGAAGAGGAACTTTCTTTAGATGAATGTTGTTCAAAAATTCTGATAGTGCCATACTCTTTTGTACTTGTGCTGGTGCGAATTTCGTGAAAAATATTGTAATATGCAACAATGCTGTAGTAAAAATTCTTCTTATTGGTATTTTTTTACAAATATTTCTTTTTATTGGTGTACGGTAAAACTTTTTCAGTCTCTCATTTAGGCTTGTTTGCTAAATTCAGCCTTTCATTGTTCTTTTTC
This sequence comes from Bacteroidaceae bacterium, assembly GCA_017938245.1. Classification (GTDB taxonomy): domain Bacteria; phylum Bacteroidota; class Bacteroidia; order Bacteroidales; family Bacteroidaceae; genus HGM04593. The sequence goes on from JAGBBX010000049.1 coordinate 21,675, forward strand.
TCCTACTTTTCGTGCCGACGAAAAGTAGGCAAAAGGCTCTGCGCACGGAAAATCTTAACGTAAAATGCTCACGATGTTTTTTGGGTGCTGCGGAACTCGCTTCGCTCAAACATCCTCGCACTTAATCCAAAAAATATCTACCATTTTACTAATTTTCCTATGGCGCACCAATGAACAACCTTATGATTTTATGAAAAAGTGGGCAATATTAGCTTCGTCAATAGCACTTCTTGGGATTATTCTATTTTTATCGGACAGTAATAATTTTTTTTAAAGGGCTAACAGTCGGGATGTGCGGGCGATTAGAAACAGCGAAGAATAACCGAGAAACAAAGGAAATCTCGGTTAAAAAGCGCGTGTGCATAAAACAGTAAAGACTGCCAATTATCAATTAATTGACAGTCTTTACTGTGAAATAGTGGAGCTAGAGGGAGTCGAACCCTCGTCCAAACGAGGAAACAATACGCTTTCTACACGCTTAGTCATCGGTGAGATTTTCGAGTATGCGCAAGACCGCGACAACCAACACATACCTTATCCTCTAAAATTTCGCCGCAGCATCGAGGCCTGCAACGGCTAGTCCCGAGTTGCCTGCACCACCATATCGGATTGCTTCGGAACAACTGCGTCCGGGTGATGTCTCGTCCCAATACCTGGTATCGGGATAAAGCTAATCTACTGTACTTCGATTAAGCAGCGAGAGCATAATTGTTTTCGCCAGATAATTGTTGACGGCTCGGATTATAGTGCAAACCGGACGAGGCACTGCGTGCTTACGTACCTTTTCTGCCCGCTGTCAAAACCAAATAGCCCCAAGCGCGAGAAAAAGTATCTTTTTCTAATAAGGTCTGCAAAGTTAATCATTTAATTTGTAAGTGCAATAAATTTAGTATATTTTTGCATTGCTACACTATGTAGAATGATTGCATTATTGTATAAATAGTTGTGTATGAGTAATATTGAAGCCTGGATTCTGGCTTTTGCACTGGCGATGGATTGCTTTGCAGTCTCTATTGCTGCCGGGGTTATTCTTAAGCGTGTCAAGTGGCGCCCTATGCTGCTTATGGCTCTCTCTTTCGGATTATTTCAGGCGGTTAATCCCATCATAGGATGGGTGGGAACCGATTATTGTCGTCATCTTATAGAGAGTGTCGACCATTGGATTGCTTTTGCGATTCTTGCTTTTCTGGGTGGACGTATGATTATAGAATCGTTCAAAGATGAGGAGGATAAAAGTTTTAATCCCGAGTCGCTCAAAGTTATCCTTACGATGGCTGTGGCTACCAGTATCGATGCCTTTGCAGTGGGAATATCGTTTTCCTGTATGGGTATTCTCTCTTTTGCTCATCTTCTTTATCCTGTCGTGGTTATTGGCTTTGTTTCGTTGGCTCTCTCTCTTGCAGGTCTCTTCCTGGGAATAAAATTCGGCAAACGTTATGCGCAGCGCATCCGTGCCGAGCTATGGGGGGGAATTATCCTTATTATCATTGGTGTAAAGGTGCTTATGGAACATCTTGCGGGATAACGGTATGGGGGTTATGTTTCTATATTAACACATAATATTTTTTTAAAATAAACATATATTTATCTTTTGTTGCTATATTCGCAAAATACAGTAAAAAATATACACACTATTTTTATGAGATCGCTTTTTAGTATTTCTATCCTCCTGACAATGTTCGTTTATGCAGGAACTATAAATGCCCAGCGCGCTAATTATGATGTTATTCCATTGCCAAAATCGGTGAAGGTCGATTCGGTAAAGGTGTTTAATCTATGCAAGGATGCAGGTGTGGCTTTTGATGCAACTAATCCCGAAGTCTATCGCAATGTGCTTTTCCTATGTGAGTGGGTCAAAGAGATGACGGGTATTGAGCTTAAACTTACTCCTAATGATAAGAAAGCAGCAATTAAATTCAGCCTCGATTATCCGGTGAAGATTGATGCTGCCGAAATAACCGAACAGCAAAAGGAGGCCTATATAATAAAGGTCGATAAGAAGGGTGTCTCTATTATTGCTCGTGAGCCTGCCGGATTGTTCCGCGCGGCACAGACACTGCGTAAGTCGCTGCCCGTTATAAAGGGTGCTGTCAAGCCGGTAGAACTGCCGTTTGCCGAGATTAAGGACGAGCCGCGTTTCGAGTATCGCGGTGTGTTGCTCGATTGCGGACGACACTATTTCTCGGTCGACTTTATTAAGAAATTCATTGATGTGATGGCGCTGCACGGTAGCAACCAGTTGCATTGGCATCTTACCGAAGACCAGGGTTGGCGCTTCGAGGTAAAGGCCTATCCTACATTGGCTACGCAGGGTAGTGTACGTGCCGAGACCGTTATTGGCCCCGGAAACTCGGGAATATACGATGGAGTGCCATACGGTGGATATTATACACAAGAAGAGTGTCGCGAGGTGGTGCGCTATGCTGCCGAACGCTACGTGAACGTTGTTCCCGAGATTGACCTCCCCGGACATATGCAGAGCGCTCTGCACGTATTTCCACATCTTGGTTGCACCGGTGGTCCCTATCCTGTTCGTACCTATTGGGGCGTCAGCCGCGAGGTGCTTTGCGGCGGTAATCCCGAGACACTCACTTTCCTGAAGACCGTGCTAGGTGAGTTGTGCGATGTGTTCCCCTCGAAGATAATTCATATTGGTGGCGATGAGTGTCCCAAGCACCGATGGAAAGATTGTCCCAAATGTCAGGCAAAAATCAAAGAACTCGGATTAAAGAGCAACGATAAGCACACTGCCGAGAATCAGTTGCAGAGCTATATAAATCGCGAGGTAGAGGCATTTATGAAAGAGCGCGGTCGCGATATTATCGGTTGGGACGAGATTCTCGAGGGTGGACTCTCGGGGCGTTCAATAGTAATGTCTTGGCGCGGAATAAAGGGGGGAATTGCTGCGGCGCGTCAGGGGCACAGGGTTATTATGAGTCCCAATGTATATAGTTACATCGACCATCCTCAGTTGAAGGATTATGGCAAGCAGCCACGTACCACCGACAGCTATTTAGTATCGGCAAGCAAAGTATACTCATTTGAACCGCTTATCCCCGACAGCCTTACCGCTGAGCAACAGAAATTGATTCTTGGCCCGCAGGTAAACCTCTGGACCGAGCACGTAGCTTATCCTCAACACGCATTCTATCAGCTTCTTCCGAGACTGGGTGCATCGAGCGAAGTGCAGTGGTGTCTGCCCGAACAAAAAGACTTTGAGCAGTTTAAAAAACGCCTGCCCCGCCTGAAAAAAGTTTACGATATAATGGGTGTCAACTACTGTAGACAGATAGAGTAGGAGGAACTATTGTGTAATATGAAATTTCAATATTTATGGCTTTGTTATACTCTGCTATTCTTTTACTCTCTTCGGAATCAGATGGAACAATTTCATAAGAAGAACGATTAAAATTCGTCTGTGCAAATCACAACCATAGAATTCTTTATTTTGGAATATATTTAATACTTTTGCGTTAGGATTAAATATATTTGGGAATAATGGCAAATCTAAATCGTATCAAAGTAGTACTTGTTGAACAGCAAAAGACAGGTAAATGGCTGGCAGAACAAATGGGTAAATCCGCTTGTACAGTCAGCAAATGGTGTAGCAACTACAGTCAGCCAGATTTGGCTGGGTTTGGCTTGTAAATGTTTTGATTGTAATTGCCTGTTGCAGCTAACTTTGACAAACAGTTAAAACTACTATTTGGAGATAAGAAATAATCTTTACTAACCTTCTGCGATTTTTTATTATTACCTCTTAACCAGTAGGGATTGCAGCAATATCACATTTGGCGAAAAAATAAAAAAATATGACACAAGAAGAGTATCTCGCTTCGGTAAAAAAATCACAAAACGAAGCGCATGACGAAACAATGTGGGGCAAACCTGCACGTGACATTATAACAGGTATAGGTAACAATGGTGGCATCCGTCCAGTACGTGCCATTTGGGAGTTAGTGCAGAATGCACGTGATGTGGTATGTGATGGAAAGAGAGCTAAAATTGTTTTTACGCGCAATGAAAATTCTCTGGATTTTATGCACGATGGCATACCATTTACTCATAAGACCATAGAGGCACTAATCATGCAGACAAGTTCCAAAGTCAGCAGTAACAATGTGCAGGTAGGTCAGTACGGAACAGGATTCTTGACAACTCATTTGTTCGGATTGAAATTCAAACTGACAGCCCCACTTCTTACGTCTGAAGAATATCCTCGTTATTATAAGATATCTGATTTTGAAATTGACAGATCGGCAACCGACAAGGAAGTAATGCGAGGAAAATTGAAAGATCAATGGAAAGATACTCAAGACTGGGGAAAGGATTTTTCGCAAACCACAGAGGATCCTTTTGAACATACTCTGTTCAGTTATCAGCACGAAGGCAAACAAGCGCAACTGAATGCTGAGAGCGCATTCATGGATGCGCCAGACATGGTGCCTTTCGTGTTAAGTATAAATCCTAATATTGAGAGTATCTGTTTCGATGATAAGTTGAAAAAAGAAAAAGTCACTTATGTGCGAGATAGTCATGAAATGGACTTTGTCGAATATTTAACCGATGGAAAAATTTATAAGACAAAGGTTCATCGTACAAAAAACACGAATGCGGGTAAAGACGATAAAGACTATTACATATATTGCATAGTCAGTAATGCAGAAACTGATGATGAACCCAAACGCTGTAAAGTGATTGTAACTTTGCCAATCACAGAAGACAAAGATGGCGTGTTACGTGTTATACGCTTTGACAAGACATTGCCACAAGTGTATATTTATCTGCCTCTGTTAGGTACAGAGGAATGGGGATTCAACTATTTGCTTCATTCTTCTCTGTTTACATGCGACAAGGATAGCCGTGATAGCTTACGATTGGTTGGTAATGGTCAGAATAACGATGACCAGGCAGAAGCTAATCGGAGCATCATAGACCTTGCGAACAAACTTATCTGTCAGTTCATTGACAAGAAAGTAACTACCTTGCGTGATGCTAAGTATTTGTGCAGAGCGTCATTCAAGACACAACAAGCAGATGCCAAATTGGGTGACTACTACAAAACTTTGCAAACATTTTGGCGAAACAAGTTCGAGAGTCTGTGCATTGTAGATGGTACTGATTCTGCCAAGCATTCTGTCTGTGAAACAAAAGTGTTGGATGAGACATTAGCCAAGGCTTGTGAAGAGGACCCAGAACTCCTTGATGCTATTTATGGATTGTTTGCAAAAGTGAATACTTGGATAGTTCCAAAGAAGGACGATATGGTGTATTGGAGCAACACGATCAATCGTTGGTATCGAGATGAAGAAAAGAACGAACACCAGCTAGCCATAACAAAACTGGCAGCTGCTATCCCAGCACTAATGATAGTGGCCACTGACCTCACTTGGCTCCATAAGATTGATAAGTACATTTCTGACAATCAGGATGCTCTACTCGATACTTACACTTTGATACCGAACGAAGTTCTAAAACTCCAGAAGAAAGCTCCTCTGGTGAAACCTGTAGCTTTCGATAATGTAGTGAAAGAGGCTCTTGCTTTGATGGATGCAGATAATGTAGCTAATTTTGCACATGCAGACTTCTTTGATATTGTAAATGATACTGTTTTTGACTATGCAAAAGCCAAGGATAGTATTACAAATTACATAAACAATCATAATGCAGAGCAGAATGGAGTACGAGGGTCGATTATGACCAACAAACTACATGACTTACAAAATCCTCAATCAACACGACTTTTCAACGCAAGCAGTTATGAAGCAAAGAAACTAAGTGATGATGCGGTTGTTGTCATACTAAAACTTTATAAGTCTCTGTTGCCAGAGGATAGCGAAGCTATTCCAGCTAGGTTGCTGCCGATAATAGCTGATTACTATGGAATTACCTTACTAGAGAATGTTGTGCGATTGGATAAGAAGTATGAGCTTGATGTCCGTCAGTTCTATACAACATTGATATATGATTCGCTCTTCAAATTCACATTGATGAGTGACAAGACCACAAAGGCTGCATGGCTAAAACAGATAGTTGAGTTGGTGTACAGTTATTCTGATACTAAGAGTTACCTGTCGTACTATCAAGTGTATCCAGATCAGCAAGGCAATTACAAATATGCAGAATGGTTGAAGAAGAAATCACCTGCTCTGCCTGTACGTGCCTTGGAAATCTACGACACTATTATCAAGAAAGTGACTGATATAAACAAATCTGCTAGCATCAAGAAGGACATAGTTGATGAGGATTTTTCCAAGTGGTTTGTTGGTACAAATGTACTTGATGGACTCAGCCAATGTAAAGAGATAGAGGAGGAAGTGCAGAAGAAAGGTTATTCTATAACAGCGTACGAGCATCAGAAACTGATTGTAGAGATTATTGAGAAACTTACCAGTGGCGGAATAGAACGTGAACAATGGCATGTATTATTTGGTGACATAGACAAGAACAAAGGGCAGATAATGTTTTCCGTCATCCAAAGCCAGACAAAGAAAGACAGCATCTTCGCATTGATGAAAGTGAAGGATGACTCCAAACTGAAGGCTATAGCTGATCTTGTGAACAATCCTAATTTTGACTATATTCTAAAGATTAGCAAAGAAATTATTGATCAAGAAGCAAGAGAAGCTAACGATTTCTACTTCAAGAAGGAGCTTGGCAACTATGTAGAGGAACTTCTGCTGAAAGAACTAAACGAAGAATTGGGTGAAAATGTTGTGGAAATTCCAGAACCTGTAACTAACGAGCAAGGTGGTCAGGATTTGATATTACGTCTTAACGGAAATGACTTCTACTACTTTGAAATCAAGTCAAGATGGACAAGCGATCGTTCTGTGCTGATGAGCACAATGCAGCATAGACGATCTTACGAGAATAGTGATAACTACGCTTTGCTGGCAACAGATATGGTTGGCTATGATATGGATCGCGTGCGAAGACACGATTACCCGAGTTTTGAAGAAGTTAAGCCTAGAATTACGGTTTTGGATAATATCGGTAAACTTAACGATCGCTTGAAGGATGCAACTTTGAATGATGATAACAAAGTACATGTAGCTGGTGGTTATCAAGTTCTCATTTCGCAAGATGTAATTCAGCATGAAGGCAAAACTTTTGATTTGTTCATTGACTCTCTAAAAGATAAAATCAAGCAAAAATTGCAAAGCCAAAAGTCAGCATCTCAAAATTTTTATGGATAAATGCTCTTGTTTGTGCAAATTATCATAACCCACAGAAGGGGATACAACCTGACAAATTTGCTATCACCTAAGAAGCAAGATATGCAATTATTTTGAAGAATGCAAAGTTACGTATTGTTTGGAATGGCAAAATCTGATAAACTGAACTTAAAAATGAGCGAAGACAATATCCAATCAAATAACAACATCCCCGAACTCCAATCTCCTTTTGAGCAATTGAGAGAGATTGCTGCCGATGGCAAGGTATGGTGGAACTCGCGGAAATTGGAACTAATGATGGGCTATGGGAAGTACTGTCTGAAAACAACTAATATTTTAGATACCTTCGAATAAATGAATGATTGTAATTTCGAGAATACTACTCATGATTCATACATAAAGCAATAATTTCATGGCAAATCGAAAAGAAATAAGAAATAGCACAGCAGAGTTCCTAATCTTTCAAATTGAAGGGAAGGAACAAGGTGTTGAAGTCTATTATAAAGATAAAACAGTGTGGTGTACACAGAAGGCAATGGGAATGCTTTTCGATGTGAACATACCTGCAATAAGCAAGCACCTTAAAAACATTTATGAGCAAGGGGAGCTCACAGAAGAGCGAACTGTTTCCAAAATGGAAATAGTTCGAATGGAAGGTAATAGGCAGGTTAAACGAGAAACTGTGTTCTACAACCTTGATGCTGTCATTAGTGTTGGTTATCGTGTGAACAGCATTCGTGCCACCCAGTTCCGTCAATGGGCAACGAGCGTATTGCGAGAGTTTGCTATACGTGGATATGTTTTGGATAAGAAGAGAATGGAGAACGGTTCGTTCCTTGGCGAAGATTATTTTGAGCATCTGTTAGCTGAGATACGGGAGATTAGACTATCTGAACGTAGATTCTACCAAAAACTGACAGATATCTATGCCACTGCCGTTGACTACAATCGGGATGCACCGACCACGCGATTATTCTTCAAGATGATGCAAAACAAGATGCATTATGCTGTTCACGGACGTACAGCTGCAGAACTGATTGTAGAACGAGCTGATGCAGAGCAGGAACACATGGGGTTGACTTCGTGGGAGAATGCACCAGATGGTAAAATCGTAAAGACTGACGTGGTGATTGCCAAAAACTATCTCAAAGAAGCAGAATTGGCAGATATGGGACAGTTGGTGAATGGTGTGCTTGAATTGGCTGAAAGAATGGCAAAACGTCATATTCCAATGACAATGGAGGATTGGGCCAAACAGATAGATACCATTTTGGCTGCCGGTGGTAACGAAGTTCTTCAAACGACAGGACAAGTGTCTGCCGAACAAGCAAAAGAACATGCAGAAACGGAGTTTGAAAAGTATCGTATCATACAAGACCGCCTATTCCAAAGTGACTTCGATAGGTTTATGGATGCTCTTCCTTTTGAAGAAAATCCTAAAGAATAAAACACATGACCATTTGTCCGATGTTATCCAATAAATTGGGGTAACCTTCGGACAAATGCTCTTAATTTTAGATCCAAGGATGAAAAATTGTTTAAAAAGAAATAGAGCGTAACTCATTGAGCTACACTCTATTTAGTTGTCGATTTTTATCGTTTGTTATCTCAGACTACTTGACCTCCTCGAAATCGGCGTCTTGTACGTTGTCGCCGCTGTTCTGCTGGTTGCTTTGTGCACCGCCGGCGTTGGGCTGTCCCTGAGCGCCACCCTGTGCATACATCTCGGCGCTTGCAGTCTGCCAAGCAGCGTTCAGTTCGGCAATGGCTGCGTCGATGGCTGCGATGTCCTGTGCTTTGTGTGCCTCTCTCAGCTTCTGTGCTGCAGCCTCGATGGGGGCCTTTTTGTCGGCAGGAATCTTGTCGCCAAGCTCTTTGAGCTGGTTCTCGGTCTGGAACACCATTGAGTCGGCCTCGTTCAGTTTGTCAATCTTCTCGCGCTCCTTCTTGTCGGCATCGGCATTTGCCTCGGCCTCGGCTTTCATACGCTCAATCTCTTCCTTGCTAAGGCCTGATGATGCCTCGATGCGGATTGCCTGCTCCTTGCCTGTTGCCTTGTCTTTTGCAGATACTTTAAGGATACCGTTGGCGTCGATGTCGAATGTTACCTCAATCTGGGGAACGCCACGACGTGCGGGGGCAATGCCTGTGAGGTTGAACTGTCCGATGGACTTGTTCTGTGCTGCCATAGGACGCTCGCCCTGAAGTACGTGGATTGTTACCTCGGTCTGATTGTCGGCTGCGGTAGAGAATACCTGGCTCTTGTTGCAGGGGATTGTGCTGTTTGCGTCGATGAGCTTTGTCATTACACCACCGAGTGTCTCGATACCCATTGAGAGGGGAGTTACGTCGAGCAACAGAATGTCGCTTACGCCCTCTTCCTTGTTAAGGATGGCGCCCTGGATGGCTGCACCTACTGCTACTACCTCGTCGGGGTTAACACCCTTTGAGGGAGCCTTACCGAAGTAATCCTCAACAAGCTTCTGAACAGCGGGGATACGGCTTGAACCACCTACGAGGATAACCTCGTCAATCTCTGAGGTACTGAGACCGGCATCGTTCATTGCCTTCATACAGGGCTCGAGACAAGCCTGGATAAGACTGTGAGCCAATGACTCGAACTTGGCACGTGTAAGTGTCTTTACAAGGTGCTTGGGGCCGCTTGCTGTTGCTGTGATATAGGGGAGATTTATCTCGGTTGATGTTGTCGATGACAACTCAATCTTTGCCTTCTCGGCAGCCTCCTTAAGGCGCTGCAGTGCCATAGGATCTTGCTTAAGGTCCATTCCCTCCTCGGCCTTGAACTCCTCGGCAAGCCAGTCGATGATTACCTGGTCGAAGTCGTCACCACCAAGGTGTGTGTCACCGTTTGTCGAGAGTACCTCGAATACGCCACTGCCGAACTCTAGGATTGAGATATCGAATGTACCACCACCGAGGTCGAACACTGCAATCTTCATATCCTTATCGGCTTTGTCGATGCCGTAAGCAAGGGCTGCTGCTGTGGGCTCGTTTACGATACGCTTAACATCGAGTCCTGCAATGGCACCTGCCTCCTTTGTTGCCTGACGCTGGCTGTCGCTGAAGTATGCAGGTACTGTGATAACAGCCTCGGTAACCTCCTGGCCAAGATAGTCCTCGGCTGTCTTCTTCATCTTCTGAAGTATCATAGCCGAAATCTCCTGAGGTGTGTAAAGACGACCGTCGATGTCGACACGAGGCATATTGTTCTCGTTAACTACTGTATAAGGTACGCGTGAGATCTCTTTGCTCACCTGTGCCCAGTTCTCACCCATAAAACGCTTGATAGAGAAAATGGTGCGCTTGGGGTTTGTGATTGCCTGACGCTTTGCAGGGTCACCTACTTTACGCTCGCCGTTGTTGTCGAACGATACGATAGAAGGGGTAGTGCGCTTGCCCTCGCTGTTGGTGATAACAACGGGCTCGTTACCCTCGAAAACTGCAACACAAGAGTTTGTTGTACCTAAGTCAATTCCAATAATCTTTCCCATAATATTCTGTTTTTAATTTTAATTTATTCAACTTATAATATAGCGCTTTTGTTCAAACTGCCTATCGGGCAGCGATTGCGCTTCACCGATATAGTTACAAAGTCCGTGCCAACCACATTTTATGTCTCATTTTGTGGTCTCATCTGACGTAATTGGCAAGATTATGGGGTAAAAATGTCTCAAAACGACTGACAAAGTGGCAGAATGTGATAGATACACAAGGTGTCTTTCATTCAAAATGATTCAAAATGGTTCAAAATGATTCGAAATGACTCGAAATGATTTAAAATAATCTCTTTAAATTTGTATTTACACATCTTTTACGTTATCTTCGCATCTTATAATGTATAGTGCGCTTAAACTGCACTATAATAAGACTGACTATTATTTGTTTTTTTAATATCTTAAAAGAAAATGGCAAAAGTTTTAATCATTGGCGCAGGTGGAGTAGGCACCGTAGCCGCTTTTAAGGTCGCTCAGAACAGCGATGTCTTTACCGAGATTATGATTGCAAGCCGCACAAAGTCGAAGTGCGACGCGATAGTAAAGGCAATTGGTAACCCCTCAATTCAGACTGCTGCGGTTGATGCCGACAGTGTAGAGGAACTTGTGGCGCTGTTTAACAGCTTTAAACCCGAAATTGTGATTAACGTGGCACTGCCTTATCAGGATCTTACAATTATGGAGGCTTGCTTGCAGTGTGGAGTAAACTATCTTGATACAGCAAACTACGAGCCTAAGGATGAGGCTCATTTCGAGTACAGTTGGCAGTGGGCCTACCACGAGCGTTTCAAAGAGGCCGGTCTTACGGCTATTCTTGGTTGCGGATTCGACCCGGGCGTGAGTGGAGTGTATACAGCATACGCTGCAAAGCACTATTTCGACGAGATTCATTATCTTGACATAGTCGATTGCAACGCCGGTAACCACCACAAGGCATTTGCAACTAACTTCAACCCCGAGATTAATATCCGTGAGATTACTCAGAAAGGACGTTACTACGAGGACGGCAAATGGATTGAGACAGGCGCGCTTGAGATTCACAAGCCTCTGACATATCCCAATATCGGTCCTCGCGAGTCGTATCTGCTGTTTCACGAGGAGCTCGAGTCTCTGACAAAGAACTTCCCCACAATCAAGCGTGCTCGCTTCTGGATGACATTCGGTCAGGAGTATCTTACTCACCTGCGCGTAATTCAGAACATCGGTATGGCTCGTATCGACGAGATTGACTATAACGGAATGAAGATTGTTCCTTTGCAGTTCCTTAAGGCTGTTCTTCCCAATCCTCAGGACCTTGGCGAGAACTACGAAGGTGAGACATCTATCGGTTGCCGTATTCGTGGTGTCAAGGATGGTAAAGAGCGCACATACTATGTCTACAACAACTGTAGCCATCAAGAGGCATACAAAGAGACCGGTATGCAGGGCGTAAGCTATACCACCGGTGTGCCTGCGATGATTGGTGCAATGATGTTTGTTAAGGGATTGTGGCGTAAGCCCGGTGTATGGAATGTAGAACAGTTCGATCCCGATCCATTTATGGAGCAGCTAAACAAGCAGGGACTTCCCTGGCACGAGGAGTTTGATAAAGATCTTGAGCTCTAATATTTAGGAGTTATATAATAAAGAGGTGTAACTGCGTATTTATGTTATTTGTGGTTACACATCTTTATGTAATAATTAAACAGCATAAGAAAATTTAAATGGCAAAGAAAGAAGAGGTGCAGAATATTGCAGCGTCCGAGAAACTAAAGGCGTTGCAGGCTGCAATGGATAAGATAGAGAAGAACTTTGGTAAAGGTTCTATTATGAAATTGGGCGACGACAACTTCGAGGAGGTTGATGTAATTCCCTCGGGTTCGGTGGGCTTGAATGCTGCGCTTGGTGTTGGAGGTTATCCCCGCGGTCGTATAATTGAGATTTATGGTCCCGAATCGTCGGGTAAGACAACACTTGCAATTCACGCCATTGCCGAGGCACAGAGAATGGGTGGTATTGCGGCAATAATTGATGCCGAGCACGCATTCGACCGTTTCTATGCACAGAAGTTGGGTGTTGATATCGATAATCTGCTAATTTCGCAGCCCGATTGTGGTGAGCAGGCTTTGGAGATTGCCGAACAGCTTATTCGTTCGTCGGCAATTGACATAATCGTTATCGACTCGGTGGCAGCGCTTACTCCCAAAGCCGAGATTGAGGGCGAGATGGGCGACAACAAAGTGGGCCTTCAGGCACGTCTTATGTCGCAGGCATTGCGTAAGTTGACATCTGCCATCAGCAAGACAAAGACCACCTGTATCTTTATCAACCAGTTGCGCGAGAAGATTGGTGTGATGTTCGGTAATCCCGAGACAACAACCGGTGGTAATGCGCTGAAATTCTATGCATCGGTGCGTCTCGATATTCGTCGTGTGAGTCAGCTGAAAGATGGCGAGGATGCCATTGGAAACTCGGTGCGTGTAAAAGTTGTCAAGAATAAAGTGGCGCCTCCCTTCCGCAAAGCCGAGTTTGATATTATGTTCGGCGAGGGTATCTCACGCGTGGGCGAGATTGTCGACCTTGGCGTGGCATACGGCGTGATTAAGAAGAGTGGTTCCTTCTTTAGCTACAACGATACAAAATTGGCACAGGGACGCGACCGTACAAAATCGCTCATAGCCGATAATCCCGAGCTTGCCGAGGAACTTGAGGCAAAAATTGCTGCCGCCATGAAAGGTATAGAGCCTGAGGCAGAACCCGAAGTCGTTGACGAGGATTAAGTTCCTATTTGATATCGTGAATATTGTAAACAGAAAACATTCAATAAATTAGAAAAACTATGAAGAAAACAATTCTATTGGCAATGGCTGCTTTTGCAAGCCTTAACCTCTTTGCTCAGAACGAGGAGCCACAGTTTACCGTTGTAAAGGAGAATCCTATTACAAGTATCAAGAATCAGAATCGCGCAGGTACCTGCTGGTGCTATTCGTCACTCGCATTCATCGAGTCGGAGCTTCTGCGTATGGGTAAGGGCGAGTATGACTTCTCAGAGATGTTTATCGTTCACAACACCTATCTCGATCGTGCCGACAAGGCAGTTCGTACACACGGCGATGTATCTTTCTCACAGGGTGGTTCTTTCTATGATGTGATTTATGGAATGGAGCAGTTTGGTCTCGTTCCCGAGGCTGAGATGCGTCCCGGTGTTATGTATGGCGAGACACTCAGTAATCACAATGAGCTTACAGCTGTCAGTGACGCAGTTGTAGCTGCTATTGCTAAGGGTAAGCACCGCAGTTTGCAGGTAGGTACCGATGGTCAGCCTCTTTGGAAGAAGGCTATCGCTGCTATACACGATATTTACCTTGGTGTGCGTCCCGAGAAGTTCACCTACAATGGTAAGGAGTATACTCCCAAGTCTTTCTATGAGTCAACAGGTTTAAAGGCAAGCGACTATGTATCACTTACCTCTTATACTCACCATCCTTTCTACAGCTCATTCGTTCTTGAAATTCAGGACAACTGGCGTTGGGCTCAGTCTTACAACCTTCCTATCGACGAGCTTCTCGAGGTATTCGACAATGCTATCGACAAAGGTTATACAATTGCTTGGGGTAGCGACGTAAGTGAGGCAGGATTTACACGCAACGGTACAGCTGTGATGCCCGACGATGCAAAAAGCGGCGACCTTCAGGGTTCTGATATGGCACGTTGGTTGAAACTGAGCGAGGAGGAGAAGAAAGTTACTCCCAAGCCCTCTTCAGAGAAATGGTGCACACAGGAGGAGCGTCAGATAGCTTACGACAATTGGGAAACAACCGATGATCACGGTATGCAAATCTATGGTAAGGCAAAAGACCAGAATGGTACCGAGTACTATATGGTTAAGAACTCTTGGGGTGAGAGTGGCAAGTACAAAGGTATTTGGTATGCTTCAAAGGCATTTGTTCGCTACAAAACAATGAATATTGTTGTTCATAAGGATGCTCTTCCCAAGCACATTGCAAAAAAACTAGGCCTGAAGTAATAGGTGAAATATAAAATTTAAGAGGCGCAGCCTCTTAAATTTTTATAAAAAAGTCCTATTTCCCAAAAAAAAACGGGAAATAGGCTTTTTTTTTGTCTCTTTTCTGTAACTTTACAAATTGAAATAGAATTATCCTGCCGAAAAAGCGGCCATACGATGGTTAGTTTTTGTATGTGGTTATATCAGACCAAAGCTAAAAGGATGATTAATAAGTAGATAATCGCTTTAAGGGTATTTGTGCCAACGGTTGTTGAATAGTGGAGTAGAAGCATACCCCGGTCGATTATTGCAAAAGCAGCGAAAAAATAAAAAATAATATATAAATGGGTCAGAAATGGAAATATCAACCTTCGACAGACAAACAGCAAGAGGAGGCCCGGGGGCTTTCTGAAGAGTTGGACATTAGTCCCATTCTTTGCGGTCTGCTTGTTGCGAGAGGTGTAACGACGGCCGCCGCTGCCCGACAATTCTTCCGCCCCAAATTGGCCAATCTGCACGACCCGTTCTTAATGAACGATATGGATGTGGCTGTAAAGCGTCTGAATAAGGCATTGGGACGCAAGGAACGTATTTTGGTATACGGCGACTATGATGTTGATGGAACAACGGCTGTGGCACTTGTGTATAAGTTCTTGCAGCAGTTCTCATCGAACATCGATTATTATATCCCCGACAGAAACGAGGATGGATATGGTATCTCTAAACGAGGTATCGATTATGCTCACTCTACAGGAGTGAAACTTGTTATTGTGCTCGATTGCGGTATAAAAGCAATCGAGGAGATTGCCTATGCAAAGGAGAAAGGCATCGATTTTATTGTGTGTGATCACCACGTCCCCGACGACGAACTGCCTTGTGCTGTGGCTATACTTAATCCCAAACGTTTCGATAATACTTATCCCTATCCCCATCTTTCGGGTTGTGGTGTGGGCTTCAAGTTTATGCAGGCGTTTGCAATTGATAATGGCATCCCCGGAGAACAGCTATATTCGTTGCTCGACCTTGTAGCAGTGAGCATCGCATCGGATTTGGTGCCTATAATGGGCGAGAATCGTATTTTAGCCTTTCACGGTCTGAAACAGATAAATCACGCTCCGAGTATAGGACTGAAGGCGATTATTCAGGTGTGTGGCCTGCGCGACAAGGAGATTAGTATGAATGATATAATCTTCAAAATAGGGCCGCGTATAAATGCGTCGGGACGTATTCAGCAGGGTAAGGTGGCGGTCGACCTCCTTATCGAGAATAATCTTAGGGCTGCGCTTGCAATGAGTGAGCAGATAAATGAATTTAACGAGACGCGTAAAGACCTTGACAAGAGTATGACCGAAGAGGCCAACCGCATTGTCGAGAATCTCGATAACTTCGATGAGAAACGTGCCATAGTAATCTTCAACGAAGATTGGCATCGCGGTGTGATAGGAATTGTCGCTTCGCGTCTCACCGAGGTGTATCATCGTCCTGCAGTGGTACTCACCTGTTCGGGAGACATAGCAACAGGCTCGGCACGCTCGGTAACTGGTTTCGATGTCTACAAGGCAATAGAGAGCTGTCGTCATCTCCTCGAGAATTTTGGTGGACATACATACGCAGCAGGCTTTTCACTAAAGGTCGAGAATATCTCCGGTTTTGCGCGCGCTTTCGAAGAGTATGTAACAGGTAATATACTGCCCGAGCAGACCGACCCTATAATTGAGATAGAGGCTGAACTTGACTTTCAGGATATCACTCGTAAATTCTTTGCCGATTTAAAGAAATTTGCACCACACGGTCCCGATAACCCAAAGCCCATCTTCTGTACGCATAATGTGTATGATTATGGTACAAGTAAGGTCGTTGGACGCCGTCAAGAGCATATCAAATTAGAGCTTGTGGATAATAAGTCGAGCAATGTAATAAACGGTATCGCATTCGGGCAGAGCGAGCAGGCAAAATATATAAAGTCGAAACAATCTTTCGACATCTGCTACACACTCGAGGATAATACCTATAAACACGGCGAGGTACAGTTACAGATAGAGAGTATACGGACAAAAAAACACTCTTGACGACACAGTCTTTTGAAATACAGAGAGATACTTAAAAAATATTGGGGATACGACGATTTTCGCGGCATACAACGCGAGATTATCGAGAGTATAGGGGCCGGGCGTGATACGCTCGGCCTTATGCCTACCGGTGGTGGAAAAAGTATTACATTTCAGGTGCCTACGCTTGCAGCACCGGGGCTATGTATTGTTGTGACACCACTTATCGCTTTGATGAAAGACCAGGTTGCAAATCTGCGCAGCAGAGGCATTAAAGCTGCCGCAGTGTATAGCGGTATGCGTGGTAGTGAGGTGATTACAGCACTCGAGAATTGTATTTTTGGCGATTATAAATTTCTATACGTCTCGCCCGAGCGTCTCTCTTCGGAAATCTTTATAAATAAGGTGCAGAAGATGCCTGTCGCACTGATTACGGTAGATGAGGCACACTGTATCTCGCAGTGGGGACACGATTTTCGTCCTGCTTACCGTCAGATTGCAGAACTCAGAAAGCTCTTTTCATCGGTGCCCGTGTTGGCACTTACGGCGACGGCAACAGCTGACGTTGTACGCGATATTCAGCAACAACTTGCTTTTCCCGAGGAGAACTGCTACAGGATGAGTTTTGAAAGAAAGAATCTGGTGTATGTTGTGCGACGTACCGAGAATAAACTTCAAGAACTGTTGCATATACTTGCAGGCGTAGATGGTTCGGCTATAATTTATGTCCCTAATAGAAAAAAGACCAAAGAGGTTTATGACGAACTTGTGGCTCGAGGAATAACTGCCGAGTACTATCACGCCGGTCTATCACCCGATGCAAAAGATGGTAAGGAGGAGCGTTGGCGCAGTGGAAAGTCGCGTGTTATGGTCTCTACCAATGCCTTCGGAATGGGTATCGATAAGCCTGATGTCCGCCTTGTGATACATACCGACCTGCCAAATTCCATTGAGGCATATTTTCAGGAGGCGGGACGTGCCGGTCGCGACGGTAACAGGGCGTATGCTGTTGCACTATACAGCAAGGTAGATAAGGCGACCCTCTCGCGTCGTCTTGCCGACAACTATCCGCTACCTCCCTTTATTCGAAATGTATATGATTCTCTATGCTACTATTACTCGATGGCTTTAGGAGATGGTCTGAACTGTACTTTCGAGTTTGCACTAAATGATTTTTGCCATAAATATCATTTGCCTATACTGCCAACCGACAGTGCCTTAAGGATTCTTACGAGAATGGGGTATATAGAATATGTCGAGGAGATGGAGTACTCGTCACGTCTGTTATTTATTATAAATCGAGACGACCTTTACCGTCTCTCGGGGCTTTCTAATGAGTATGAGGCACTGATAACAATTCTTCTGCGTAATTATAGCGGACTGTTTACCGATTATGCATTTATCGATGAGCGTTATATTGCCCGCTTAATGAAGGTGACGCGTCACAGACTGTATGAGATGCTTGTTTCGCTGTCGAAAAAGCGTATAATAGACTATGCTCCATCGAAGAAATGTCCCATTGTGACATTCTCGCGTCATCGTGTTCTTGGCGAGGAACTGCGTTTTGCTCCCGAGGTTTACGAGGAGCGACGAGAGGCTTTCTCGGCACGTCTTAATGCTATGATAGGGTATGCAACCTGCGATAGCGAGTGCCGCAGCCGTATGCTTCTTCGTTACTTCGATGAACCGAATGCGGCAGCCTGTGGCTGTTGTGATGTTTGTCGAGGGCAAGGGGGTAGGGTAGGAGGTGAACAACTTTCGGCTGATGTAGAGCGTGTTCTATCTTTGCTGGCCGATGGTGCTATGCACTCTGTTGTCGAGGTCGAGGCGCTTGGTCTGCCACGTGAGAGACTCTCGGCAGTACTGCGTCATTTGTGCGACGAAGAACGCGTTGCGGTTGTGGATGGCGGTGTCAGGATTATTTCTCGAGTATAGTCTTTTGGTTTTTTGCCTTTATTATGTTATCGGCCTATAAAATAAGAAAAAGGAGAAGATGCAGGGTTTATATGACATCTTCTCCATTTTCTATAAGAGTTACATATTTACTCCTTTTTCTTTATACTAAAAGTATACACTTTTGCAGACTTGGAATTAGTCATTGAATTTGTAATACTCAAGCAGTATTCTCCCTCTTCCAGACTAGACAACGGAATGAGAACACTATTCTTACCGTATTTTTTGTAACGGAATTCTTTGGCTGCTTCATCGTTATTAGAAGAGGCTCCTGTGAACGTGCCAACCTCGCCATTTTGGAAGCGGCGTTTTGATTGTAGAACCTCGAATTTATTGATTGAGATAGTCTGCAATGGAGACTGTCCGCCCAAATTTATAACAATGCTTTGGTCGTTACTCAAAACTAAAGAACTACGTACACCATTTACGTAATAGTAACTTTTGACTTTTCCTATTCCTACTAAATAAACGCTAGCACCGGCCTTGGCTTTGATGTATGCATTCTCGCAAGGTAGAGGTGCTCCCAAAATTGAATCTTGAAGATTGACAACAAATGGTTCGAATTCAAATTCGGGCTCTTCTATATTTTGCGCATTTATGGTTAGTACAGAAGTGAATATTATAGTTATAAGCAGTGCAAACTTTTTCATATTTTCTTTATTTAGTAATTATCCCTTACTCTTTTTTGGTTTTTCAGGTTACACCGTTGTTCCTCTTGTATGATACTTGGGTAATACACACAAAAAAAGCGCGGAACATTTAGTGTATTCCCTATCTGAGGTGTTTGGCGTAACCTACTAACAGAACAACTAAATGCCCACGCCAATCCAGCGTGAGCATTCCAGCATCATTCACGTTAGTATCTTTTGAGTCGCCAAACTTTCAGATAGGATGAATAAAGCTAAAACGCTTTTCCAATATGTCTAAATGTGCGTATTTTGCTATACGCTATGCTTCATAGGCAAAATATTTTGTTAATTTAATAAAGTGTAATAGTTCGTAAATTAGGCGATTGCTAAATTTTGTTGGCATTTGTAAACGCTTAAATATGTACGTTGACAAACAAAAATTGTTATAATCGCTGAAAGCAAAGTTAGTAAATAATTCTGTATAATTGACAAGTTCTGTTAGTAATTTTGTAAAATAAAGAAAAAAGTGCTTGGTTGTCGAAAAATCTACATCCCAAGGTTGCGTCGGTTGGAAGGATTGAATGCCGGATTAGTTGTAAAAGGTCTTCTCTTTATATAAACAAATTCCCCACAGCTTCATTTGCTATGGGGAATTGTTTATAAGGATATAATCTCTTATCGAGCGTAGTTTACTGCGCGTGTCTCGCGAATAACAGTGATTTTTACCTGCCCGGGATATGTCATCTCGTCTTGAATCTTCTTCGCAATCTCACCCGATAGTTGCTCGGTCTGCTTGTCGTCTATCTTGTCGGCACCGACAATTACACGTAGCTCGCGGCCGGCCTGTATTGCGTATGTCTTTGTTACACCGGGATATGACATTGCAAGCTGCTCGAGGTCGTGCAGACGTTTGATGTATGCCTCTACAATCTCTCGACGTGCGCCGGGACGTGCACCCGAGATGGCATCGCACACCTGAACAATGGGTGCGATGAGGCTTGTCATCTCTATCTCGTCGTGGTGGGCGCCTATGGCATTGCAAATATCGGGTTTCTCCTTATACTTTTCGGCAATCTTCATACCATACTCTGCGTGTGGAAGCTCGGTCTCTTCGTCGGGTACCTTGCCGATATCGTGCAAAAGTCCTGCTCGTTTAGCTTTCTTGGGGTTAAGACCAAGTTCTGCTGCCATAATGGCACATAGGTTGGCGGTTTCTCGGGCGTGCTGCAACAGGTTCTGGCCGTATGAGGAACGGTATTTCATCTTTCCTATTATGCGTATCAGCTCGGGGTGCATACCGTGTATACCAAGGTCTATTGTGGTGCGTTTTCCGGTCTCTATTATCTCCTCCTCGATTTGCTTCTTCACTTTTGCAACAACCTCCTCGATGCGGGCGGGGTGTATACGTCCGTCGGCTACTAGCTGGTGGAGTGCAAGGCGTGCAATCTCACGGCGAACGGGGTCGAAAGCACTGAGGACGATTGCCTCGGGGGTGTCATCAACAACAATTTCTACGCCTGTGGCGGCCTCTAATGCGCGTATGTTACGGCCCTCGCGACCGATGATACGGCCTTTCATCTCGTCGTTCTCTATATGGAACACTGTTACAGAGTTCTCTATAGCGGTCTCGGTTGCTACACGCTGTATTGTTTGAATTACAATCTTCTTTGCTTCGCGGCCTGCTGTCATCTTGGCATCGTCGATAATATAGTTGATGTACGACTCTGCCTGTGCCTTTGCCTCCTCTTTGAGTGACTCTACGAGGCGCTCTTTTGCTTCGTCGACCGATAGGCCGCTTATTGTCTCAAGTTTTTCGCGTTCTTGCTGGTGCAGCTTGTCAAGTTCCTCTTGCTTGCGCTCGAGTATGCCTTTCTGTGCTTCGAGGTTTTCTTTGAACGACTCAATTTCGTTTTTGCGACGCTGTAGGTCTTCGTTACGCTGGTTTAGCTGAATCTCGCGCTGCTTTAAATGGTTCTCGGCCTGTTGCAACTTGTGGTTGCGCTGCGAAATCTCTTTCTCAAGTTCTGCTTTCTTGTTGAGGAATTTCTCTTTGACCTCGAGCAACTTGTTTTTCTTTATTACCTCGGCCTCTTTTTGGGCCTCATCGATAATGCGCTCGCGCTTCGATTTTAGCGCAAAGTGGTTTATCAGGTATAGGCAGACACAACCAATTACTATTCCAATGATTGCGCCAATGGTTAATGATGTGAAATCCATAATGTTTTAATTTTATATATAAAAAAAGCACACCGCAATATTATGGTAGTGGATTGTCTCCACTCTCCTAATATGGCAATGCGCGAAAATCCTAAATAATTGCATTGTAATTTACAATGCTTTGCTGTGGGTTACTCCTCTGCTTTAAGAGTGTCGTCTACCAAGTTCGACAATTCAGTTATCTTACGCATAGTCTGCGTCAGACCGGTGTCGTCGGTCTTGGTGGCAAGTCTGTATGCAATATCTATGGCTACCATTGTAATCACTCTCACTGAGCCTTCGCCCGAGAATGCTTGTTTATATGGTGTCAGCGTTTCGTTAATCAAACGAGCCGCATCGCGGTAGTAGGGTTCCTCTCTTACGGGAACTGTAAGCGGATACGATACTCCGTCGATAATAAGGTTAATTACCACTTCTCTATCTTCCATAGTGCTTGGTCATTTTTTAAATATGTACTATTTTGTCAGTGACTCGATGCACCGGTCGATTTCGCGCACAAGTGCGGTAAGCCTCTCTCTTGTGGTGTCTATTTCGGCATCACTTAGTGAGATTACCTTTGCTTGCTTTAGATTGTTGTAGTTCAGTTCGAGTGTGGCGCAACGTTCTTCTAATTCTTGTATGTGGCGATTCTTCTGCTCAAGGGTCTCTGTCAGTTCCTTGATGTGCAGAAGTGCTTGTTGGTGGTTGTGTACCAATAGGCGAAGCCTCTGTTCGAATTGGGTTAGTGTCGCTCTCTCTCTTTCGGTCATAATACGACAATCTTTCTGCAAATATGGATTTTCAATCGAAAAAGGTAGTTAGGTCTGTCGATTGTTTATAAAATATTCGCAGTTACTGCAAATATATACTATTTTTGGGAAATCTGAAAGATTTATATGCTTTTTTGCATCAATGTGCAAAAAAATCATTGTTTACGGTGCTTGGAGAGTCACTTTTATGCTCTTTAGACTCTTTTGTGTATAATACCTACCTCGGTAAAAAGTTCTCGATAGTATGCAGCTTTTTTATCAAGGGCAATAGGATAGGCTCGTGATGTCGATGGCATTCTGAATAATCTTATTCCATTGTTTATTTGTGAAATCTCTACACTTTTACCTATAGCAGGGGCTGCAATTTTGTATGGTGCCAATACGGTCTGTGCCGATTTTTCTCCGGTAACGGCTATTGTACGACACTGCGGAATTTTAGAGAGCAGTGAGGGTATATCTGTCGCCTCTATGATTCTTAGATGCAGGTCCGAGGCGTTGCCTTTTTCGCGTTGTATGGCTGTTGCTGCATCGTATAGTGCGATACCTCTTTCTTCTAAGAATAGTTTTATAGCCGGTTGGTCGAACTGTTTACTCTCTTTTATGATAAAGTGTTTGTCGTCGTTAAAGAAGATGAGCCCTATCATTTTCCAGAAGTCGTTTGTTATGTTTGGATAGTAAAAATCCATAGACCAACGTGTGCGCGGAGGAGGAAAACTGCCAAGAATCAGTAACTTTGCATTTTGTGGTAGAAAAGGTTCCCACGGATGGCGTTCAATATCTAATGAGCTATTCATTGTCTTACTCTTTAATTGTAAACTCATAGCGGTGGAGTAGTTCAATGGGGTTATATGCGCGCTTTACCTGTCTTAGACCCGGGTCGCCGAGGTCCTCTTCGCGGTTGACGTGGGTTATATGAGGATATTGCGATAGTATATCGTTGATGAACATACGGTTTATTGCTTCTCCTGCTCCAACGACGGTGCGACTTGCCTTTTCTATATGAACATACAGCGTGTCACCGAAAATTTCGCCTAATGTAAATGCGGCAATCTTACCATCTACCCGAAGTATGCCGGCCGGTTGATGGAAACGTTGCTGATTGCGTACCGTTGCCATACATTGCCATTGCTCATAACAGCGCATCGTCTCTTCGCGGTTGTGCTGACAATCGCGGTCGGTTGCAAGGAACTTAATTACCTCCTGTGTATCATCGATTGTGAATCGAGAGTACTCGTGTACGGGGTTCTCGACAAGGAATTTATTGTATCTGTTTCGCTTTTTGTTCAGAGCCTTGCCCTGTAGCGTGGCAAGCGATTGGGCGCTGTAAATATAGTCACTCCAATTATCGAGTGTGTTTGCTTGGTGGTGAGGGAGAAGTGTCTCAATTTTCTCTTTGAAAGGCTCGGGAACAGCTGTCAGACGAAGTGTCTCGCCTGTGGCTGCACAATGCTCTATTAAAATTTCGATTGACTTTTCGAGGGGCAGCTTGCCTATTGGCATAAGAAAAGAGGGAGTGCTTATGTCGGCTTGCGATTTAGCAGCAATGAAAAGCGTCTCTTGCTCTATTGCGTACCGATAGTCCATAAATCGCGCCCACATAATGAGATTACCCGTTGTGTAGTCGCACGAGCGTGTGGGGATATACTGTGTAAAAGGTTGTATTTCCTCTATTGATTCTATAGTTATTGGTTTTAGTGTGAGCACGGTCAACTCTTTTTTGTTGTGTAAAATAAGAGGATGCTCCTATAAATGAATTGGTGCATCCTCTTGTGTAGTGTATGCCTGCTTTTATTTCTTATCAAAATCCTCGGCCTGCTGACGTGGTTCTTTCTTGGCGAGTGTTACCAAACGGTATACATAATCGACCATCCACTGCTCCGAGTATCCAAGCTTCTCTTTATATTGACGTATGGCATAAACTGTCTTGAATGTAGCCTCGTCCTTCCAACTGTTTTTTGTGAGGATGTCGTTTACAGTCTTTTCAGTTAATGAGCGCAGAGCCTTGTTCATAAAAGAGGGTAGGCGCAACTTCCAACTAAGCAGGTTTCCGACAAGTATCATAAGATCGTTGTTGAATCCTTGGAAAGCAAAGAGGTAGGGTTGGGCGCTGTTTATGTTTTTGCAGTTTTTCTTTACCGATGCATCAATCTCTTTGAAGAATGATTCGCTCATTCCGTATATCTGCTCAAGCATCTTCTTGCAGCGGCTGCGTTCGGCTACACCTAATTTGTTGTTCTGTGTAGGAACCTTTAGTGTACGCTTGAATGTAGCCATATCGGGTAGCATCGCAAGATTGGTAATACCTAAATTAGATGCAAGTACCGATTGGTAATACACGCGGATAAGGGTCATAAAATCCTCCATTCCGCCAACGTTTTCGGTCTCTTTATTTTTCTTTTTGAAAAAGCTGAAAATTCCCATTATCGTTTTCTGTTATTTCGTTTTATTGTTTTCTTCTTTTTTGTTGTTCCTCGAGTATTCTCTGTTGCTCTTGTTGCAGAGCCTCAAGGCGTGCCATCATTCCACTGCGTTTCTTGGGGTTGTTCTTGTTTGCCTCGTGGTAGGCCTGCATCTTACGCAGCAACTCGTCCTCTTTTACGGCGCGTCTTAGGTAGATGAATGTAAATACGCTGATTAGTGTCGATAGGAAATAGTAGTAGTTAAGCCCCGATGAGTAGTCGTTGAATATGAAGAAGAATACTACGGGCATTATATACATCATCCAACGCATAATCTTCATCTGCTGCTCCTGCTCGGGCGAACCACCCATATTGGGCTGCATCTTCGAGGTATAATAGGTGTTGAGTATCTGTGTAACACAGAACAAAAGACAGAAGATGCTGATGTGGTTGCCGATAGGCCATATTGATGTTCCCCAACTAATGAGCGCATCGTACGATGAGAGGTCGTGTGCCCATAGGAAACTCTGCTGACGAAGCTCTATTGCATTGGGAACAAAATTGAACAATGCAATAAAGATTGGCATCTGTATGAGCATCGGCAGACAACCACCCATAGGACTTGCACCATACTTACTGTAGAGCCCCATAATCTCCTGCTGTTTGCGCATTGCATCCTCGGGCTTGGGGTACTTGGCGTTAATCTCGTCGATGTAAGGTTTAAGAGCTCGCATCTTCGCCGAAGAGACATACGATTTGTAGGTAAAGGGATATACGGCTGCTTTTACAATTAATGTGAGAAGAAGCAGAACTATACCCATACTGATACCCCAATTTGTGAGCCAGTCGAACAGGTAAATTATGAAGTAACGGTTGATGAGACGCACAATGGGCCAACCAAAGTATATCAACTCGTGCAGATTGATATCTTTGTCGGGATTGATACTTAGCTTGTTGCTCTCTTTAAGTGTGCTGTATTTGTTGGGTCCGAAATAGAACTGTAGCTCTGTCGGTGTCTTTCCTGTGGGGTCGAACTCGGTATACATCGATGCCGAGCAGTTTTTCATAAATCCACGACCCTCGTGCAATGTGTCAGATGCCAATGACACGTCGTTGAAACGGTCGCCTGCAATGAGTATGCACGAGAAGAACTGGTTTTTGAAGGCAATCCAGTCTACGGGTTCTTTAACCTCCTCTTTGTCGTTGTCGCGCTCGTTGAGGTTTTCGGTATCGTCGTCGTAAATCTTATAAGTGATATTCGTATACTGCTGCTCGAATGTGAATCCCTTCTCCTGCTGACGTATCAACTGCTCCCAATTGATGCCAAGCTCACGTGTTGAACCGGGGAAGAAACTGCTCATATTGTGGGCATCAATATAGAGATTGACCATATAACTATCCGACAACAGATTGTAGCAGAAATCTATGTACTTGTCATCGGTGAAGGCCAGACGCATAATTACGCTGCTGTCGCTCTGCTCCACAGGTGTGAAGTACATATCGCTTGTATTAATGTTCTCCTCTTTTCCGTCGAAAGTGAAATAGAACTGATTCTGTAGCTCATCGATATTACGACGCGATTTTCTTATTTCAATCTTATCGTTATCGTCGAAGAGGGTGATGGGGTTACCCTGCTGGTTCTTATAGTCGGCGAGGGTGGCAGATGTTATACGAGCTCCGAGAGTCGAAATGTCTACACTCAGTTTTTCGTTCTTAAGAGTGATATTTTTCTCCTCACCTTGCAATGCATTGAAAAGGAATGATGTGCTATCCTTGCTCTGTTCGGCCAGTTTAGCTTCGCGCGCCTCGTTCTCCCTAATCTCGGCCTGCTCTTGTTCGTACAGGACTGCTGCGATAGAGTCCTGATGACGCTTCTGTGCCTCTATTTTGTCGGGGTCGGGTTGGTTAAAGTAGAAAAAGCCTCCTAATACTAATGCAATAAGCACATATCCGATAATACTATTCTTGTCCATTTTTTAGATTTAAATTCTCCGTTTTTTGATAATTGCCTGCAAAGTTAGCAAAAATAAACCTAATAAAAAGAGTTTATGCTTAAAAAAAAGTGACTATGCTGTGTTGCTATACGGTAAAAAGATGTTTTCACTTGTAAATTTATATACTATAGCATTGACAAATAAAAAAATGCTCTCAAACGAGAAACGTTTGTTCAAGTATTTTTGTGTAAAATTTAAACTACTCCTAAATTTAAACCGCTTCTTAATTTTACATTATGCTCGAAATGTATTATCTTCGCACGAAATTAACACAAACTACTATGAAACATATATCTTTCTGTCTATTCTTCTTGGTTGCAGCAATTACAATGAATGCGCAGAATCAGGATGCAGTGAAAAAATACTTCGACAAATGCCTTGACGAGCTTGTAGCAGATAGTCGTTTATCGGCCAAAGATAACACCTATAGCAGAGCAGATGAAGAGGAGAGAACCGACCCTACATATTTTAGGATGTTCACTCCTACGGTTCTATATGAGTCGACAATTAAGCAGGGATTCAATAGTGGGTTCGATTTAACAAAACAGGGTGACAGCGAGATAGAACTATACGAGCATCGTAAGATGATGATTGATCGTTTATTGCTTAATGTCTATAAACTTCGTCCCGATATGGTGAATATTACCGAGGCCGATATGCGTAGTCTTGTAACACCGGCCGAGTTGGAGGAAAAGCAGAGAGCCCTTCTCGACGAGAAGAAGGATAAACCTTTGGTTATCCCCGATAATGTGCAGGGAAACCTCGAAACAAAAGTGGTAAAACCTAACTATTGGCGCACATCGGGTAGCTTCTCTTTCAGTTTTACACAGAACTACTTCTCGGGTAACTGGGCACAGGGTGGTGATAACAATAAGACGTTGATTACAATACTCAAACTGCATCTTAATTATAACGACAAAAAGAAAATTTCTTTCGAGAATACTTTTGAAGCAAAATTGGGATTTGTCACTGTATCGGGAGACACGCTTCACAACTACAAGACTAACAACGATATGTTGCGTCTCGACTCTAAATTCGGTTATAAGATTCTGAATAATGTGAATCTCTCGGCTAAAATGACATTGCAGACACAGTCTATGCCAAACTATCCGACAAATAACCGTGATTTTGTATCTAATTTTATGGCGCCTTTTGATGCCAACTTCTCGGTCGGTCTCGACTATAAGCGTAGCGGAAAGAATTGGAATCTGTCGCTTTATTTCGCTCCATTGTCGGCATATAATTACAAGTTTGTACGTTACGGCTATCTGGCATCGCGTTATGGTATACGTGCCGGTCGTCAGCATAAAGAGGATTTCGGTACTCAGATACAGCCCACATTCAATGCTACCATCTGCAAGAATGTAACACTTAATTCGCGTATGGAGTATTATAC
This sequence comes from Bacteroidaceae bacterium, assembly GCA_017938245.1. Lineage (GTDB taxonomy): Bacteria > Bacteroidota > Bacteroidia > Bacteroidales > Bacteroidaceae > HGM04593. Next base: position 49,738 of record JAGBBX010000049.1, read on the forward strand.
CAACTATTCTCGTGCTTATTTCAATTGGGAGAATACATTTAAAATGAAGATAAACAAATACCTCGATGCAACACTCTTTATGCACGGTCGTTTCGATGACAGTTCTCGTGGGCTATACAGCGATTCGTATGGATATTGGCAGTTTAAAGAGTATATGACATTGGGATTGACATATTCGTGGTAATCAACCGAACGAATAATTGTGTTATAGAATAAAATGATATTAAGAAACAACTTAAGACTCTGAATATAATTTAGATGAATTGGTCTTCCCTTTTTCCTATAGCCGACCCGACGTGGATATTTTTTTGGGTATTGTGCATAATTCTGTTTGCGCCGCTTCTGTTCCAGAAATTGCGTCTGCCGCATATTATAGGTATGATTTTGGCGGGATTGTTGGTAGGCCCAAACGGACTCAATATTTTGGAAAGGGACGATAGCTTCGAACTCTTTGGTAAGGTAGGACTATATTATATAATGTTCCTTGCGAGTCTCGAGATAAATATGCAGGAACTGAAAGAACACAAGGGTGGTGCGCTCACTTTAGGCCTGTTGGCATTCATTGTCCCCATTCTTTTAGGACTCTTTACCAATATCATAGTGCTCGATTTTAATATAATAACGGCTGTACTGCTTGCAAGTATGTATGCCTCGTACACGCTGATTTCCTATCCCATTGTCGCACGATATGGTCTATCGCGCTTGAAATGTGTGAACTTTGTGGTAGGAGGAACGGTGATAACAGATACTTTGACGCTTTTTGTACTTGCTGTGGTTGGTGGACTATTCAGTGGCGAGTCGGATGGCTGGTTCTTTGTGCTTCTGCTGTTGAAACTCATATTGCTCACAGCTGCTATAATATTTTTCTTCCCGCGTATTGCCCGATATTTCTTTCGCAAATATAACGACGGAACAATACAATATATCTTTGTAATGGCAATGCTCTTTCTGGGGGCCGGAATGATGGAACTTGTGGGAATGGAAGGCATATTAGGTGCATTTATAGCAGGACTTGTGCTCAATAGGCTCATTCCGCACTCCTCGCCTCTTATGCGTAGAATAGAGTTTATTGGTAACGCTATCTTTATTCCCTATTTTCTTATAGGAGTGGGAATGATTATCAATGTAAAGGTTCTTTTCTCCGGTTCAGGAGCTTTGCTTGTTATGTTGGCAATGGTGATTACGGCGCTTACAGGAAAATGGCTTGCCTCTTGGTTTACAGCAAAAGCATTCAAGCTGAAGGGTGATGAGCAACGCCTGATGTTTGGTTTGAGCAGTTCGCAGGCTGCGGCAACATTGGCTGCCGCACTTGTGGGACACGGCATAAAATTATCTGATGGTACACCGCTGCTTAACGACGATGTTCTCAATGGTACTATTCTGCTTATTCTTGTCTCGTGTATCGTGAGTTCAATAACAACCGACAGGGCATCGCGTAGCATTATTGTCTCGGGTGCCGACCTTGACAAGCCTGTCAATACATCTAAAAAGACGCTCTTGGCGCTTGCCAATCCCAATATGGTTGACAAACTTATGGACCTTGCGCTGCTTATGCGCAAAGAGAACTCCACAATTCCTCTTTCGGCTGTAACGGTAGTGCTTGATGAGGATGTGACGATGCAGAATCGTGCAACCCGATTGCTCGACACTGCCGCGCAGATAGCTGCCTCGGTAAATGTCCCTCTGCTCACAAAAAAACGTCTCACAACCAACCTCTCTAATGGTATCATCCACGAGATGAAGGAGAATGACTATCGCGAACTAATCGTGGGATTCCATAAGAAAGAGACGGCAAACGATACTTTCCTGGGAAATGTATTGCCCGAACTACTGAAGAATCTGCATTGTCAGATAATTATGGCACGTATAACAATGCCGCTTAATACCATAAGACGCATACATATTACCTTCCCCGCAAAAGCCGAGTTTGAGGCCGGATTCAATAATTGGGTTGAGCAGACTGTTCGTATGGCATCGGGACTGGGATGTAAAGTCTATTATCACGGACATCCCGATACAATGATGCTTATAGAGCGATACATAAAGTCGAATGCCACCATAGAAGCCGAGTTTTGCCCCACAGACGGCGGAAACGACCTTAAACGTCTGGCAAAGATAATAAGAAATGACCATCTGCTTGTAATTGTGAGTGCACGAAAGGGCTCAATTTCGTTCCGTCCGTCACTCGACCACGTATTTACCCAGTTACAGCGCGATTATCAAGAGACAAGCATTCTACTCATATATCCTAATGGTTATTCGGTCGATAGTGAGACGAATAAATAATTTCTCAGTTACTCCTTCGTCGTGTTATTCTTTGGTGAATTACAGCGTCTAATGAGAAATATCCGGGTCCGGCAAGCAAAAGGATAAAAAATATCGTAAGGTACATAAGGGCCGGCTCGCGTACGATGAACGGGTCGTTCGTGTGTATGGCAATAAGTGCTACCGCCATTGCAAATATCATTGGTAAAAGTGCCAAGCGAAACAAAAGTCCGAAAATAAGACACAGCGAGCAGATGACCTCGGCAAAGATAGTACAGAGTAATGAAAGGGTATTTCCTATGCCCAAAGGGTCGGGAAAACTCGTTGATAGCATCTCAAATGCCATCATTTTCTCGATTCCGTGATTAAGGAACATCATACCAAAGAACAACCGAGACATAAGAATCAATGCTGATGTTGCCATAGGGGTTGGCGGTGCAGGAAAGAGAATCTTTAAAAAACGGTTCATAATAATACAGGGTGTAATGTTTTTTATATAACACTACACCCTGTATTTTGTTTTTATTCTTAGGCCTACTTAAGTTCAAATTTTACGTTTACGTGTACCGTATAGGTAAGTTTACCTATTGCAATACTCTCCTGGGGAAGGCTACCTGCGCTATCCTCTGAACTCTCCTCAACCAATATTGCGTTTCGGCTCTTGTATATACGCGGCTGTGGGGAACTGTTTGTATTCCAGGAACTAACTCTTATGGCTTTTCCAATACTCTGTCCGACGGCTCCTGCGTATGCCGTTGCTTGTCGCTGTGCTTTTTGCATAGCCTCTATGCCTAACTCGGTAATAAGTTGCTCCTCTTTTGTGAATCGGGTCTTTGCAAGTTGTATGTTGGTAATCTCTTTCTCTTCGAGCTCATATATTATTTTTTGCATAATGGTTGCGTCGCTTAGTTTGAGCATATAGCTCGCATTGCTTCGTGGTGCCACACGTTTCGAGAATGTCTTATAATCGAGAGTGCTGCCCATATAATCGAGTGTGAGAGCCTCGGAAATATCTATCTTATTGGCTTTCAGTACGGAAACCATTGCGTCCTGTTGTTGTTGAAGCGTCTTTTTGCCTTTGTAGTCGCTCTCCTTAATTGTTATAGAGAGGTATAACTCGTCGGGAGTTACCTCGCGCTGTGCCTCGGCCTGCATATCGATGTTGGGTACTTCGCTTTGCGCCGATGTCGTAAGTGGTACTATGAGCATTAATGCGGCTATGATAATTGCTCTGCCGATAATTGTTACTTCTCTTTTCATAATTTTACTTTTTAGTACAACGAATAGTGTTGCAATATATGATAACTTTCTCGAAAGCTGGTGACTCGCCTCTGATATTTTGTTAAATTTAACGGGGTGGCCAAGATTTTAAACTCTGTTTGCTTATAGGTTATATGTTTTTCGGTATTCGAGTGGAGGAATGCCTTCGCGTTTCCTGAAAAACGTTGAAAACTGTCCTGCTGAGTCGAAATTTAGCTCTTTTGCAATCTGAGCTATACTATCCGTACTCGATATAAGCAGTTCTTTTGCTTTCTGCAGACGGTGTTGCTGACGATATTCACCGGGTGATATGCCGCATATACGGCGAAACTCCCGTCGGAAATAGGAGTAGCCGATGCCTAAAACACCTGCAATCTCTTCAATGGTTTTTTCGGCATAACTTTCCGATGTTATCATTCTTTTTGCTTGGTTTATGGTGCGTGCAGTAAGACTTTCGCCGAGAGCTTTGCTTTGGCTTTCGTAGAGGATTCGTCCCAAAAGCATCAGCACAAGACTTGCTGCATATTGTGCCGCTCCGGGGATGTCTTGTGTCGAGTAGTTATATATATCATCGAAAATTTGGCTTACCTCCTTAAAGTCATTTGTGTAGAAGATGCACTGCTTGAATGTGAAGAATCCCGACCTTATGAGTTCGTCCATTCCTCGCCCGTTGAATCCGACCCAATACTCTTCCCAACCGGTCTCGCTGTCGGGACGGTATCTGTGCCACTCTCCCGGAAAAAGCAATAGCAATGTGCCTGCCTCAACAGTGGTGCGTGAGCACGATGCACTCTCGAATGTCCCTCGCCCTCGTGCAATGTAAACTATCTGGTATTCATTGAGGGTGCGGCTTCCATCACTTCCAAAAAGATGGTTTTCGGGGTGTCCGACAGCGGGGTAGGGTGCATTGCTCTCGATATACTGCCCGCCAATGGTTGTTACCGCCACTCCCCAAGCAAGGTCGCGTGCCGATGGTTGTAGATATTTGAAACGGTTCATTCTTTTTTGACATATATTATGTGTGTGCGAAGATACATTTTTTTTCTTCCTTATGACGCCTGTTGCTAAACATTTTCTCACTTATATGCGTTTTCAGCCTTGTAAACAATTAAATTCTAAGATTATGAAAAAAATCTTCAATTTGGCTATTTTAACTGTATTGCTTTTGCAATTTGCACAGCCGGTAAAAGCGCAACGCTGGGCACGTATCTATGATTCGCCCGTCACAGTCTACAATTTCACCGAGACGGTAAATACTGCGCCCGAGATTGTGAATATCTTCTATAATACTCAGGGAGAACATTTCAGAGACCCTCTTGCGCCGCGTTTTATTCTTACCGACCGCGAGGGTCGGTGGGGATTAGGTATTGGTGGTTATCTGATGGGACGTGCCGAGGTCGACTTTGATAAGGTGTTGGATAATGTAGACTTCCTACCCTCGCAGATACAGCGCGGTTCGGGACCATCGAGCCAATATCAAATGGATATTACTACCTCGACTTTGTTCTTGAAATTGGTCGGTCGCAGTCGTATGCTTGGAGATTTTCAGCTCTTTACATCGGCCGATTGGCGCGGTGACGGAAAAACGTTACGCCTGCTTAATGCCTATATGCGTACCAAGCACGTGACATTGGGATATACAACGGGAAATTTTATGGACCTCGCAGCCTATCCGGCTACGGTGGATAATGCAGGCCCCTGCGGTATGACATTCTATCGTACAACACAGCTGGCACTTAATTTTAATCTTTTCAGAGGTATGACGATGGGTATTGCAGTGGAGTCGCCCAATGTTTCTGCTGCTGATGATGAGTTTACAAACGTGGGAGCACAGACTTTCCCTAATATCCCAATCTATCTTAAATATAAACTATATGACGACGCTCACATACGCGTAGGTGGTATCCTGCGCGATATGTCCTACCGCAATCTTGTATCGGGTGGCAAGAGTCAGAAGATTGCTTGGGGAGCACAGGCAAGTACTCTTATGACATTCGGTAATTTTCAGGTAAGCGGACAATATTCTATTGGCGAGGGAATAGGCTCTCTTGTGAATAATATTTCTAATGTGGGTGTAGACCTTGTTCCCGTCCCCGATAATAACGGTCAGATGATGTTGTTGCTCTCCAATGCCTGGTTTGCCTCTTTGCACTACAATTTCTCGAACAGTACATTTGTCTCGGCTACATACAGCCAGACTAACCTCTATTCGCGTCGCGGATATGCAGGCAATAATCCCGATATGTATAAGCGTGGGCAGTACCTTGCCGTGAATATGTTTACGATGGCAAGCGATAATCTCCAGCTGGGTCTTGAGTATCTGCACGGGTGGCGTGTCGATTTTGACGAACATACATATAATGCTAATCGTATAAATGTTTCTGCAAGATACAATTTCTGATTTTTTGTCATTTAGTTTGTGGGGCTGTATCACTCTTGGTACAGCCTCATTCTGTTATCCTTAGAAACTTCTAACAACTATATTGTATTTGCGTTGTAGAAAAAAACAGTTACAAGTGTATTGCAATTTAATACTTTTTTATATATTTGCGCTAACGTGCGAATATGTGCTGCTGACGTTGGTAGATATTCAAGTTTGTTTGTGAATTAAATAAACACAAAATATAACTAATTATTTTAGATTATGGACTTTGACATTTCGTATCTGTTAATTGTCGCCTTTATGTTTATGCTGGCGATAATCGACTTGACGGTTGGAGTGAGTAATGATGCTGTTAACTTTCTGAGTTCGGCTGTCGGTAGTAGGGCTGCTAAATTGCGTACAGTACTTATTGTGGCATCTATCGGCGTATTTGTAGGAGCTGCTTTCAGTAGCGGTATGATGGATATTGCCCGACACGGAATTTTCCAACCACAGTATTTCTATTTCAGCGAGGTAATGTGTATCTTCCTTGCAGTGGTGATAAGCGACGTTTTTTTGCTCGACCTCTTTAACTCTTTAGGATTGCCGACATCTACAACGGTGTCTATGGTTTTCGAGCTTTTGGGAGCGGCGTTCATAATCTCAATCATTAAAATGTCTACCGACACTATGCCCGAGATTCCCGATGAAGGTATTCTTGCTCTGCTAAACACCGAGAAGGCATTGACAATGATTATCTCTATCTTCCTCTCGGTGGCAATAGCGTTTGTTTTTGGTCTTATCGTACAGTGGATTTCACGTCTTATTTTCACTTTCCATTTCCGTCGTAATTTGGCGGCTAAGATAGGTATTTTCGGTGGTATTGCGGTAACTGCTATCCTTTATTTTATGCTTATGAAGGGCCTTAAAGGCAGTACATTGGTACCTGCTGATGTAAAAGAGTTTATCGACAATAATACTTTGATGCTCATTGGTGCCTCTTTTGTCTTCTTTACAGTACTGATGCAAATACTTCATTGGTTAAAGGTGAATGTGCTTAAGATTGTTGTACTTATCGGAACATTCTCTTTGGCATTGGCTTTTGCCGGTAACGACCTGGTGAACTTTATCGGTGTAACATTGGCGGGCTTATCTTCTTTTATGGACTTTACCGAGAATGCTACCGGTGTTGCTGCCGACCAATATGTAATGACATCACTTACCGAATCGGCCAAGACGCCTGTATACTACCTTATAGGAGCAGGTGCGATAATGGTATTTGCTCTTTGTACAAGCAAGAAAGCCAAGAAAGTGCTCCAGACATCTATAAATCTCACAAGCCAGAAGAATGATGAGAACGATATGTTCGGCTCTTCACCTTTGGCACGTAATATTGTGCGTGTTACAACAAATATGGTAACTGCAATCTCGCGTAAGACCCCCGAAAATGTTAAGGCTTGGGTGAATAAGCGTTTTGCGCCGCTTGAGGAACGCGAGGATGTGGCATTCGATCTTGTTCGTGCATCGGTTAATCTGGTGCTTGCCGGTCTGCTCATTGCGTTGGGTACATCATTGAAACTTCCTCTCTCTACCACTTACGTTACATTTATGGTGGGTATGGGTTCTTCACTTGCCGACCGTGCTTGGGGACGCGAGAGTGCTGTGTATCGTGTAACCGGTGTTGTATCGGTAATAGGTGGATGGTTTATTACTGCGGGTGCAGCGTTTATTCTTGCGGCGTTGGTTGCTACCATTATGTACTTTGGTGGCATTGTGGCAATGTATATAATGATTGCTGTTGTAATCTATCTGCTTATCCAGAGTCACATCAACTATAATAAGAAGCAGAGCGCCGAAAAACAGGATACTAAGATGGAGGTTATTATGTCATCCGATAATCCCGAGGAGGTTTGGGATTTGCTTAAGCAGCACTCTGCCGAGACTCTCTCAAAGACTCTGACATTCTCGGCTGAAACTTATAAACTGATGTTCGATGCTTTTGCCAAAGACGACCATCGCCCGCTGCGTAGCTCGCTCATTAAGATAGATGATGAAAAGAATCTAATGAAGAAGATGCGCCGTTTCGAGACTCGCGGAATGCAGCGTATAGATAAGTCTATTGTATTTGAGCGCAGTACTTGGTATCATCTGTGTACAAACAGCTGTCAGCAGATGTTGAATACTCTTACACGCATTGGTAAACCGATGAAAGAGCACGCCGAGAATAGCTTCAGCCCTCTTTCTAAGGAGTATATCGAGGAGTTTACACCATATTGTATGGATGTTTACAAGGTGCTAGCAGATATTAATAATATAATCGCCACAGGTGATTACTCGGGTGCCGATGAGGTTTCCGACCGAGGTAAGAATCTTAAGCACGCACTTGCCAACCTGCGTAAGACTCAGACAATGCGTCTGCATCAGAGTCCCGGCAGCTTGCGTATGGATTTTGTTTATCTGAATCTTATCCAGGAGTCGCACGAGTTGCTTAGTGAGGTGCGTAACCTCTTGCGTGGAGGACAGAAGTTCTTCTCGGAGGTTAGCGCCCCCAAGACTATTGAATAATCTAAATTTTCTCCCTCGCTTTTATGGCGGGGGAGAGTTGTAATAATTAAACCTTAAAATGTAAATAGAGTATGAAAAAACATATAGGAGCGCACGTATCGGCGAGTGGAGGAGTAGAGAATGCTCCGCTGAATGCCACGAAAATTGGAGCCGATGCTTTTGCACTTTTTACAAAGAATCAGCGTCAGTGGGTATCGGCACCACTTGCAGCGAAGAGTATCGAACAGTTTAAGCAGCGATGTGACGATGGTGGGTTCGATGCACGTTACATTCTGCCGCACGATAGCTATCTCATAAATCTGGGTAATCCCGATGAGGAGGCTCAGCAAAAGTCGCGTGCAGCATTCATCGACGAAATGAAGCGCTGCGAGCAACTTGGTCTTAAACTGCTTAATTTTCATCCGGGAAGCCATCTGAATAAGATTTCCATAGAGGAGTGCCTCGACAAGATAGCCGCTAATATAAACCTCGCGCTCTCGATGACAAACGGTGTTACAGCTGTAATTGAGAATACTGCAGGACAGGGTAGTAATCTTGGTAACCGTTTCGAGGAGATACGTTACATTATCGACCGTGTCGAGGATAAGAGCCGTGTGGGTTACTGCATCGATACTTGTCATACCTACTCGGCGGGATACGATATTGTGGGCGACTACGAAGGGGTATTTACAAAACTTGATGAGATAGTAGGCCTGGAATATCTGCGTGGTATACACCTCAATGATACAAAGAAAACGTTAGGTTCGCGTGTCGACCGTCACGAAAGCATAGGATTAGGACTGTTGGGTGAGGATTTCTTCAAGCGTTTTATGAGGGATAGCCGTTTCGATAATGTTCCAATTATTCTGGAAACACCCGATGAGAGCCGTTGGGCCGAGGAGATTGCACTTCTAAGAAGTTACGAGGAGTAAATACGTCTCTTATGGATATTTTTATAGAAGCAGTGTAAGCGTCTAAAACGCTTACACTGCATCTATCTTATAGCTTTGGCAAATGTTAATTTTGAATTTTTAACAATTTTGTAAATTATTGGAAACTAATAAAATAGGTCTGTTATATTGTCTTTTGTATATACTCAATAGCATTTTAAACTTTCCTTTTTTTTGATTAAATTTACATAGGAAATGGCTGTTGGAGGGGTAAGATTGGTTCTTGATTTCCAACGCAGCCCGGTATTTATAATCAATAAAAGTAATATGAATAAAATTTATCAGGAGCCTATAAATAAGGCTGAGTCACTTATCGTTGGTGTGAAGAAATGTGCCGATTCTCTTGCAAAGAAAGGTATTGTCATTAATGTGGATGCACTAAGCAATGCTTGTCGTGTTCTTGAGGATGCAGGTGCAGCGCAGGATGCTGCCGAGGTTAAACTTAAAGAGGCACGCGAAACTGCTCATCGCTGTCTCGATGAACTTAAGGAGATTTTCAATGCCTCTAAAGCTCCCATCAAGCAAAATTACTCTCCCGAGGCCTGGGCGTCGTTTGGTATTACCGACAAAAAATAATTGCTTGTTTATAGAAAAAAGATAACTCCCTTACAATGTTCGGTCTCCTAAGCGCTATGAATAATTAAGTAAAAGCGCAGTTATTAGTATGAAAAAAGCAGAATATGCGCGCATATTCTGCTTTTTCTTATCTCTTTTCCATTATCAGGAGTTCTTTCCAGACTGGTTTAAATTGAAATTGGTCTATAGTACCTCGTGCAACATAAATCTTAGCCGGTTTTTGTGGCAGTGCACCGTCGGGGGCAATATGAAATGCTTTGTTACCAAGTATCTCTATCTCTTTTATAGCGCCACATACTCCAAGGGCCAGCGACTCAATGCTTTTTATGCTTTTAGGTAGTGTTATTTTGCTTAGTGAGATACAGCCTGCAAAAGCACCCTCGCCAATCATTTCAAGACCTTCGTTTAACGATACGTTGGTAAGTGAGGTGCATCCCTCAAATGCCCAGCTATCTATTCTCTTTACACTCTTGGGTAGTTTAATCTCTTTGAGAGAACTGCAACGGTTGAATATATCCATAGGAAGAGATTTTATTCCATCGGGCAGTGTAACTGTCTCGAGGCTCTCGCACATTGCAAAAAGACCATTAGCAAGGCTGTCGAGCGAGGCGGGAAGCTCAATTTCCTTTAGCGATAGGCAGTTGCTGAAGGCTTCGGGGCCTATATTCTCGATGCAGTTAGGTAGTTCAACCCTTTCTATTGAGGCGCAGCCGAAGAATGTTCCCTCTGGGAGTTTCTTGATATTCCTTCCCAATGATATGTTATTTAGCGATACGCAGTTTCTGAAGCAGTAGTCGCCTATGCTCTTGGTGCTTTCGGGTAGGGTAATGTCGGTAATTCTTTTGCAGCGCGAGAATGCCTCTTCGCCTAAAGAGGCTGTTCCATCGGGAATGTTAATCTCTACGACTTTATCGCAACCCGAAAAAGATTTTGTTCCTATAGACTTTATTCCATCGGGTAGTGAGATTCTGTTTAATTGCCGTTGCTGGTAGAGGGCATAATCATCTATCGAGGTTACACGATACTCTTTGTCGTTGGCACTAACTGTAGTGGGGATTATCAGCTCTCCTTTATGAAAATATCTCGTTGGCGAGTTGTAGTTCTTTCCATTGCTGTTATCCCACGTCAGTGCAACCTCGCTCTCGCCGATAATCTTGAAGTGCAGTGTTGTTGTGTCGTTGAAAGTTGCTGTTATTCGTTCTCCATTTATGGTTACGTCAGTTTGTGACGGGTTTTTTGTTCCGCAGGATGCAATTATTGCCGCCGTAAGTGCTATTAAAATTTTGCGCATTGTCTTTCTCTTTTTTTTCTTGTGTGCGAAGATAGTTCAAACAGCGCTTATAAACAATAATAATGAAAATCTTTCTCTATAGTTCAACCTTTCCCTGGTGCACATAATGTTATTTATCCTTCAAAAACTAGTAAAAATTCTTTGATAACTAAAAAATATCGTTATTGAACGAAAAATAATCATTCAAATGTTTGCTTTTTTAAAAATTAATACTTTCCTTTGCGCAGAAACTAATTCTTTTAGTTAAGGGAAAAGAGAAAATAGTTCAATAACGATTTATTAGAAACCTATTATATTATGAAAAGTCTGACTAATCGTGAAGAGGAGATAATGAAAATCTTTTGGGAGCGTGGGCCTCAGTTTGTTAGGGAGATGCTCCAGTATTTCGACGAGCCTAAACCTCATTTTAATACAGTGTCTACCATTGTGCGTGGACTCGAAGAGAAAGGGTTTGTTTCGCATAAATCCTACGGGCCTACGTACCGGTATTTTGCAGCAATAAGTGAGGAGGAGTATGGCTGTCGCAGTATAAAGAGCGTTGTGGGACGATACTTTAAAAATTCTTATCTCAGTGCTGTGTCGTCGCTTGTCGAAGATGAGAAAATCTCGCTTGACGAATTGCGCGAACTTATCGAGAAGGTTAAAAAACAGTAGTAACTATTATATAGCGGTAGGTTATCATTATGGCTGCAATTCTTATATACCTTATTAAATGGGCAATATTGCTTGCGTCGGGAGTGGCGCTGTTTATGCTGCTTATGAGAGGTGAGACATTTCATCGTTTCAACCGTTGGCTATTGCTTGCTATTGCAGCATTTTCAATGGTATTGCCTGCTGTGAATTTCTCTATCGATTCTCCAATGGCTCGTTTCTCGTCTGTTATTGAGCAGCTTGTCGTGGGTGACACAGATGGAAATGTCGAGGTATCAATAGTAGTAGAGGAACCATTGGCGCAAATGCTTGTTGCGGATAATGTTCCCGAGGATGGAGTAACGCTGTGGCAGCATATAACTTCATTGGACACATTGGAGTGGGTGCTTGTAGTCTATGCTGTTGTGGCTCTTCTGCTTGTTGTGCGTCTGCTATATATGTATGTTCGAATTGTGGCTATTCTGCGCAGTGGAGTGAGCGGGGATATATCTCTGTATGGTGTCAATAGTAGTGCACGTCTTACTGTGCATAATGCCGATTATAAACCTTTCAGTTGGTTTTGTTGGATGTCAATCTCACGTACCGACCTCGAAGAATGTGGTCGTGAAATACTCACTCACGAGGCTGCTCACGTACAGTGTGGTCACTCTTACGATATTCTTTTTGCTGACCTTATAATTATTCTTCAGTGGTTCAATCCAATGGCCTGGATTATGAAGAGTCTGCTTAAGGATATTCACGAATATGAAGCCGATAGCGCGGTGTTGACTGCCGGCGTCGATGCCAAAAGCTATCAGCTGCTTATAATAAAAAAAGCCGTTGGCGCAAGGCTCTACTCAATTGCCAACAGCTTTAATCACAGTTTAACCAAAAAACGTATCACTATGATGTACAAAGAAAAATCAAGTTTGTGGCGCTGTACAAAAGCATTGTACATTGTGCCGTTGGCGGTTCTTGCCGCCTGCAGTTTCTCGTCGCCCAAAAGCGAAACCGAGGACAAAGGTAATGAAAAAATTGTAAACACTGCTACCGATGGCGAAATAAGTAACCTTGATGTGCAGGTTTCAAGAGACGGGCGTGAAGTTGTCGAGGTGTTAAATGTTAGGAAATACCCTGAGGTTGCTGCCGAGTATCCCGGTGGAACACCCGCATTGATGAGATTTCTGTCAACGAAAGTAAAGTACCCCAAGGAGGCCGAGAAAAGAGGCGAACAGGGTAAGGCGTATGTGAAATTTGTGGTAAAGAGTGATGGTAATGTCGATTATGTTCAAATAGCCAAGACTTCAGGCTCTAAGGTGCTCGACGATGAGGCTGTACGTGTGGTAAAATCGATGCCTCGCTGGACGCCTGCCAAGCAGGATGGTGAGAATGTAAATTCGGAGCTTACCTTACCCGTCGCCTTTAAATTAGGCGGTGTACCAACGGTTGCAGTCGATGCTCCCGAGGGTAAAAATGAGGTTGTCGATGTAAAGATTACTGCGGTTGATGAAGAAATTTATCAGGTTGTGGAGCAGATGCCCGAGTTTAAGGGTGGTATGCAGGCGCTTATGAAGTATTTGACAAGCAATATCAACTACCCTCAGGAGGCGAAAGATAAGAATATTCAAGGAAGGTCTTTGATTGGTTTTGTAGTTGAGAAAGATGGCTCGATAACAGATGTAGAGGTTATGAGATCCTCGGGTAACGACTTGCTCGACCAGGAGTCAATGCGTGTGGTAAAGTCAATGCCCAAATGGAATCCGGGTAAACAGAGTGGCAGGGCAGTGCGTACGCGTTTCGTACTACCTGTAATGTTCCGACTGCAATAATTCACTATTATAGCAGCAAATAAAGTTTTAGTTATTGTTTTAAAAGAGAGCGGCTGTAGCACGTGCTACAGCCGCTTGATATTGTATGAATGTTTGAACGCGTTTAAAGCTCGTCGAAATCGAACTCGTCGAAAAAGTCGCTGTCGTAGCCGCTGTCGATGAAACAGTCAATCTCGCGGCGCTCTTTCTTAGTGGGGCGACCTGTGCCTCGCATACGGTCGACAAAGCCGCTTATCTTGCTCATCTCAAGAATTTCGTATTGCTCTTTGGAGGTTACATTCTCCATCAGGTCGGGGACAAGTTTGGCGCCTACACGATTTTCGGCAGCTTTCAGTACCTTGAACGAGTAGGTGATGGGCGATTTCTTCACGTTTACAATGTCGCCTACACGCACTGTGTGGGCGGGCTTTACAGTGCGCTCGCCAATAGATATATGCCCTTTCTTGCAGGCCTCGGCTGCTATGCTGCGTGTCTTGTATATGCGCACAGCCCACAGCCATTTGTCTATTCTTGCCTGGTCGCTCATTCTTTGCCCACTCCTTTTTTGTTGAACTGATTCATTGTGCGGGCAAGCCCTGCAAAGCAGAAACTTTTTATAATCTCGCCAACGGTCTCGGCTTGTGCATCGACAATTTTCTGCTCATCGCTATCGAATGTGCCCAGAACAAAATCTACCTGACGTCCTTTGCTGAAATCGTTGCCGATACCGAATCGCAGACGAGCGTAATTGGTTGTACCAAGTATCGTTGCAATGTGCTTGAGTCCATTGTGGCCACCGTCACTGCCTTGTCCCTTAAGTCGAAGCGCACCTACAGGTAGAGCAAGGTCATCTACTATGATAAGGACGTTTTCAAGAGGAATTTTCTCTTGCTGCATCCAGTAGCGTACTGCATTGCCGCTAAGGTTCATATAGGTCGATGGCTTAAGCAGTATAAGTTTGCGTCCGCGACACGAGGTCTCGGCGACAAAACCGTAACGCTTATCGGCAAAAACAGTATTGGATGCTTTTGCAAAAGCATCCAATACTGTAAAACCTATATTGTGGCGGGTTCCTTCGTACTCGTAGCCGATATTACCCAATCCGACAATCAAATATTTCATTCTGTAATTCTAATGATTACTTACCCTGTGCAGCCTGCTGTGATGCACGTGTTGTCTTAACGGCACATACAAGTGACTCCTTAGCGCTAACGAGCTGAAGGTTCTCGAAAGAGAGGTCGCCTACCTTGATAGACTTACCAAGACCAAGTGCTGTTACGTCGATGAAGAGCTTCTCGGGGATAAGGCTGTAAACAGCCTTTACCTTAAGCTTGCGCTGAAGCTGAACGAGCTTACCACCGGCACGAACACCATCGGCAAGACCCTCGAGCTTAACGGGAACGGCCATTACGATGGGCTTTGTCTCTGTTACCTCATAGAAGTCTACGTGAAGGATTGTGTCCTTAACAGGGTGGAACTGAATATCTTTCATAACGGCCTTAACTGTAACACCGTCGATTGTAAGGTCTACAACGTGAATGTCGGGAGTGTAAACGAGCTTGCGAAGATCTGCTGATTTAACTGTAAATGCTTTGCTGATGGGGTTGCCCTTTTCGTCTCTTGCCTCGCCATAGATACAGCAGGGTACAAGGTTCTCGTGACGAAGTGCTGTGGTTGACTTCTTGCCAACCTCGGTTCTTGCCGAACCGCTGATGCTTAATGATTTCATTGTTTGTAAAATTTGTGTTACTCTAAATTAAGTTAATTCTCTATTGCTTAATTCGCCATCACACGATGTCTTTAAAGCGGGCACAAAGGTACGCTTTTTATTGTAAATTAGCAAATTTATCGTACTTATTTATGTCGTAGAAATACAAATTATGCTATTCAACGGCAAAATATAGATTCTAAAACTGTAAATACCGGTTGTCTTAGAACTCAATGTCTATTTTAAGGTCGCTATCGCTTAGTGTGTTATCTTCGGCAGGTGTTTCATCAATGTTGCGAGGTTTATATTCGCCCTGCTCGGCAACAACAAATTCTATGGCTTTTTGAAGACTGTTTATGAACTTCTCGAAGTCCTCGCGGTAGAGGAATATTTTGTGCTTCTCGAATGAAACTTGTGCGTCATCGCCCGATACAATTTTCTTGCTCTCGGTTATAGACAGATACATCTCCTCTTTCCTGTTTTTCTTTACATCTATGTAATAGATTCTCTTTCCGGCTTTTATCGCCTGTGAGAAAACAATCTCTTTCTCATTCTCGTAGGAACCATTCTTCTTGTATTCTTCCATGTCTTTCCTAAAATAATCCTTTGTGTTTGTAATTTGCTCCAACTGCAAATTTGTGGAAAATTTTTTTAAAAATCAATTATTATTCTGTTTTTCTGTATAAAATGTTGACATATAGCCGTAAGAATGGCTGTAGTGAGGTTATTTTTATTAATTTAGCACCGTTTTTTGTGTAAAAGAGTATGAATGTTGATGAAACAATCTTGTCTATGAGGGATGGCATTGCGCGTGCTTCCGAGGTGCGTTTCGCTCATCCGTTGAATATAGACATATTAAAAGGTGAGAATATTGCTGTGGTAGGTTGCAATGGTGCGGGAAAAAGTATATTGGTCGATACGCTTCTTGGACGCTATCCGCTGAGAGAGGGCAGTGTGGTCTATGATTTCTCTCCGTCTGAATCAGATGCTGTCTATAAAAATGTGCAGAGCATAACATTTCGTGATATTTATGGCTCTTCCGAAGCGAATTATTGTTATCAGCTGCGATGGAATCTGCACGAGCAGGAGGATATTCCAATAGTACGTGAGATACTTGGATGCATCGACGATGATGCCTATGCTTTGTTACAGCGGTTTCATTTAGTTGACTTTATTAACGAACCGGTGGTTCAGTTAAGTAGTGGCGAATTGCGTAAACTGCAAATTGTGAAGGCGTTGCTCGCTCGACCGCGTCTTTTGGTGTTGGATAATCCATATATAGGATTGGATGCACCGACACGTTCTATGCTCGACAAGGCACTTGTTGAATTGGCCGACTCGGAAAGCTTGCAGATGATTATTATATTAGGTTCGCGCGAGGAGATTCCATCTTTTGTCGATTCTGTCTTTGTGGTCGAGAATCGCGCTGTGCTTGGGAAATTCAAACGCGAGGAAATTGGCACTGTCGACTCATTACCGGATGAATCTTCCGTTGATGTTTTAAGAGAAAAAGTGTTGAGCTTGTCATCTGATAATGTCGATTTTTCTTGCGACGAGGTTCTTGCAATGAATAATATAACAGTGCGTTATGGCGAACGTACCATCTTGCGCGATTTTTCGTGGAGAGTCGGGTGTGGCGAGGTGTGGGCTCTCAGTGGTGAGAATGGCTCGGGAAAATCTACGCTGCTCAGCCTTGTATGTGCCGATAATCTTCAGTCGTATGCTTGTGATATTACTCTTTTTGCTCGTCGACGTGGTACGGGTGAGAGTATCTGGGAGATAAAAAAGCGTATAGGATATGTGAGCCCCGAGATGCACCGCTCTTATTTGCGTAATCTACCTGTGATAGAGATTGTTGCGTCGGGACTGCACGACAGTATAGGTCTCTATCGACGCTCTACCGATGCTCAGATGCAGAGTTGTATGCAGTGGATGGAGATTTTTGGCATAGCACATTTGCGCGACAGCTCCTTTATCCGTCTCTCGAGTGGAGAGCAACGTTTGGTGCTTCTTGCTCGTGCCTTTGTGAAAGACCCTCGGTTACTTATTTTGGATGAACCTATGCACGGACTCGACCCACAGAACCGTGCAAGGGCAAAGGCGGTGATAGAGGCTTTTTCTCGACGTAAAGGAAAAACGGTGATAATGGTTTCGCACTACGAAGAGGATTTTCCATCGACGCTAAGCAACAGACTGACGCTGAAAAAAGTGAAGTAATCGGGCTATGTAACCGAGATAAAGAATAGAATAGACGAATGTAAGAATATTTAGAAACTGTTTAAATTTCTTTCGAAAAAAATGATTACATTTACCGCGAGTTGTGCTTGCCTTTTTATGCTCTTTTTTGTCTGTTTTCCCCTTTTTCGCAGTTACATAGCCCGCTATGCGCCTTTGAAAAATGAAAAAACATCCTAAAAAAGACCTATAAAAATTTCAAGGACATAAATTAAAACAGTTTCTAAGAAAAACTGTTTTTAGAAATTTAAACAGCTTCTAAAATTTATTTTGTAAAAAAGAGAGCTGTTTTTCTTGTTTGTATCGTAATAAAGTGCGAACTTTGCAAAGATTTTGCCGTAAATGCTGCCTTATGTGCTTTTTTCGATTGCATATTAAACATTTTGGCAAATAGTTGCGTAAATGAAATTTTAAGAAAAGAGTTTCTAATGATTAACAGAGTTCTTATTCGTCTTAAGGTAGTACAGATTGTGTATGCATACTACAAGAATAGTGGAAAGAGTTTAAAAGCTACCGAGGACGAGGTGTTTTTCAGCCTCTCAAAGGCTTACGATCTTTACTTGCATCTGCTTCTGCTGATGCCTGCGGTAACACATTATGCCGAGGATCGTATCGCATTCAACAGTACTAAATTGCGTCCAACCGAGAGCGACCTTAATCCCAATCTTAAATTTGTAAATAACCGTTTCGTTGCTCAGTTGCGCTGTAACGAACAGTTGTCAAAATTTGCCGAGAAAAGCAAACTTAATTGGGTCGACCACTCCGATTTTCTGCGTCGTCTGCTCGATACAATAGAGGCAAGCGAGGCTTATAAAGAGTATATGGCATCGTCCGAGGATTCATACGCAGACGACCGCGAAATATGGCGCAAACTATACAAAAGTTTCGTGTTCGACAACGAGGAACTCGATGCTATCCTCGAGGAGCAGAGTCTCTATTGGAATGACGATAAACAAATTGTCGATACTTTTGTTTTAAAGACAATTAAACGTTTCGAGGAGAGCGAGGGTGCCGGGCAGCAGCTTCTGCCCGAGTATAAAGACCTCGATGATATGGATTATGCACGTAAACTGTTGCGCTCAACAATTGCAAATGCCGAGGAGTATCGTTCTCTTATGGGCGGCAGCGCAAAGAATTGGGATACATCGCGCTTTGCATTTATGGACATTGTAATAATGCAGACTGCTCTTGCTGAACTTCTTACATTCGATGATATACCTGCAAGCGTAACCCTTAACGAATATGTCGAGATTGCAAAGTATTACAGTACCCCCAAAAGCAGTTCCTTTGTGAACGGAATGCTCGATAATATCGTAAAGCGTTTGCGCGAAGAGGGACGTATCGAATAAGAACCTCATAGGTCTTTTATAATATATGAATAACTAAATATTAATTTTTTAAAAATATCAACTATGGACTTTCAATCATTATTAGGTAGCCCCATCACAATGATGATACTTATCTTCGTAATCTTCTATTTTATGATGATTCGCCCTCAGCGTAAGCGTCAGAAAGAGATAGATAACTTCCGCAATGGTCTCCAGCCCGGCCAAGATGTTGTAACAAGCGGTGGTATCTATGGTAAGGTAAAGAGCATTGATGGTCAAATTGTAAATGTAGAGGTTGCAAACGGCGTTGTTATGCGTTTCGACAAGTCGGCTATCTATGCCAGCAGTGCAATGACTCAGGCACAGTAATTACATCGGAAAGGTTAAGTTTTTAGAATAAACTATAGTTTTCTTTACTCACGCTTTGGGAAAGTTTAACCTAAAATCATTGACAGGAAGAGAGACTCTTATCTTCCTGTTTTTCCTATTAGTATCGTGCTGTCTGTGGCTGATGCTGACTCTTAATCAGGACTATGAAACCGAGATAAAGGTTGCGGTGAATGTTAAGGATATTCCCGAAGATGTCGGTTTCTCTTCTTCGGGTGAAGAGGTGGTCACTGTGCGTGTGCGTGACCGAGGTACTACTCTCATAAACTATACTTTCGCATCATTTTTGCCAATAGCTGTAGATTATAGAGAACTCATCAATCGCAAGGGACGCCTTACTCTTCCTACATCTTTATTGCGTCGTCACGTTGAGGGACAGCTGGTCTCGTCTACTGCAATTATTACGATGCAACCCGATACGTTTGTCTATTATATACGCGAGAGTGCCTTGCGGTTTCCTGTGAGGCTGAATGCAAATTACACTGTAGCCAAACAGTATGTCTCAGGTGCGCCAAGAATAACTCCGGACTCGGTGTGGGTATATGCTCCCAAATATATAACCGATACTCTTAAGGCTGTAAGTGTAGAGCTGAGAGCCGAGGAGGAGTTGCGCGATTCGTTGATAGTAACAGTGCCAATAACTCCTGTTTCGGGTGTAAAATGCTCACCATCGACGGTGCGCGTTGTTGTTCCTGTATCTCCGTTTGCCGAAAAGGGTTTCGAGATACCCATCATTGGTGTGGGCCTCCCCGAGAATTGTCGTCTGCGTACATTCCCCTCGCACGTAAAGGTGCTTATGAATGTGAATATGGCGATGTACGACAAGGTGTCGGCTACCGATTTCGAGGTTGGCGTAGACTATTCGTCTATTCAGGGTAGTGCCTCTCCTCGAGCAAAATTGCGTATTCTGTCGGCACCCGATAATGTGCGCGATATTCGCATTGTTCCTACTGAAGTTGAATACCTTATTGAACAGCTATGAGTGAAAAAAGATTCGCGATAACAGGTGGTATTGGTAGCGGAAAATCGGTTGTCTCTCATCTGCTTACAATAATGGGTGTGCCTGTATACGACTGCGACAGTCGTGCCCGACAACTTATGGAAGAGGATAGCTACATTCATCAAGGGCTTGTGCGTATGTTCGGAGAGGAATGTTACGACTGCGAGGGGCATCTTAACCGTAAATGGTTGGCATCGCGCATATTCGTCGATAAAGATGCTGTGCAGCGCGTGAATGCATTGGTGCATCCGCGTGTAAAGGCCGATTTTGTAGAGTGGGCCGATGCGCAGAGCAATCCTGTGGTTGGCGTAGAGACTGCCATTCTGTTCGAGTCGGGAATAAACGAGGAAGTAGACAGAACTTTGCTTGTATGGGCCGATAAAGAGACTTGTATAAAGCGTGTCGAGGGACGTAATGGAATGACGCGTCAACAGATAATAAACCGTATGGCCAATCAGATGTCACTCGACGACCTGCTGCTATTGTGCGATTATAATATCTGTAATGATAACGAGAAGGCTGTATTCCCGCAGTTACAGGAGTTTCTCGAAATGTTGTAAAGATAAAATGCTTTGTGAGTTATATATGATGGTCGGCAATGCGTTGCCGACCATCATTATTATAAAAATAATAAAAATAATTAACAGATGGTTTTTAACTACTTGTAAAATTTTGATTTTTTATAACTTCGTTATATCTTCGCGTTGCAAAAATTATGTAGCAGTTTTTCAATTCAGATTTTTACAGAAATAATTAATTGATAAAAATTTTCACTTATGTTTGAAAGAATCCTTACTGTTTCCGGAAAACCCGGACTATACCGTTTGCTGTCAAGCGGTCGTAATATGTTCGTAGTAGAGGCTGTTGATGCCACTCACAAGCGTATGCCTGTTTATAACAATGATAAAGTGGTTATGCTCGATGATATAGCAATATATACCGATACCGAGGAGGTTCCCTTGCGTAATGTATTTGCGGCTATCTATAAGAAAGAGCAGGCGGTTCTGCCTTTCGATATAAAAATGTCGACTCCCGAGGAACTTGTTGCTTATTTCGAGGAGGTTATGCCCGACTACGACCGTGAGCGTGTGTACCTTACACATATAAAGAAAATGTATAGTTGGTACAATATCCTCGTTGCCAATGGTGTGACAGACTTTGTTGATGCTGAGGCTGAGGGTGCTGACGAAGAGACTGCAGAATAAGTTTTTCACTTTCTATATCTAAAGCTATGAAAAAGATATTTTCATTAATTATCGTGGCATTGTTGCTGGGTGTGACTAATGCATCGGCACAAGGTTTTTTGAGCAAGTTGTTCGGCGGTGGTAACTCATCGGAAACGGAGAATACTATCTCAAATGTTCTTGGTTCTCTAATAGGAAATTCGGTAACACTTTCCGAGAAAATGCTCGAGGGTACCTGGAACTATACCGGTACAGCCTGTGTGCTTGAGAGCGATGCGGCTCTTGCCAATATCGGTGGAACAGTTGCTACTGCTAAAATAGAGAAAAAACTTGATGGCTATTTGGCACGTGTAGGTGTAAAAGAGGGTACTTGCTCGTTTACATTCATAGGTAAGGATAGCTGTGTGGTATCTATGGCCGGTCGCGAACTAGGTGGTCGTTATGCTCTTGATGCTGAAGAAAAGACCATACAATTTACATTCTACGGTCGCTTGAACTTTAACACACATATCGCTTACAATGTCTCATCGGTAAACATAGTTTTTAATGCCGATAAATTGTTGTCGCTTGTAAAGACTGTGACATCTAAAGTATCATCTTCGGCAGGCTCACTAAGTCAGAATGATGCAACAGGTAATCTTGGAACGGCTTCGGCTACGCTGAGTACAATCTCATCATTGCTGAGTAACTACGATGGAATGATGCTTGGTGTTAAGATGAAAAAGTAAAAAGTACTTAGCATAGAAAAATCGGGTAGCTTACTTCAAAAATAAGCTACCCGATTCTTTTTAATTTCGGAATTCGAGACTGCTACCGACAGAGTCTACAACGATTACCGAGTCTTTGTGTACTGTTCCTGCAAGAATCTGCTTCGAGAGGTCGTTGAGCAGATAGCGCTGGATGGCTCGTTTTATGGGGCGAGCTCCAAATTCGGGGTCAAACCCGGCTGAGGCTATAAACTCGATGGCTTTATCTGTTAGCGACAGTTCTATGCCGTTCTCCTTTAACATATTGCTTACTGCACCGGCTTGCAGACGAACTATCTCTTTTATCTCCTGCTTGTCGAGTGGGGTAAACATAATCGTCTCGTCGATTCGGTTGAGGAACTCGGGGCGGATACTCTTCTTGAGCATCTCCATAACCTGTGCCGTCGTTTTTTCGATAACCTCCTCGCGATTGCTGTCGTTCATTCGTGAGAACTCCTCCTGGATGTAAGCACTACCCAAATTGCTCGTCATAATTATTATGGTATTCTTGAAGTTTACGGTGCGTCCCTTGTTGTCGGTGAGTCGACCATCGTCAAGAACCTGTAATAGTATGTTGAATACATCGGGGTGGGCCTTCTCAATCTCGTCGAAGAGTACAACCGAGTAGGGTTTACGGCGCACTGCCTCGGTGAGCTGACCGCCCTCGTCGTAACCGACATATCCCGGAGGGGCACCGATGAGGCGCGACACCGAGAATTTCTCCTGATATTCGCTCATATCTATTCGAGTCATCAGTGTCTCGTCGTTGAAGAGGTACGAAGCAAGTGCCTTTGCAAGTTCGGTCTTTCCTACTCCTGTTGTACCTAAGAAGATGAACGAACCGATGGGTCTCTTGGGGTCTTGAAGGCCTGCGCGGCTGCGTCGTACTGCATCGCTTACGGCTTCGATGGCTCTTGTCTGGCCAATTACTCTCTTGTGCAGTTCATCTTCGAGGTTGAGTAGCTTTTCTCGCTCGCTCTGCAGCATTTTGCTCACCGGGATTCCTGTCCAACGGGCTACAACCTCGGCAATGTCTTCGGCTGTTACCTCCTCTTTTATCATAGCATTGCCGCCTTGCGCACTGTGCAGTGTCTCCTGTACGGTGGCTATCTTGTCGTTTAGGGCTTTTATGCGTCCGTAACGTATCTCGGCTACACGTCCGTAGTCACCTTCGCGCTCGGCTTTGTCGGCCTCGAATTTCAGCTTCTCAATCTCTTGTTTGGCGCTTTGTATGCTGTCGGCAAGCCCTTTCTCGTGTTGCCATTGTGCGCGCATCTCTTTCTCCTGCTCCTTAAGGGTGCTTATGGCGCGGTTCAGTTGCTGTAGTTTATCATCGTCTTTTTCGCGTTTTATTGCTTCGCGCTCAATCTCTAATTGCTTTATCTGACGCGAAATTTCGTCAAGCTCTTCGGGGAGTGAGTCGCGTTCCATACGCAGTTTGGCTGCTGCCTCGTCGACAAGGTCGATGGCTTTGTCGGGGAGGAAACGTTCGGTGATATAGCGGTCGCTAAGGGTTACGGCAGCTATCAGCGCATCGTCCTGAATACGTACCTTGTGATGATTCTCGTAACGCTCTTTAAGTCCTCGGAGTATCGATATTGTGCTCATCTTGTCGGGCTCGTTTACCATTACCGTCTGGAAACGTCGTTCGAGTGCTTTGTCTTTCTCGAAATACTTCTGGTATTCGTCGAGGGTAGTGGCACCAATCGAACGTAGCTCGCCTCGCGCCAGTGCCGGCTTAAGGATGTTTGCTGCATCCATAGCTCCCTCTCCTTTTCCTGCGCCCACAAGTGTGTGTATCTCGTCGATAAAGAGGATGATATTTCCCTCGGACTTCAGTACCTCGTTTATTACGGCTTTCAGTCGCTCCTCGAACTCTCCTTTATACTTTGCACCTGCCACGAGGGCGCCCATATCGAGCGAATATATCTGCTTCTCACACAGATTATCGGGGACATCACCTCGGACTATGCGGTGTGCAAGTCCCTCGACAATGGCGGTCTTTCCTGTTCCCGGTTCGCCAATGAGTATGGGGTTGTTCTTCGTACGTCGGCTCAGAATCTGTAGTATACGGCGAATCTCGTCGTCGCGGCCTATTACGGGGTCGAGCTTGCCGCTGCGTGCAGCTTCGTTCAGGTTTATCGCATATTTCGAGAGTGACTGATAGCTATCCTCGGCCGATTGCGATGTTACCTTCTCGCCTTTGCGCAGTTCGGCAATGGCGGCCTTGAGGCTCTTTTCATCTACTCCTGCATTGCGCAACAGTGCCGATGCACGGCTGTTGCATTTGAGCAGTGCAAGGAGCATAGGCTCAACGGAGATGTACTCGTCGCTCATCTCTTGCGATAGTGTGGTGGCTTTGTTCAGCACCTCGTTACTCTCGCGGCTGAAATAGGGCTCTCCACCCGATACTTTTGGGCAGGCACTCTCTTCGCGCTCTACCTCTTTTATTATATACTGTGCGTTTGCACCTGTCTTTTGCAGTAGGAACGTGGTTGTCTGTTCGGCTGTTCGCAGGATTCCGCCTAACAGATGTATAGGCTCTATAGCCTGCTGACCAAGCTCCTGAACACGGTTCACTGCTGCTTGAATGGCTTCTTGCCCTTTGATTGTAAATTTGTTAAAGTTCATAGTCTACTGTTTTTTCTTAAGAAGCTTCTTTTTTGTTATTACAACAAAGTAAGAACAAATTACGGGCCAAGGCTGTTTAAACGACAAAATGGCACTCAGGAGTGCCATTTTGTCGTTTGATATGAGTAAGGTGCCATTGCGTGTAGGGGAAATTTCTAATCTCCCGCAATCATTACGAAAAATAAAAGTACCAATAGTTGGAACAAATTATTTGCCTAAGAATCAGAGTTTCTCACACTCTTCAATCCACAGAGCATAGCTTGCATCCGATGGCATTTGCCATCCTCCTCGAGGGCTTAGGCTGCAGCTGCTCACCTGTGGTCCGTCGGGCATACACGAGCGCTTGAACTGTTGGGTGAAGAATCGACGGAAGAAGGTTGTAATCCATTTTTTTATGGTCTCATCATCGTATTTTCCGGCAAAGGCGTGTTGTGCAACATAGAACATCTTTGTGGGCGAGTATCCGTTCTGCATAAAATTATATAGGAAGAAGTCGTGCAGTTCGTAGGGGCCTACAAGGTCCTCGGTCTTTTGTTTAATCTCGCCCTTTTCATCGGCGGGGGTAAGTTCGGGCGATATTGGGGTGTCTACAATGTCTAACAGTATCTTGGCTGTGGCGCTGTCTACTATATTGGCTGCTGCCCACCGTGTCAGATGCTGCACAAGGGTCTTGGGCACCGATGCGTTTACGCCGTACATACTCATTTGGTCGCCGTTATATGTTGCCCAACCAAGGGCGAGTTCCGATAGGTCGCCTGTTCCTACAACGAATCCGTTTGTCTGGTTCGAGATGTCCATAAGTATCTGTGTGCGTTCGCGTGCCTGCGAGTTTTCGTATGTGACATCGTGCTGAGAAATATCGTGCCCAATATCGCTGAAATGCTGTTTGCAGGCTTCTCGTATGGGTATCTCGCGCACTGTTATCCCGAGGCTCTCCATTAGTTTAAGTGCGTTGGTGTATGTGCGGTCGGTTGTTCCGAAGCCGGGCATTGTTACGCCGATAATATCTTTGTGGTCTCTCTTTAAAATGTCGAATGAGTGCGCAATGACAAGCAAGGCGAGGGTAGAGTCGAGTCCTCCCGATATTCCTATCACGCAGCTTTTTGCATTGGTGTGCTGAATGCGTTTGGCAAGAGCAAGAGCTTGTATCGATAGTATCTCGCTGCACACGTCGTTCATCTGTTCTCCTTCGGGGATGAATGGTTGTGTGCTGATGCTGCGGGTGAGCTCTGCTATTGCTGTTTGTTCTTGTGCAATGCGTGTATATCCGATTGAAACTTTCTGCTCGTTGACGGCGGTAGCAAATGTCTTGCTTGCTCTTCGTTTATAACGCAAAAGTTCTACATCTACCTCGGATATTGTTAATTGGCTCTCTATTGAGAATCGTCTGTTCTTGGCCAGAATTGTGCCGTTCTCTACAATGAATGCGTTGCCCGAGAATACAACATCGCTTGTCGATTCACCATAGCCGCAACCCGAATAGATGTATCCTGCTATACTGCGTTCGCTGCTATTCTTATACGATTGAATGAGTCTGTTGTGCTTGCCTGCTACCTCGCTGTTTGCTGCAATGCTAACAATAATCTCGGCTCCTTGCAGTGCCAAAAGTGTTCCTGTGGGTTGCGGGCTTGACATATTTTCTCCTATCTCCACCGCGAAGGTGTAGCTGCCTGTGTCAAAGATTCTGTTGCTGTGTAGTGTTGCCTCTTGTCCGCAAAGTGTGATGGTGCTGCAATCGTTTGCTTGCTCAAGTGAGGTGAACCGGCGCTCTTCGCCACTCTCGCATTGAGAGGGATAGTTTCTCTTTGCTATAATGCCTGCTATTTTGCCTCTGTGTAGTATTGCAGCGCAGTTCAATAGTTGGTTCTTATGGGGTAGAGGCATTCCTGCTACTATTATTGTTTCGCAATTACTTGTCTCTCCGAGTAGTGTGGCGAGTGCATCTTCGGCTTTTTTATGCAGAAGTGGCTGCTGAAAAAGGTCGCCACAACTGTATGATGTTATTCCAAGCTCGGGAAAGGCGATAATTGCTACTCCTTTTTTGTTTGCTTCTTTTATAATGGGAAGCATCTGCTGTACGTTGTAGTTGCAGTCGGCTACCTTTACTAATGGTGTTGCTGTTGCAACTTTTATAAATCCGTGACTCATATTTTCCTTATTTATATTAGTAATATATAACACAGAGGGTGTGCCAAATATTTTTCGACACACCCTCTTTTATCTGTTTACATAGAAACTTATGTTTTTAAAGTTTATCCTCGGGCTTGCTGGGATCGGTAATCACGCTCTTAGGAACAATCTCAAGATAATCTTGTGAGAACTGTCTGAGGTTACCTCCACCTACTGTTACGTCCTTGAAACGCAACCAGTGGTCGCCCTTTGTAAGGTGTGCCTGTGTTACGATACGACGGTAAGCAACCTTTGACTCGCGCATCGACTTTGTATCGCTACCGTTGCTGAATACGCTTGCGGGGCCTTTCATCCATCCACGGTTGCGAAGAATCTTGTCGTACTCGTCAATTGCCTCCTGGTCGCCGTTGAATGCTCCGTCAATGATTGTTGCCATATCCTCGGCAATCATTGTACGTTTGTTGTCGTAGTAGAACATATCTACGGGGATACCTGTAATCTTGTTGTCGAGGTAGAACTGACAGATACCGCGTGCCGATGAGAATCCGAATCCGAAACGAATCTCGTATGTACCCTCGGGAACGTATGGTATACGATACTGGAAGTCGTACTGACCGTCGATGAGAATCTCGTCGCCCTGGTAATTGGCCCAACCGTTCAACTGGTTAGGGTGAGGGGGCAGGTAGAAAGGTATAGTAGACTCGTTGTTCACTTTAAGACGCTTGCAATAGCCATCGGGGATGTAAATCTCTTTCCAACCTGCTTTACGCTCGTGCCATCTTACGCCGTTGTTTGTGAGCTCGGGGAATAGTGATGACGAGTCCCAACGCATACGCTCGTTAAGTACGTTACCCTTCATCTCATCTTCGTTGAAGATAAGGACGCGGTCAATTACGTGGATACTACCGTTAAGGGTGTTATCGTCGAAATTCTCGAGTCCGGGAAGAGATGTGGCCTCTGAAATGGGAAGAACACGTGCATTGATGTGGTTCTTCATTGCAGGATTGTTAACACGTGTACCCTCGTCCTGTGAATAGTTGATAATAAGGTCGTCCTTACGTGGCGAATTGACCGAGGGACGTGTAGCCTTGATTATTGAGTAGGGGTGAAGTGTCTCGAAGTAGTCGTAACGGTCGAATACATTGGGAATATTCTCCGATGCCTTGAAACCGTCGTGGATATCATTAAGACCATCCATAACAAAACCACCGGGAGCTGTACCATTGTAGAGCAACTGACGGTCGATGATGT
This sequence comes from Bacteroidaceae bacterium, assembly GCA_017938245.1. GTDB lineage: Bacteria > Bacteroidota > Bacteroidia > Bacteroidales > Bacteroidaceae > HGM04593. The sequence goes on from JAGBBX010000049.1 coordinate 78,024, forward strand.
GATAAGAGATAAGACGGTAGAGTGCGTTGTTGGGGTTCTTGTAGTCGCCCTTAGCCTCCTCGCCATACCAACTCTCGGCAAACTCAACAAGTTTTTCAAAGCTTGTTATACCCAATGAGGCGTATGTTGTGTTTGTTACCGCAAGAAGAGTATATTTCTGAACGTATGTCTCGGGGTAGGGTGCTTTGGTACCCATTGCCGAGGTAGACATCTTGATAGGTGATGTCATATAAGGATCGTAGTCGGGGTTAAGTTCGTAGATGCGAAGTACCTCATCGAGGCCTGTAGCTGTGATAGCCTCGCTGTGCAAACCAAACTCCTCGTACTGTGCAAAGTGGTCGCAAACAAGTTTGTTCGAGGGAGCTACAACGTGGTCTACAACGTGTACGATACCATTCTCGGCCTCAACGTCCGATTCGGTAATCTTTGCGCTGTTATTAATCAGAATAACGACATTGCCTTGCTCGTCATTCTCAAATGATACAGTTGTAAAGCGGTTGTTGATATTGTTTTTGGGGAAAGCACCGTCACTCTTGATATCGGTTGTGAAGAATGCTGCCTCGATAATGTGGTTCTTGGCAATTACTGTTGCCATAGAGTCACTTAAATCCTCGAGGTAGGGTGAGAAGATACCTGTAATCTCTTCCTCACCTGTAGCAAGCGAATTCTGCCAAATATCGTACTGCTCCTGCAGATAAATGTCGATTGCCTCGTTTGTGGGGGCAAAACAGGTGTAAGCACCATAAGTGGTCAAAGTCTTGAGTACGCTACTCGAAGATGACTTACCAATGTGTGCCTTGTCGAGCAGATAACAGAACTTGCTGAACTTCTCGGGACGATTCTCGAGATAATCGGTGATGGTCTCACCGGTGAATGTGTACCTGTTACTTTGGTCAATGTCCTCGGTACATCCGGTGAAGATGGCTCCGGCAACTCCAATAGCCGAGAAAAGGGCAATGGATTTGATTTTGGTTAGTAGGCTTTTTTTCATCTTTTGTGTTATTTTAATAATTTTTTTTGTAACGTTTGTTCGACTAAAGTCGGCTTATAAATTATAAAGGCTCTACTCTATATAATATATAATAGGTTAATTCGCCCAAAGATAAAGACTAATTATTATAACTGCAAGAATTGGGCTGAAAAATTGCGCTTATAAATAAAAAAATCAGAAAAAAATAAAAAAAATCGCGAAAATATTTGCACAGTATTTAAAATGGTTATATATTTGCAATGATTTCAGAAATGAAATGCGAGAAAACAATAAAAAAAGAGTTTTGAGTTATGAAAATATTGTCAAGAGCAGAACTGAAAAACAAGTTGATAGATGCCGGGGTGAGACCATCGGTGCAGAGGCTTGCGATATTTGAGTATGTTCATCGCAGCACTGCTCATCCGACAGCCGAAGCAGTTTACGAGGGTTTGCGCGACGAACTTGGTTCGCTCTCTTTGACAACTGTTTATAGTACTCTTAAACTTTATGCCGAGCTTGGATTGGTGACGCCTATTCAGATTGACGACAGCTTTCAGCGTTTCGATGGAAATACAAACATACACGCGCATTTCAGATGCAACACTTGTGGCGAGATATTTGACCTGCCGGTAAAAGGAGATTATAACTCCTGGTTCGAAGGAGCAGAAGGAACACAGATTACAGATGCGCAGCTTTATTTGCGCGGGGTATGTAAAAAATGCTTACAATAACATAAATATAAATTTAAAAAAGCTAATTGATAAACTATTAAAATTTACGACTATGAAAAGATTTATTTGTTCAGTATGTGGTTATGTACACGATGGTGATTCAGCTCCCGAGAGATGTCCTATGTGTAAGGTTCCCGCCGAGAAATTCAACGAGGTGGTTGAGGGTAAGCTTGAGTTTGTTCAGGAGCACGTTATTGGCGTTGCAAAGGGTTGTGACGATGAGATGATTAAGGATTTGAACGCACACTTCGTAGGCGAGTGCACCGAGGTTGGTATGTATCTGGCAATGAGTCGTCAGGCCGACCGTGAGGGTTATCCCGAGGTTGCCGAGGCTTTCAAGCGCTACGCTTGGGAAGAGGCTGAGCACGCTGCAAAGTTCGCCGAGTTGCTTGGTGACGTTGTTTGGGACACAAAGACAAATCTTGATAAGCGTATGAATGCCGAGTCGGGTGCTTGCGCCGATAAATACAGAATCGCTAAGCGTGCAAAGGAACTTAACCTCGACGCTATCCACGATACAGTACACGAGATGGCTAAGGACGAGGCTCGTCACGGCAAGGGTTTCGAGGGTCTTTACAACAGATACTTCAAGTAAAAATATAATTCCCTAATAACACTAAACTACTAAGAAATTACATAATGTTGATTTGAAGTTAAATAATGGTTTGAATTGATGAAATTCGGGAGCCGCTTGTGAAAGTAGCTCCCGAATGTTTTTATTCTTGATGATGTGGAAAATATTTTACATTATTGCAGTGCTGCTATTTCATAAAAACAAAATACACTGCAAGTATCAGCAGTAAAAATGCTACAATGTGGTTCCAATGCAGGCTCTCGCCTTTGAACAGTACCGAGACAATGATTCCGAAGATGATGCACGACACCACCTCTTGTATCACTTTCAGCTGAACAAGCGAGAATGGGCCGCCGTTGATGTCCGAACCAATGCGGTTTGCTGGGATAAGGAACGAGTACTCCAACAGCGCTATACCCCAACTGATGAGTACTATAAGATAGAGTGGGGTGTTCGACGAGATAATCTTCATCTCCTGTAGCTTAAGGTTGCCATACCAGGCAAGTGTCATAAATGTGTTCGAGATGATTAGGAATGTAAGTGTAAGAATTGCTTTACTCATATTTATTTTTGGTTTGTATTTCTCTTTATATCGGGTGGAAGAAGCTCGCTCTGTATATTGCTCATAGAGCCCCATAGGTTATAACGTGCTTCGGGATTCAGTTGCTCAAGATGTGCCAAAAGCTCTTTCATCTGCTGGCGGTTCGAACTGCGCTCGTATGGGCAGTTTCTCTCTTGTGGCGGATATTGCTCCAATGCGGCATATCTGGCAATATCTCTTTCGTTGACAAGACACAGCGGACGTATTACCGCGATGGGGAATTTGCGCATCTGCATCATTGGTGCCATCGCGCTGAATGCCCCCTGAAAAGTTATATTCATCAACATCGTCTCGATAAAGTCATCCATATTATGCCCCAATGCAATCTTGTTGCATCCCTGCTCTTGTGCTATAGTAAAGAGTGCCTTGCGGCGGTTCCAAGAGCATAGGAAGCAGGGCGATTTTCGTGTATCGGTAGATGCGTCGAAACCTGTCGATGTTACTATAAGTTCCACTCCAAGCTCGTCGCAGAAACGTTGCAAAAAATCGAAATTACTCTTGTAGGGGATATTCGACATCTGTATATGTGCAGCCTTAACCTTTATGCGAGGCTTGTAGATGCGACTGCGCTCGGCAAGCAGTTTCAGCAGCATCAGAGAGTCTTTGCCTCCCGACAGACCAATGAGTATGCAATCGTCATCCTGTAGCAGAGCATACTCCTTGCTCGCCTTGTTAAAGCGAGTGCGTATCTGTTTAAGCAGTATTTCTTTTTCGGTTGGTTTAGGCATGTTTTTTAGAAACTTTATAAAAAGCGTGCGAAATTACAAAAAAATAAGTTAAAAGCGAATAGGAATCGGACAATGTTTGTATATTTGCGGTAAAGCGCTAACATAGATTGCTTTCAATGAATAGATGTAATCCTACGGTAAGAGATAAAAGTTTAATACTGTGGGGTATAAAAATGAGGAATATGATGAAACGTTTTTTTATTATACTGTTTGTAGCTTTCCTGTCGTCGGTTGCGTTGCAGGCTCAAATTACAAAGGCAAATGCCCGCAAATTGTTCCAAGAAGGTAAGTTCGAGGAGGCTAAGCCAATCCTTAAGAAACTTCTGAAAGGTTCTCCCAATAGCGCCGAGTATAACTATTGGTATGCTGCCTGTTGTTTCGAGACGGGTGATACTACCGCGAATATCGAGGATATGTTGAAGATGGCGGCAAAGCGTCGCGTTCTTAACGCACCCTACTATCTTGGGCGGTTCTACAAACAGGCTCTTCGTTACACCGATGCAATAGAGAGTTTCGAGGAGTATCTCGAGGTTGGTAAAGACGAGGATAAAATTCTACAGGCTCACTCCCAACTCGAGAAATTGAATGCACTGATGCGTATGATGCGCTCCACCGAGCGTGTATGCATTATCGATAGTATAATCGTCGATAAGAAGAATTTTCTACAGGCCTATAGAATGGGAAGCGACGTTGGTGTGTTACGCAAGGTATCTGACTATTTCAGTAATCCCGTGCTCGAGGGCGTTCTTTCGATGACCGAGCGTGGTACCGATATATACTATCCTCAAAGAGTAGATGCCGAAGGGCTCTCATATCTGAAACTCTTTAAGGCAACAAAGACGGGCGAAGAGTGGGGCAAGCCGTCTCAGCTTCGTGGCTTCGACACCGGTGGCAACGACGACTATCCCTTTATGTCGGCCGATGGTGCTACATTCTATTTTGCAAGTGACGGCGACGAGTCGGTAGGCGGATATGATATTTTCGTGACACGCTACGACAGCGAGAACCGCCGTTTCCTTAAACCTACAAACATTGGAATGCCATTCAACTCCGAGGCCAATGACTATATGATGGCTGTAAACGAGATGATAAATCTCGGTTGGTTTGCCACCGACCGCCGTATGCCCGAGGGAAAAGTGTGCATATATATATTTATCCCTAACCAGTCGCGTCCCACCTACGATTATGAGAAGATGGGATACGATGCAATGCTATCGCTCTCGCATCTGTTCTCGATCAAGGAGACACAAAGCGACCCCGAGGCTGTCAGAAAAGCACGTCAGCAGTATGCTTTGCTACAGTATAATACCACCGACGAGAGCGAAGAAGGCGATTTCCTATTCATTCTCGACGATGCCACCGATTATACAACGCTAGCAAACTTCAAGAGTCCCGAAGCAAAGAAACTGTTTGTCAAATGGCAGGAAGATACTTCGAAACTATCGAGCAAAATTGCACTCCTTGAGCAGAAACGCACCCAATATGCCGAAGGCAACAATGCTCAAAAACAGCGTATGACAACAGAAATACTGAATCTTGAACAGACAGTAGAGCAAGAGCAGGAACGCCTCAAGACTGTAGAGAAAGAGATACGACGCATAGAACTGGAGCGATTGAACCGACGATGAAATCACCCTCCTTAGTAAACAATGTTTTTTAAGACTCGGAATTGCTTCCGTCATAAATAGTCCATAAAAAAGCATAAACATAAGGAACGTGCCGCAACCAACGCATAAAATTCTCTGTTTTATAGACGGTAACAATTAAAATGAAATATTATGAAACGCTATTTCCCACCCTCGGAGTTGCTCATCGAGCCCAACGGCGCAGTATATCATCTGGGAGTAAAACCCCAACAGCTTGCCGACAAAATAATTCTTGTAGGCGACCCTAACAGGGTACCCAAAGTAGCCGAGTTTTTCGATAGCAAGGAGTGTGATATAAGCGCTCGTGAGTTTCGCACCATCACCGGAAGCTACAAGGGCAAGCGTATCACCGTTGTCGGAACAGGAATAGGATGCGACAATATCGATATTGTGGTAAACGAACTTGATGCACTTGCAAATATCGATTTCGAGACACGATACGAGAAAGATACCCTGCGTAGGTTGCAGATGGTGCGCATCGGTACCTGCGGCGGACTGCAAGAGAACACACCCACCGGCTCATATATCTGCTCGGCAAAGTCAATAGGTTTTGATGGATTGCTCAATTTCTATGCAGGACGCAACGAAGTGTGCGACCTCGACTTCGAGGCAGCCTTCACCAAGCACCTCAATTGGTCGTCACAGCTGTGTGCTCCCTACACAATAGATTGCGATGCCGAACTGATGGAGCGCATTGCACAGGACGATATGGTGCGAGGAGTTACAATCTCGTGCGGAGGATTCTTCGGCCCGCAGGGACGACGTCTGCGTGTGCCCCTTGCATTCCCACATCAGAACGAACTTGTGGTATCGTTCGAGTATAACGGATGGCGCATCACCAATTTCGAGATGGAGAGCTCGGCCCTTGCAGGCCTCGCCCGTCTTATGGGACACAGTGCAACCACCGTATGCCTTGTCATTGCACATCGCATAGCCAAACAGGCAACCGTTGACTACGATGCCAAGATGCGCCAACTGATACAGACTGTGCTAGACAGAATTTAAACAGCAGTTTCAGATACAAACATAAGAATCTCGCAAAAAAGAGATACAAGAGAGATGAAAAACAACGACACAATATGCGCCCTTGCCACCGCACAAGGTGGGGCATTGAGCGTAGTAAGAATATCGGGTAGCGATGCTGTTGGCATCGCCGCCTCTGTTTTTACCCCTCGTGGCGGTAAATCACTTGAAGAGCGTCGCAGCCACACTGTAGTATTTGGCGACGTCCTCGATGTGCAAGGCCATCCGTTGGATGAGGTATTGCTAACCATTATGCGCGCTCCCCACAGTTATACAGGCGAAGACACCGTCGAGATAAGCTGCCACGCATCGTCCTACATAACACGTGAACTGCTGATAAATCTCATAGAGCACGGCGCACGCCAGGCCGAACCGGGAGAGTTCACAATGCGCGCATTCCTTGCAGGGAAGATGGACCTTAGTCGCGCCGAAGCCGTTGCCGACCTCATAGCATCGGGCTCACGTGCCACGCACCGCCTTGCACTCAATCAGCTGAAAGGAGGATTCAGTCGAGAGTTGTCACAGCTGCGCGACCGCCTGCTGCATCTGACAACACTGATGGAACTCGAACTCGACTTCAGCGAAGAGGATGTCACGTTTGCCGACCGCAGCCACCTCATCGACTTATGTACCGAGATAGAGACCGCGATATCGCGCCTCGTTGACTCCTTCGGTGTCGGCAACGCAGTGAAGAACGGAATCCCCGTAGTGATAGTAGGCGAGACAAACACAGGAAAGAGCACCCTGCTGAATGCTCTCTTGAACGAGGAGCGCGCCATCGTCAGCGATATATGCGGTACTACACGCGACACAATAGAGGGTACAATGAATATTGGTGGAACAACATTCCGTTTTATCGATACAGCCGGAGTACGTACCACTACCGACGTTGTCGAGCAGATAGGCATACAACGCGCCCTGGAACAGCTTGGAAAATCAAATATCGCCCTATGGGTGATAGACCCCACGATGGAGAGTGATGCAATGGATGGCACCGCAGCAAAGCTGCTCTCACAGTGTCGTGGCAAGCGCCTCGCTGTGTTAGTGAACAAGTGCGACGTAACTGATCCTGTGACACTGAGTCGCACAATGGAGTGGGCAACAAAGATGATAGCGAAGTATGGCGGTGGAGTAGAGTGGGACAGTGCCGATATGTGGGCAATCTCGGCAAAATTAGGTACCAATATGGATATGTTACAAGATTTCCTACAAACATCGGCAGCACTGCCCGAGCTATCGGACGACACTGTGGTGGTAACCAATATACGCCACTACGAGGCGCTTCGCGCTGCTCTGGACGATATTCGTCGCGTGCAACAAGCAATGCACAATGGCTTGCCGGGCGACCTTGTCAGCGAGGATTTACGCCAATGTATCAATCACTTATCCGAAATTGTTGGATGTGTGTCGTCGGATCTTGTGCTACAAAATATATTCAAGAATTTCTGCATCGGGAAATAAGTAGTTGATTATCAATTAGTTAAATCCATCATAAATGATTAATATAGCACTCTTTACGGGTGCTATTTTTATTTGTGCAAGCATCGTTGTTAATCGTTGCTAAGCCTTTTTACGCCTGTTTTTGTACCTCCTGTGTACCTCGCA
>JAGBBX010000050.1 GCA_017938245.1 Bacteroidaceae bacterium
AATACTAACAAACGAGCGAGAAATATGAAGTTCACTTCAATATTTTTCAAAGCGAGTGCAGTCTATTTTCGAGGTTTACCTCAAAAATACTAAAGCAAGCCCACTTTTTCATAAAATCATAAGGTTGTTCATTGGTGCGCCATATGAAAATTAGTAAAATGGTAGATGTTTTTTGGATTAAGTGCGAGGATGTTTGAGCGAAGCGAGTTCCGCAGCACCCAAAAAACATCGTGAGCATTTTACGTTAAGATTTTTCGTGCTTGTAGGGGCGATTTTTAATCGCCCGAAATGTTGCACGAAAAGTAGGAGAAAAAGAACAATGAAAGGCTGAATTTAGCAAACAAGCCTAACTTTTACACAATCCCATAGAGCACGCCACCGAATGTACCACAGAGTATAAGAATAAGAATAGGACTCCACTTAAAATGACGCAGCGCAATAAAGGCAAACAAGAAGAGCCCTACACTAACCACAAACTGGAGATTATCCTCGCCCAACAAGCCGAAATTGGCGCTGTTCATAAGCAGAAGCGCTGCCGAGGCAATAAGTCCTACCACAGCGGGACGCAGAATCTTAAAGAGCGCCTCGACACGTGGATGATGACTGTACTTCATAAAAAATCGGCTTATCACAAGCATTATTATAAAGGATGGAAGCATTACCGCAAACGAAGCAGTCAACGAACCAAGCACCGCCAACAGTTGTGAACCACCATCATTCATAACGGCAGTGTAGCCAACGTATGTAGCCGAGTTTATACCTATAGGCCCCGGTGTCATCTGACTCACAGCCACAATATCGGTAAACTCCTGCATACTCATCCAACCGTGTCGCGTAACCACCTCGCCCTGAATAAGCGAAAGCATTCCGTAGCCTCCACCGAATCCAAAGAGTCCTATTTTAAAAAAGGTATAGAATAGTTTCAGAAAAAGCATCATACTTTACCTCCTTTCACTCTGCCCCAAAGGATACCACCTATAACAGCCGCCATTATTATATATATAGGAGAGACACCGAAGGCTACTATCAGCAATGCCGAGAGAATGGGTATCCACACGTTGGTCCACCCTATTTTCGCACTCTTGGCCACCGAAAACACAGGAGCAGCTATAAGTGCCACCACCGCCGGGCGCAATCCCATAAAGATATTATTCACTACCCTATTATCGCTGAAACTGCTAAAGAAAAATGCGATAGCAAGAATAATAATCACAGAAGGAAGAATATTTCCTACGGCAGCAACAATAGAGCCACACACACCGCGCAATTTATATCCTATGAAGATTGATATATTCACAGCAAAGACACCCGGGGCAGCCTGTGCAACCGCCAAAAGGTCGAGAAACTCCTCCCTGCTCACCCAACCGTTACGTTCTACTACGTCGCGCTCGATGAGCGGAATCATTGCATAGCCTCCACCAATGGTAAAGAGTCCTATTTTTAAAAAGGTAATGAACAGTTTAAACATATCGTCTTTAATTCAAGAGGTTGTGTCAAAACAAAATTCCGACACAACCTCCTAAAATCATTCTATTGTATTATCTTATTACTTTGTCTTTTCGGCCACCCAATTAAAGGCATTGCGGAAAATCTCTATCCAAGGAGTAACATCGTCGGCGATGCGGTTCTGAGGATAAGCAGCACACTGCCAGGGGAAGATAGCACGCTCGGGGTGAGGCATCATTGCCACGTGACGACCATTGGCGCTTGCAAGCGCTGCAACACCGTAAGACGAGCCGTTGGGATTGGCAGGATAGCCATCGTAAGAGTAACGAGCCACGATATTATATTGTTCGGCTGCATATGGAAGGTCGAACTTACCCTCACCGTGAGCCACCCATACACCCAGACGGCTGTTCGAGAGCGAACCGAAGAGTACACTGTTGTTCTCGGGGATATTTACGCCCACGAACGACGACTCGAACTTATGCGAGTTATTATGGCGCATATATCCGCGTTTCTCGTGCTCGGGATTAATGAGGTTAAGCTCCATCATCAGCTGACAACCGTTACAGATACCCAATGAAAGAGTATCCTCGCGTTGATAGAAGCGGTCGAGTGCAGCCTTAGCCTTAGGATTGAAGAGGAATCCTCCTGCCCAACCCTTTGCCGAGCCAAGAACGTCTGAGTTAGAGAAACCACCGCAGAATACAATGAAATTAACCTCGTCCAATGTCTCGCGTCCGCTGATAAGGTCGGTCATTGTAACGTCCTTAACGTCGAAGCCTGCAAGATGCATTGCATACGCCATCTCGCGCTCGCCGTTGGTACCCTTCTCGCGGATGATAGCAGCACGAACACCCGATTTCTCGCGACGGTCGGCCGACATTCCATAGCTATCGAGCATACCTGTGAACTTCGCAGGGAGACGGAAGCGCAGAGGCTGCTCCTTGTAATTCTTAAGACGCTCGTCGGCACAACCGTTGAAACTCTGCTTGCGGTCCATAAGGTAAGAGCTGTCGAACCATACGTTGCGATAGTGGTCGATGTCGAACAGACGTGTACGCTTATCCTTTGCCACTGCAATGTGACGTTTCTTTGTGGGAGTACCTATCTTCACGAAACAGATACCTGCTGCATCAAGAATCTCCTGCATACGACATTTATTCTTATCGGCAACCTGAATAACGAGTGCAGGGTTCTCGGCAAAGAGCAGTTTTATAATATCGGCCTCGGCAAGTGCATCGAGGTTAATCTCCATACCACCCTCGACATTGGCAAAGCACATCTCGAGCAGTGTAGTGATGAGACCTCCTGCCGAAACGTCGTGTCCTGCAAGAATAAGTCCCTCGTTAACCAACGACTGAACAGCGTCGAAAGCCTCGGCAAAATACTCGCTGTTCTGCACTGTAGGAACATCGCTACCAACGCAGCCCAATGTCTGTGCAAATGCCGAACCACCGAGACGCAACATATCGAAGCTGAAGTCGATGTGATAGAATGCGCTCTTGGGCTCGTTAACCATCACAGGCGAAACAACCTTGCGAACGTCGCTCACCTCGCCACCTGCCGACACAATAACCGTTCCCGGGCTGATTACCTTAGAGCCATCGGGATATTTCTGTGTCATCGAGAGCGAATCCTTTCCTGTGGGAACGTTAATCTCGAGGTCACAGCAGAAATCCGAGAGAGCCTCTACACCTCGATAGAGACGTGCATCCTCGCCCTCCTGTGAGCGGCAGGGCCACATCCAGTTTGCACTCAGTGATACTGTCTTTATTCCATTTGTAAGGGGTGCCAGCACAATATTTGTAAGAGCCTCGGCAACGGCAAGTACAGAACCCTTTGCGGGGTCGGCAAGACCGGCCTGAGGTGCGTGACCGATAGATGTTGCTATACCCTGACGTCCACGATAGTCGAGCGCCACAACGCCACAGTCGCTAAGAGGCAACTGAATCTCGCCCTGACACTGCTGACGCGCAATCTTACCTGTTACCGAACGGTCGACCTTGTTTGTGAGCCAATCCTTACAAGCAACAGCCTCGAGGCGAAGCACATCGGTGAGATACTCCTCGATATTCTCGGCATCGTACTCGGCATCCTTGTATTTGCGCTCTACGGTCTTATCGACCATATATGTCTTGGGCGACGAACCGAACATCTGACTCACCGAGAGGTCGAAAGGTCGCACACCGTCGGCCTGCTCGAAGGCAAAACGTGCATCGCCTGTTGTCTCGCCGACAACGTACATAGGAGCACGCTCACGCTCGGCAACCTTACGCACATAGTCGATAGCCTCCTCCTTTATCAAAAGTCCCATACGCTCTTGCGACTCATTGGCAATAATCTCCTTAGCCGAGAGAGTCTTGTCACCTACCGGCAGTTTTGACATATCAATGAGACCTCCACACTCCTCGACAAGTTCAGAAAGACAGTTTACGTGACCTGCCGAACCGTGATCGTGGATAGATACAACAGGATTGGTGTCATCCTCGCATAGTGCACGCACTACGTTATAGGCACGTTTCTGCATCTCGGCATTTGCACGCTGCACAGCGTTAAGCTCAATTCCCGATGAATAACGTCCTGTATCAACCGAAGAAACCGAACCACCACCAAGACCGATGCGATAGTTATCGCCACCCATCACAATTACCTTATTGCCCTTCTCGGGAGCGCCCTTAAGGCAGTCGCGACGTGTACCGTAACCCACACCACCGGCAAGCATAATAACCTTGTCGTATCCGTAAACCTCGTTGTTCTCGGCGTGCTCGAATGTTAGCACCGAACCGCAGATGAGCGGCTGTCCGAATTTATTTCCAAAGTCCGAAGCTCCGTTAGAGGCCTTTATAAGAATCTGCTCGGGAGTCTGATAGAGCCATTTACGAACGGGGAGAATCTGCTCCCAGCGACGGTCGTCGTAAGTACGAGGGTAAGAGGTCATATAGACTGCTGTTCCCGCAATGGGCCACGAACCTTTTCCGCCACCCATACGGTCGCGAATCTCGCCACCTGTACCTGTGGAAGCGCCATTGAAAGGCTCCACTGTTGTGGGGAAGTTGTGTGTCTCGGCCTTGAGCGAGATTACAGTCTCAATATCTTTTATTACAAAATAGTCGGGCATAGAGTGGTCGGCAGGAGCAAATTGCTCGACGATGGGCCCCTGTGCAAAAGCCACATTATCCTTGTAGGCCGATATTATGCGATTGGGATTCTCGTTTGTGGTACGCTTAATCATTGCAAAGAGCGACGATGGCATCTCCTCGCCGTCGATAATGAATGTACCACCGAAAATCTTATGGCGACAGTGCTCCGAGTTTATCTGAGCAAAGCCGAATACCTCGCTATCGGTAAGTTTGCGACCAAGCTCACCTTCGACACGATGCAGATAATCGATTTCCTCTTTAGAGAGCGCCAATCCTTCGGCCTCGTTGTAGCTGTCAAGATCCTCGATAAACTCAATAGGCTTAGGCTCGATGCTGATTTTAAAGATACTCTGGTCGAGTCCTTTATACATTCTCTGAAGCATAGGGTCGTACTCGGCATTCTCGTCCTTAACAGGGAAATACTCCTCGATACGCACAATACCTTCGATACCCATATTCTGGGTAATCTCTACAGCATTTGTACTCCAAGGAGTAACCATCTCGCGACGTGGGCCAATGAAATAGCCCTCTAAAGCCTCACCTTCGATGAGTGCAGCCTCGCCATACAGCCAACATAGCTTTTGAATCTCGTCTGTGTTCAATGTATGAGAAATTTCGGTGGCAATAACCGATTTTCCCGATGTACTGAAAAAGTAAATCATATATAAACTCTTGTTTAATTATTTCATACAAAGGAGATTGTGTAATATCAATATGCCGAAGCACAGAATCGACACACTATCCGAGCGCGAATATAGCACAAAAAAACGAGACAAAAGCAACAAAGCACCCTATTTATTAAATAATGTTTAATTATAAAATATGCACACGAGGTTACAAATGCTGAATATGTGTTGCAAATAATCAACCTTATTGTTTGGGATACGTTATTTTTTATAAATTTGCCATCGGATTTCTATACACAAAGAATTATGGAAAATATTATAATCGGACTTGCAATACCATTCATAGGCACCACATTAGGCGCCTCTATGGTTTTTCTCATACGCAACAAGATGGGTGAACAAAGCAAAAAGATGTTGTTTGGATTCGCCTCGGGCATTATGGTGGCAGCCAGTTTTTGGTCGCTATTGCAACCGGCGATAGAACAGAGTGGCGATGGCACATTTATGGGAATACTGCCTATCCTATTGGGTTTTGGAGCGGGAATGGGTTTTCTCTTTGCATTGGACTCACTAATTCCTCACCAACACCTTGACAACCCCAAGGACGAAGGTCTGCGCTCTTCGTTGCCACGCAGCACAAAACTTGCCCTTGCTGTGGCGTTGCACAACATTCCCGAGGGGATGGCTGTAGGCGTGGTCTTTGCAGGCACACTGAGTGGCGACACACATCTTACGCTCGCAGGAGCATTTGCTCTATCCATTGGTATGGCGATACAGAACATTCCCGAAGGCGCAATAATCTCTATGCCTCTGCGCAGCGAAGGTAAGAGCCGACGTCAAGCGTTTACATTGGGAATGTTATCGGGGCTTGTCGAACCTCTCGCCGCCATAGTCACACTGTTTTTCCTCGACAGCACAGCATCGGCAATGCCCATACTGCTATCATTTGCCGCCGGCGCAATGCTCTATGTCATTGTAGAAGAACTGATTCCCGAGTCGCAGTCGGGTGAACACAGCAATATCGGCACCATTGGCTTTGCATTAGGGTTTGCCCTTATGATGACACTTGATTCGGTATTGTAAATTGGTTTATGAATCAAGGCGATAAAGTAACTGCATAAAATTTAAAATACAATTTAAAGCACGAAAAGTAAAATTTTACCTGCAAAAAGCCATCCACCCCAAAACTATTTTTTATTACCTTTGCACGTTACGTTTGAACGAGCGTATTTCTACAAGCAACAAATAATTTTTAAGATATGAATTTTGTCCTACTGTTTACAATGATTGTGGCATCGTTGCTGTTGGTATTCGCCGGAATGCTGGTAGCACGTCTAATCTCGCCACGCACACACAACAGGCAAAAAGGCGAAGCCTACGAGTGTGGTATCCCCACTCAGGGCGAGACCTGGGTACACTTCAAGGCAGGATACTACCTGTTTGCCATTCTATTCTTGATGTTCGACATCGAGACGGTATTCCTCTTCCCCTGGGCAACCATCGTCAAGGAGATTGGTATGAATGCCTTTTTGGGAGTACTCTTCTTCTTATTCATCCTCACCTTAGGCCTTGCATACGCTTGGCGCAAGAAAGCACTTGAATGGAAATGAAAAAGCCTGCAATCAAATCAATACCTTATGAAGAGTTCAAGGATAATGAGACCCTTGAAGCTCTTATCGACGAGTTAAATAAAGAGCGTACAAATGTCATTGTAGGCAAACTCGACGACCTCATCAACTGGGGCCGTAGCAATTCGCTTTGGTCACTGACCTTTGCCACCAGCTGCTGCGGAATTGAGTTTATGGCTGTTGGAGCAGCCCGCTACGACTTTGCTCGCTTTGGTTTTGAGGTTACACGTAACTCACCCCGCCAGGCCGACCTTATTATGGTTGCCGGAACAATCACACACAAGATGGCCCCGGTGCTTAAACGTCTCTACGACCAGATGGCCGAGCCTAAATATGTGGTTGCCGTAGGTGGTTGCGCCATCAGTGGCGGTCCTTTCAAGGGTTCGTACCACGTACTTAACGGTGTAGACAAGATACTGCCCGTCGACGTATATATCCCCGGATGTCCTCCGCGCCCCGAGGCTATGCTCTACGGAATGATGCAGCTACAGCGCAAGGTAAAGGTAGAGAACTTCTTTGGTGACAAAAACCGCAAATACAGCCGCGACGAGATGCCTAAAGAGCCTATCATAGTAACCAACGCACCCATTTCCACAACCGATAATAAAGAAGAAAAATGACCCCCGTATTCATTGATATAAAAGAGCTGCGCCAGCAGATGAAAGAACTGCGCTGCAAGGGTATGGACTTTCTGCGCGACCTCATCGGTATCGATTGGGGCGAAGAGGGTCTTGGCGTAATATATTCGCTCGAGAACAGCAGTACAAAGGAGAACAAGCAGTTTGCTGTACGTTGCAGCGACCGCGAGAAGCCACAGATACCCACAGTGTGCGACATCTGGAAAGTTGCCGAACTTTATGAGCGCGAGGTATACGACTTTTTTGGTATAGAGTTCACAGGACACCCCGACCTGCGCCGTCTCTATTTAAGAAACGATTGGGTGGGACACCCCTTGCGTAAAGATTACGACGAGAGCGAAGCTCTTAACCCCATCCGCTTGGATAGCGAGGTTACCGAGGATGTTCAGCGCCCTTACGAGATTGCCGAAGATGCCGAGATGGCAAAAATTGACAAGGAGACAAATATCATTCACGGCGACCAATACATCATTAATATTGGTCCTCAGCACCCTGCCACACACGGAGTGCTCCGTTTCCGCTTGGCACTCGACGGCGAGGAGATACGTAAGATTGATATTCACTGCGGATACATACACCGAGGCATTGAGAAGATGAGCGAAAAGCTCACCTACCCTCAGATTCTGGCACTCACCGACCGTCTCGACTATCTGAGCGCACATCAGAACCGTCACGCACTGTGTATGTGCATCGAGAATGCTATGGGCCTTGAGGTTACCGAACGCACACAGTACATACGCACCATTATGGACGAGTTGCAGAGAATAGACTCGCACCTTCTGTTTCTCTCGTGTGCGGCAATGGACTTGGGCGCAATAACCACATTCATCTACGGATTCCGCGACCGCGAGAAGGTTCTCGATATTTTCGAGGAGGTAACAGGCGGTCGTCTCATACAGAACTATAATACCATTGGTGGTGTTCAGGCCGATATTACCCCCGGATTTGCACAGAAAGTAAAGGATTACTGCCAATACCAAAAGGGCAAGATACAGGAGTACAACGACGTTTTCACAAATAACGTAATTACCCGCAAGAGAATGATTGGTGTAGGACACCTCTCGCTCGAGGATGCAATCTCTTACGGTTGCACCGGTGGTACAGGACGCGCCTCGGGTTGGTCGTGTGACGTTCGCAAGCGCCATCCCTACGCATTGTACGACAAGGTCGACTTTAAAGAGATTATATACAAGAATGGAGACTGCTACGACCGTTTCCTGTTGCGTATCGACGAGATTCTTGAGTCGATACACATAATAGAACAACTTATCGACAGCATCCCCGAGGGCGACTATAAGGTTAAGACAAAACCCATCATACGCCTCCCCGAGGGACAGTTCAGTGCTGCAGTCGAGGGTTCGCGCGGAGAGTTTGGTGTGTTCATCGAGAGCCGAGGCGACAAATCGCCCTACCGCATAAAGTTCCGTCCTATGGGTCTGCCGCTTGTTGCAGCAATGCACAAGATTCTGAAAGGAGCCAAAGTTGCCGACCTCATTGCAATTGGAGCGACACTCGACTACGTTATACCCGATATTGACCGATAAAAAACAGAAATAGATATGTTTAGTTTCAGCGATATAACAACAGCAATAGACCAGTTTCTGCGTTCGGTGCTCCCCGACCAGGGTGCGCTAATCGTAGAGTGCGTACTTGTTGCCCTGTGCGCAGTGCTGGCATACGTAATGTTGGCAATAGTTATGATTTTTATGGAGCGTAAGGTGTGTGCAGCCTTCCAGTGCCGTCTTGGCCCTATGCGAGTTGGCTATTGGGGACTGTTGCAGGTATTTGCCGACGTATTCAAGATGCTCATTAAGGAGATTATAAGCATCGACCGTTCGGACAAGGTACTATATAATCTCGCGCCCTATCTTGTGGTAATGAGTTCGGTACTCACATTCAGCTGTCTGCCCTTTGCTTCGGGTCTGCAGGTGCTCGATTTTAATATTGGAGTATTCTTCATTATGGCAGCCTCGTCATTTGGAGTACTTGGTATTCTGCTTGCAGGATGGAGCAGTAATAACAAATACTCGATGATTGGTGCTGTGCGCAGCGGTGCTCAGATGATTAGCTACGAGCTCTCTATTGGCCTTTGCATCCTCGTCATCGTGGTACTCAGCGGCACAATGCAGATTAGTGAGCTTGTTGATATGCAGCGCAACGGATGGTTCATCTTCCGAGGACACATTCCAGCGTTCATCGCCTTTATCATTTATCTGATAGCCGGAAATGCCGAGACCAATCGCGCCCCCTTCGACCTCCCCGAGGCCGAGTCGGAGCTTACCGCCGGATTCCACACCGAGTATTCGGGTATGCACTTCGGATTCTTCTACGTTGCCGAGTTTATGAACCTATTCATTGTTGCAGGTATTGCCAGCACTCTGTTCTTGGGTGGTTGGGCACCGCTATACATTACAGGACTCGATGCTTTCAATAGTATTATGGACTACATTCCCGGAATTGTATGGTTCCTTGGCAAGACATTCTTTGTAATATGGTTGCTTATGTGGGTGCGTTGGACATTCCCCCGTATGCGTATCGACCACGTTGTGTCGCTCGAGTGGAAATATCTTATCCCCATAGGACTTGTAAACCTGCTTATTATGACATTATGCGTAGTAATGGGGTGGACATTCTAAAAGATTTAAACTATAGAAGAAAATGAAACAGAGAAATACATATATAGGCAAGATTCTCTTCTCGGTGTCATCACTGGCAACGGGATTAAAGACCACCTTCAAGGAGTTTTTCACCCCCAAAGTAACCGAGCAATACCCCGAGAACCGTAAGACACAGAAAATATCGGAGCGCCACCGTGCACGTCTTTATATGCCGCTCGACGAGAATGGTAACAATAAATGTATCGCTTGCGGACTATGTGCCAACAACTGTCCCAACGGTACCATTACCATAAAGACAAAGATGGTTACCGACCCCGAGACCGGCAAGAGCAAAAAAGTACTCGAAGAGTATACCTATGACCTCGGTAGCTGTATGTTCTGCCAGTTATGCGTGAATGTATGTCCTAAGGACGCCATTGCCTTTAACAACGATTTTGAGAACGCTGTATTCGACCGCAGCAAACTCGTCATAAAGCTAAACAAATAAATAAAGAGATATGGAACTTTCGACCAACCTATTGATATACTCGGGACTCGCCCTGTTGATGATAGCGGCAGCCTTTGCAGCTGTAACAACAAGCAGAATGATGCGTGCAGTTACATATCTGCTTTTTGTACTCTTTGGCACCGCAGGACTCTATTTTATGGTACACTACACCTTCTTGGGTGCAGTGCAGATTATTGTTTATGCCGGCGGTATTGTGGTACTCTTTATCTTTGCGGCACTACTCATAGGAAAGGGCACCATTGATGTCACCCACACCTCCAAGAAACGTTATTTTGCAGGTCTGCTTGCCTCTCTTTCGGGAATGGCAATGGCACTGTACCTTATAAACACCACCAATTTCTTCGCCGATAAGTTCACCACCGACGGAGTACCTATGAAAGTGGTTGGAACAGCGCTTATGGGCACTGCAAAACACAATTATGTCCTCACATTCGAGGTTCTTAGTATACTGCTACTTGCCTGTATGGTAGGAGCTATTATGATTGCACGAAAAAAATAATAGTTATGATAGTACCAGCACATTTTTATCTTGCACTTGCCGCCATACTCTTCTTCCTGGGAGTATTCGGTTTCTTCACAAGACGCAATCTTATATCGTTGCTCATAAGCACCGAGCTTATGCTTAATGCTGTAGATATAAACTTTGCAGTCTTTAACGCCTACTGTCATCCCGAGCACCTAGAGGGATTCTTTTTCACAATGTTCGGAATTGGTGTGGCCGCTGCCGAGACAGCCGTTGCCATAGCCATTATCATCAATGTATTCCGTAACGTTAAGTCGATACATATAAAGAATATGAAGGAACTTAAACATTGATAATTCTATGGACTATACGATACTTATATTAGCCTTGCCACTGCTTAGTTTCCTTGTATTGGGACTTGCAGGAATGAAGATGCCGCATAAGACAGCAGGCATCATCGGTACCCTTTCGCTTGGTGCAGTTGCAGTATTGTCGTACACCACAGCAGCCCTCTATTTTGGAGCCGGTCGCGATGCTTCGGGTCTTTTTGCCACACTCACCCCTTACAACTTCAAATGGTTGCCTTTGGGCGAGACGCTGAGCATTGATATGGGCATACAGCTCGATCCAATCTCGGTGATGATGCTCATCGTAATCTCGACAGTGAGTCTTATGGTACACATCTATTCACTTGGATATATGAAGGGCGAGCGTGGATTCCAGCGCTATTATGCCTACCTCTCGCTGTTTACATTCTCTATGCTTGGTCTTGTGGTAGCCACCAACATTTTCCAGATGTACGTATTTTGGGAGCTTGTGGGTGTATCGTCCTACCTGCTTATTGGTTTCTACTACACAAAGCCCGCAGCTATTGCCGCATCGAAGAAGGCATTCATTGTAACCCGTTTTGCCGACCTCTTCTTCCTCATTGGAATATTGCTTTACGGATATTATGCCGAGACATTCTCGTTCACACCATCTGAGACAGCACTTATAGCGGCAGGCGGTATTATCCCCATTGCACTGAGTCTGATGTTCATCGGTGGTGCAGGTAAAAGTGCTATGTTCCCCCTGCATATATGGCTTCCCGATGCTATGGAGGGTCCAACCCCTGTGTCGGCACTTATTCACGCAGCTACAATGGTTGTTGCCGGTGTCTACCTTGTTGCACGAATGTTCCCCATATTCACCGAATTTGCGCCCCAGGCGCTGCACATTGTAGCCTACGTTGGTGCATTCACAGCCCTCTATGCAGCCATAGTAGCCTGTGTGCAGACCGATATTAAGCGTGTGCTTGCATTCTCGACAATATCACAGATTGCATTTATGATGGTAGCCCTTGGCGTATGCACCTCGGACGAGCCACACGAGGGAGGCCTCGGCTATATGGCATCTATGTTCCATCTGTTTACACACGCAATGTTCAAGGGACTCCTATTTCTGGGTGCCGGTGCTATCATACACGCTGTACACAGCAATGAGAAGAGTCAGATGGGCGGTCTGCGCAAGTATATGCCTATAACACATATTACATTCCTTATCGCCTGCCTTGCAATAGCCGGAATACCTCCTTTCAGCGGATTCTTCAGTAAGGATGAGATTCTGGTTGCCTGCTACGACTACTCTACTATGATGGGTGTGTTTATGAGCTTTGTTGCTGCACTCACCGCATTCTATATGTTCCGTCTCTATTACCTCATTTTCTGGGGCAAAAGCCACTACGAGCAGCAGTTGGCAGCCTACTCGGCAGGCAAGAGCACACACGAGCCTCACAAACCACACGAGGCACCCGCCACAATGACAATTCCTCTTATCATTTTGGCGACAATAACAGTGTTCTCGGGCTTTATTCCCTTCGGAGAGTATATAAGCAGCAACGGCGAGGCATACTCGATACACCTTAACTATGCAGTAGCCACCGTGAGTGTTCTGCTGGCAGTTGCCGGCATTACCCTTGCGACAATAATGTATAAGAGTGGCGAGAGCAAACTCACTGTCGCAATCAACAAGAGTATGCGCGGTTTTATCAGTGCCGCCTACCATCGTTTCTATATGGACGAGTTGTGGCTTTTTGTTACCAAGAAGATAATTTTCAACTGCATAAGCCGTCCCATTGCCTGGTTCGACCGCCACATTATCGACGGTACAATGGACCTTATGGCAACCATAACACAGAAACTCGGCAACTTTGTACGTCCTATGCAGAGTGGCAACGTACAGAGCTACAATGTCTGGTTCCTGAGCGGTGCACTGCTTTTAATACTCATACTCATCTATTTCGCATAACATACACGCAAGAATTATAATACAATGAATATCCTTAATCTATTCGTAGTTATTCCACTGGTGATGCTTTTGGCGTTGTGGCTATGCAACGGAATAAAGCAGATACGTACAGTGATGGTGGTGGGTTCGACACTGCTTTTGGCGTTGTCGATATATCTCACTATCGATTTTATCGCACTGCGCAATGCAGGCGAGCAGGCAGCCCAGCTATATGTCGACTCTTGGAGTTGGTACCCTGCCCTGAACATAAAATACTCCATTGGTGCCGACGGAGTATCGGTAGCTATGATACTTCTTTCGTCGATAATAGTGTTTACCGGCACTTTCGCATCGTGGAAAATCAAGCCACAGACAAAGGAGTTTTTCCTTTGGTATGTACTGCTCTCGCTCGGAGTATATGGCTTTTTCATTACCACCGACCTGTTTGCAATGTTTATGTTCTACGAGACAGCACTTATCCCAATGTACCTGCTCATTGGCGTGTGGGGAAGCGGTCGCAAAGAGTACTCGGCAATGAAGCTGACACTTATGCTTATGGGTGGCTCGGCCTTCCTGCTTATGGGAATCCTAGGCATCTATTATGGCAGCGGCGCCACCACAATGAACATACACGAGATTGCCGAGTTGAATATTCCTGTTGAGATGCAGTATATTTTCTTCCCGCTCACATTCATAGGCTTTGGAGTATTGGGCGCGCTGTTCCCCTTCCACACTTGGAGCCCCGACGGTCACGCCAGTGCCCCCACATCGGTGTCTATGCTACACGCCGGTGTGCTTATGAAGCTCGGAGGATACGGATGTTTCCGCATTGCAATGTATCTTATGCCTCAGGCAGCCAATGACCTCGCCTGGATATTCATTATCCTCACTACCATAAGCGTTGTTTACGGTGCCCTTAGCGCTATAAGCCAAACCGACCTTAAATACATCAACGCCTACTCATCGGTTAGCCATTGCGGACTTGTCCTCTTTGCCCTGCTTATGATGACACAGACATCGTGCACCGGAGCCATCCTGCAAATGCTCTCGCACGGTCTTATGACAGCGCTGTTCTTTGCCCTCATAGGTATGATTTACGGACGTACACACACACGCGACATACGTCAGATGCAGGGTCTTATGAAGATTATGCCCTTCTTGGCAGTAGGTTATGTTATAGCCGGACTCGCCAACCTTGGATTGCCGGGTTTCAGCGGTTTCATTGCCGAGATGACAATCTTTGTCGGTTCGTTTATGGTCGATGATACATTCCATCGCACCGTAACCATAATAGCCTGCACAAGTATCGTTATCACAGCCGTCTACATTCTGCGTGTTGTGGGCAAGATACTCTATGGCGAGCCTGTAAATGAGGAGCACAAACGCCTTACCGACGCAACCTGGGACGAGCGATTCACTGTAATCTGCCTCATTATTTGCGTAGCAGGTCTTGGTATTGCGCCTCTGTGGGTCAGCAACCTCATTGACAATGGTGTTGGAGATATAATTACGAACCTGATTCCTTAAGAAGCGAAACAAACTATACAGCTTCTATATAAAATATATTTTTAGAAATTTAAACAGCTTCTTAATAAGATATGAATTACTTAGAATTCTTCTCGATGCTTCCCGAAATATGTCTTTTAGGCATTTTCGTGGTCATATTCATCTTCGACCTTATTCTGCCCACAGGACACGCACGACACTACTTCCACTCATTCGTGTGCCTGCTTATGCCCGTATCAATATATGCTTGTCTTGTAAGTTGTGGCGAGGAGCAGACCCTCTTTGGCGGAATGTACTACAGCAACAGTATGATATCCTTCGTAAAGGCAATACTTGCATTTGGCAGCACCATAGTGTTGTTGCAGTCGCACCGTTGGCTTAAGCACACCTCGAACACCTTCTACAAGCAGGGCGAGTTTTATATACTTCTTCTGAGCACTCTCGTGGGAATGTTCTTTATGATTAGTGCACGCCACTTCCTGCTCTTCTTCATTGGAATGGAGCTTGCGTCGCTTCCTCTTGCCTGCCTGGTGGCATTCGACAAATACCGTCACCACTCGGCCGAGGCCGGAATAAAGTACATCCTTAGTTCAATGTTTGCCTCGGCGGTTATGCTCTATGGTATATCATTCCTCTACGGCACAACAGGAACACTCTATTTCGATGATATGGTTGCAGGTATCAATGGCTCTGCAATGCAGATTTTTGCAATGGTACTCTTTCTTTCAGGTCTTGGTTTCAAGATTTCGCTTGTGCCTTTCCATCTGTGGACAGCCGACAGCTATCAGGGAGCGCCAACCGTTGTAACAGCCTATCTATCGGTAATCTCAAAGGGTGCGGCAGTATTCACCCTCTTTGTAATACTGAGTAAGATATTTGCACCTATGACCGATGAGTGGCAACTTATGCTCTACATTATGACAGTTGCCAGCATCACCATTGCCAACCTCTTTGCCATCAAGCAGAATAACCTTAAGCGATTTATGGCATTCAGCAGTATTTCGCAAGCCGGCTACATTATGCTTGCCGTAATAAGCGGCAGCCTGCAGGGAATGACAGCATTGGTATTCTACGTAATTGTATATATTGTAGCCAACCTTGCCGTATTCGGCATTATTGAGGTATTAGAGCAGCACAACGACCGCGTTGAACTCACACGCGACCATTGCAAGGGACTTTACAAGACCAACCCCAAGCTCTCGTTCCTTATGACATTGGCCCTCTTCTCGCTTGCAGGAATTCCTCCCTTTGCAGGTTTCTTCAGTAAGTTCTTTGTATTTATGAGTGCATTCGAAGCAGGTTTCCTTGTACTGGTATTCATCGCCCTTATAAACACTGTGATATCACTCTATTACTACCTGCTTATTGTAAAGGCGATGTATATCGAGACAAGCGAGACACCTATACCCACTCTTAAGAGCGACAACTTTGCACGCACCAGCTTTGTTATATGCCTTATAGGCATAGTGCTGCTTGGTATATGCAGCGTTGTTTATACCAATATCGATAAATTGGCTTTCTAAAATAGCAAGGATTGATACATAAAACGGGGTGCGTCAAGAAGAATGACGCACCCCGTTTTATATGATTACGACCAAATTAAACGCTGTGGCGGGCGATTAGAAATCGCCCCTACAAGCAAACATTAACAGCAAAACATAAAGAAGTTTACAACTATCACGTATTCTGCTAATTAATAACCCATTACGAGTAGGGGAGATTTTCAATCGCCCGACAGGCAAACATTAACAGCAAAACATAAAGAGCTTTACAACTATCACGTATTCTGCTAATTAATAACTCATTACGAGGAGGGGCGATTTTCAATCGCCCGACTGGCAAACATTAACAGCAAAAAATAAAGAAGTTTACAGCTATCACGTATTCTGCTAATTGACAACTCATTACGAGGAGGGGCGATTTTCAATCGACCGACAGGCAAACATTAACAGCAAAAAATAAAGAGGTTTACAACACGTATTATGCTAATTAATAACTCATTACGGGTAGGGGCGATTTTCAATCGCCCGACAGACAAACATTAACAGCAAAACATAAAGAGCTTTACAGCTATCACGTATTATGCTAATTAATAACTCATTACGAGTAGGGGCGATTTTCAATCACCCGACAGGCAAACATTAACAGCAAAACATAAAGAGCTTTACAACTATCACGTATTATGCTAATTAAGAACTCATTACGAGTAGGGGCGATTTTCAATCGCCCGACAAGCAACCATTAAAAGCAAAACATAAAGAGGTTTACAACTGTCACGTACTGTGCTAATTGATAACTCATTACGAGTAGGGGTGATTTTCAATCGCCCGACAGGCAAACATTAACAAAATGACTCGGTTTATTTAATCTTCATTATCCCACTGAATATTCTTCCCGAGTTGATTCCCAACCGCCGAGCCGAGAAAAACTCCTGGAATCGGGCAAAAGTACACACCCCACACACCTCTACAACATCGGCAGAGACACCGCAAGCTAACAGTTGCAGGCGGTTGGCCTCCCACAGGTCGATGTGCCATTTATTGCAATATTTACGCGCAATCTTTTCCATTGGGAACTGTGCCAAGGCAAAAGCATCATACACCTCGTCGCCAACCTCAAAGGCATTGAGAGAAATTGAAGGCCCAATCACAGCCTTAACATCGGCCAAAGAGCATCCGTAGCGTTCCTGCATCGTCTTTAAGACCTTTTCTACAATCCTTGCAACCGTACCCCTCCACCCTGCGTGAACAGCCGCCACAACGCCTTTTACAGCATCGTAGAGCAACACCGGAACACAGTCGGCAGTGGAGACACCGATACACAATCGTGAAATATCGGTTACAACAGCATCCTTACCATAAAGTAAGACACCCTGTTCCCCGGGAGAGAGCGCAAGAAAAGTCTCATCGATGCACAGAACCTCGCACCCGTGTGTCTGACGCGGCAGGAGCAATCTGTTATCCGAAATACCAAGCTCGTTACACAAGATGGCTCGGTTCTGCACAACCGCCTCGGGGTTGTCACCGCAATAGTACGTAATATTAAAGCCGGCGTAAGTACCTGTACCTACGCCGCCCTCTCTTGTAGTGGAGAAAGCACGGATACCTTCTCCCATATTATATTCAAGTAACCTCATTTACAAGCAATTACATCGGGCGATTGAAAATCGCCCCTACACGCAATGATAGTGCTAAACAGTTTGTCAAATCTTGGCAAGTGCCTGCTCAAGGTCGGCGATGATATCATCGACATCCTCTATTCCCACCGACAGACGCATAAGGTCGGGAGCAACACCGGCCTCGCGCAACTGCTCGTCCGAGAGCTGACGGTGAGTGTGGCTTGCAGGATGCAGGATACAAGAGCGGGCATCTGCAACGTGTGTAACGATAGCAATGAAGCCCAGGCTATCCATAAAGCGGATAGCGTCCTCTTTACTACCTTTTATACCGAATGCCATAACACCGCAGGCGCCATTGGGCAGATATTTCTGCGCAAGAGAGTAATACTTACTGTCGGGCAGACCGCAGAAGTTCACCCATTCTACCTTAGGATGATTCTTAAGCCACTCGGCAACGTGCTGAGCATTGGCACAGTGACGCGGCATACGCAGATGCAGAGTCTCCAGTCCCAAGTTAAGCAGGAAAGCATTCTCGGGAGCCATCATCGAGCCCATATCACGCATAAGCTGTGCCACCATCTTTGTTATATATGCCGCCTTACCGAATGCCTTTGTATAGGTTAGTCCGTGATACGACTCATCGGGTTGTGTCAATCCGGGGAACTTATAGGCGTGAGCCTCCCATTCGAAGTTACCGCTATCGACGACTGCGCCGCCCACAGCCACAGCGTGACCATCCATATATTTTGTTGTCGAGTGTGTCACAATATCGGCACCCCACTCAAAGGGACGGCAGTTGATAGGTGTAGCAAAAGTATTGTCGACGATAAGAGGTACACCGTTTGCGTGAGCAATATTTGCAAATTTCTCTATGTCGAGCACATTCACGCTGGGGTTAGAGATTGTCTCGCCAAAGAGCGCCTTTGTATTGGGACGGAAAGCCTTCTGAATCTCCTCGGCAGGAGCATCGGGGTCGACAAGAGTAACCTCTATGCCAAGTTTCTTCAGCGTAACGGTAAAGAGATTATATGTACCGCCGTAAATTGTTGTTGCCGATACAAAGTGGTCGCCCGCCTCGCAGATATTGAATATCGCATAGAAATTGGCAGCCTGTCCCGAGGCTGTCATTACAGCGCCCACACCACCCTCGAGTGCGGCAATTTTGGCACCCACAGCATCTACTGTAGGATTCTGCAAACGGCTGTAGAAGTAACCCGAGTCCTCGAGGTCGAAGAGACGTGCCATCTGCTCACTGGTATCGTATTTAAATGTAGTACTCTGATAGATTGGGAGCACACGAGGCTCTCCTTTTTTAGGGTTCCAACCACCCTGAATGCACAATGTGCCCAAATTCATTTTTTTCTGCATAGTATTTTATATATTTTTATAAACTCTTTTTTATCATTGTTTGTTGCTTGCCACAACATTATTCCCGTTGCTACACCCCAAAAAAGGATTGCTTGTAGGGGCGATTTTCAATCGCCCGCATCCGCAGCCTATTTTTCTGTTGCAATTTTGTCAATCCTCATAACCTTATACTCCCCACCGTCTATTGATAGTTTTACTATAAACGAAGCAGTACCGCTCCTTAGTTTCTTCGCCACAATGCTGACGGTATATCGCACCACCTCGCCCGGGAGCAGTTTTTCTATTCTCTTCATTGGCGAGATTTCTATATTTCTGTTGCTGCACACAACAAGAGGGTCGACGGTGGCTATTGTCCTATCCGAATTGTTTATTATGTCAAACGATAGCTTGGCACACTCTCCCTCGTACAGTGTATTATCGCCTTTTGCCGGAAGAAATTGAATTTTACCCACCGCAACATCACTCTGCTGCGAAGCCTCGTCAATGGCCTGCAGCATCTGTTCGCGCCGTCTATCCTGCTTGCTTTTCTTTGCCGAAGAGGGAGTACTACTACCCTCCGAGAGGGTTTTCTTTGGTGCATTTACAGTGTTACCTATCATTGCACCGGCAACAGCCCCAACAGCAGTACCGGTAGCCACACTGCGCCACGAGTTCCCCGTTGTAAAGCCCACAGCACGACCGACAACCGAACCCAGTTGCATACCTACCATTGTACCCGTTGCCTGCTGCGAAGTTTGTGTTACACACCCCGAGAGCAACACCAGCGAAAGTATAGATAGCACAACTCTTTTCATAGCTCTATTAAATTCCGATGGCGAAGATAATACTATTGATTGACAAAATTCACATTTAAAAGATTAAATAATATAAAAAGGCCTTATAGAAAACATTTTTAACAAAAAATAGTCAACAGCACACGAGGTGCTGTCGACTATTTAAAGATTACTGAACTGTTACTTTATTCCCAGATATTATCCCAGTCATTATAGGGCAGTCGTCCTTTTGTCAACTGCTCATCACTACTACCAAATTCATCAGAAGTTCCAAGCGAATCCGCAATAATCCCACTATTCTCGACATCTATCATAGTTATCTTTGGGGCATTATATAACTTTTTCATAATTTCCTATCTTTAATTATTTCTTAATAAACTTTTTACCATTCACAATATAAATACCCGGCTCGGTAATCTCAATGATGCGACGTCCGCTAAGGTCATATATACCCTCGGGAGCTACTCCAATATTACCAACTACCTCGTCAACACCCGTTGTACCATCAATGATGCGCAGGCTGTATGCCTTAACCTCATTTGCACCGTTCTCTTTTGGCACAGGCAGATACACCTTATTGGCATTATTCTTAAAGTGAGTACCATCATCGGTATTCTTATGGCTTACGAGTGTACCATTATCGTCATAGCTATACTCACGATATATCTGCTTCATTCCGGCTTTTGTATCGTCAATTTTAGCAAGCATATAATACTTGACATTCTCCTTATCGGCCTCGATGTAGCTATCGTAGTATGTACCAACAAGTTTATTCTCACTCAGTGACTGTGGCTCTACACTCTGCGATGTATATTTAAACGAGTAGTTACCTGTAGCAGCTCCCTCTTTCAAGTTCAGTAGTACCGCAGTACCGGCAGGAATAACATTGCCAACCGATTGCAAAACAACAGAGTTACCATCTACACCTAAAGCTGCGTATGCAGTAACACCTTCGGGCACTTCAACTGCATAATTGAGGCAGAGTGTCGACCAACCTACCGAACCTATTGTAACAGAGTAGTTGATATATTCAGGGGCAACCTCCTCTATGTATATAGGATTACCTCCTGCACCTTTAACCCATCCTATAACTTTCTGATCGGCACCATCACCATTATTAATATGATAGTAATTATCTCCTGACTTAATCTCTATTGCGCCTTCTATTGAGGCGTAAGGAAGTATATTAACGTCGAATGCCTCTGTTGCAGAAAGAGTTATAATGTCTTGTGGAATTTGGCCGGAATAGCTGCCGGTATGCAGGTTCATCATCGCAATCTTTCCATCATTATTGCTGCTGAATTGCCAAATATAACGCGAGTTACCAACATTACTGCTATAACCATTTCCATAACGCACTGTATTCTGATTATTTGCAAATATATAATGGTTCGATTTATAATGAGAACGCAGGGTATAGAACTTTTCCTCCTTGGGCAAATTAAATATCTCACTGTTTGCACTACGCAAAGCCTTGTAAACATTGTAACACACTGTCGCGTTGCTCGTGCTACCGGCTGTAATAATTGCAGAAGCATCTGAACAAGCCTGACGATACTTCTCGGTTACAGTATAAAAACCGACTGCTTCTCCTTCATATAAATTACGTCCATCTATATTAGCTTTTTTATAGTCGCTCAATTGATAGAAACGTGGATTGTCATTATCGAACTCGGCATCGACAAACTTAAACAACGAGCCTCCATCAGATTCAGGGCTGCCACTCCAGAATCCCATTTTATTATCGGTTCCACCATTATTACTAAAGTAGTTGCTACCATCAATGGCTTGAATATTGTAGTAACCATCGGCACGTTCTACTAATTTCCATTGGTAATAACTCTTTTCACCTTTATCGGCAGCCCAGACTTTTGCAGGAGCATTAGCGGTGTTATCAGCCGAGAGTACTTTGCCATCGGCATTATATGGGTGAATAGAGAAGTTACTCGAAGTACCGGTGAAGTACCAAGCCTGGTAACTGCTGTTATCAGCTTTATCGCTGACAGCCACCTGCTTAGTAGCCTCGTCATACTGTAACACTGTTACATCTGCGGTACGTTTTATAAAAATCTTATACAACACAGGATTACTCTCATCGGTTGTTAAAACAAACGGTAAGCAGCCATCAGCCGCCTCTAAAAGTTTTTCATAGGCTTTTTGCAAATTTGCATACTGTGAGCGCAGTTGTTCAACAGTTGTAGCATTTTCCATCAAATTCTCGGAATCGTTTACCACTGCACGGGTATTCAAAAGCAACTCTTCGCTTACATAATTAGTGAACTTATCATTAATAGTAACATCTCTTATTGCGCACTTTGTAAAACCAAACTCGGATATTGCAAAATAGTACTTCTTAACACCATTTTCAGTCTTAGCGCCTTCCGATTCAGTTACAACAAACTTATAGTAACGATAGGCCTGGTCGGCAGTAATGTCATTCGACTCCCAAAAAGTCTTAGTGGCTGTAGGCAATGCATTTTCACTCAACGTAAACTGAGCAACGGGAGTATCGGTATAAGAGACATCCCCTGTTAGATCATCGTAGTTTCCGCCATACACGCTTATAGCTTTTGGAGCACAACCAGCTTGGTTACGCGTAGTATAGTTAAATCTAAACTTACTTACCTTGTTTTTCTCGCCCAGGTCGACACGAATATAGGGGTCACTAACCATTGTAGAATAATTATAATCGCTGTGATAGTGTGTACCGGTATTACCGTCTAAGAGCTTATAATCATTCTCGGCCGAAGTATAATCGCTATGATTTGTTCCTCCCGCTGTATAAACAGAGTTGCAATATAGTTTCCCGTGAAGGTAAACGTTACTCTCTAAAGAATACACAGCCGCACCTACTTCTGAGATAAGTTCATTTGTTTGGTCGATAAGTTCCTGCAAAGGTTCTTTTTCTGCTGCCAGCAGTCCTTCAAGAGCGTTGTTATATGCTGTTTTCAGAGCCTCGTATGCATCCTGCAAATTCTCTTCTGCATCTGTTATATTTGCAGCAGTTGCATCGTTACGTGTCAACCACGCCTTGCCTTTAAGCATATTTTTATATGCCTCTTTAACCAGATTATCATTGACCGATGAGAAACCTTCGAGTTTTGTAACATCGTAATCTATGCTATAAAGGTCGAACTCGGCCATATGGAAAAATTTGTTGCCGGTCCAGGTTGTTACCACAAAACGAAGATAACGATAATCCTCGGCTGCGATAACCGCATCCGATTCCCAGGTTTGTCCGCCATCATTAGGCAGGCCGGTTACTGTAGCAATGGGTGTATAATCGCTTATGTCATTGCTCTTGGTGTTGCTTCCGTAAATATCGATTGTTTTTGGGAAATCGTTATAAACATTTGAGCGTGTCACTTCACTGAAAGCAAACATTGACAGTTTGTTTCCACTGCCCAAGTCGACATCCAACCAGTCGTTTGAAGCGCTTATATTGTGATAATTACTGTGAATATAGGTATTGATATTATTGTCTATGAGATAGTTCATATCTGAGCCTTCAGAGGAGTCGAGGTTGCTGCAAGATATATAGTAGGGGTTGCTGCTGTTTGTTACCTGCAAGGGAAGGTTGGTTTTTAATGGATCCAATACAGCCATCTTACCAATAAGAGCCTCGGTCTTATCGATAAGTTCACTAAGTTTATCGGTATTTACAATCTCTTTATTCTCTTCGACAAGTGTAATGTACCAAGATGCATTATCGCTTTTTGCACCCCAAGTTGCCACCTGGTTGGCATTATGCCTATCCATATAACGTTCGGGAACTGCCGCTGTAGAAAGCGCCAAATAACCGGAACCAACTTCCGACACGATATAATCTACTGCTGCATTACCGACAGTAAAATCAACACTGTTATAATCGGTTACTGCTTGCAGGTAAGTACCGGTGCTTACATTCTTAATCTTATATGTACCCGAGGTACTACCCTGCTCAAAGACCCAACGGTTCTTTGCCTCATTGGCAGGTGCGGTTGAGTTTGTTATGATTTTATTATCAGCAATGTTTACCGACATATAGTCTTTGCCTGTCTTGTTCTGAATCGCGTATGTACTACCCGGCATAATCTTTATAACGGCATACTCGTCGTTCTGAACATTTTTATACTCGGTATACAGTTTTTCGTATGCAGCACCAAGCGCAACTCCTGTCGACAACTGCTCTTTTGCAGCATCGCAAGCTGCAACAAGGTCGGCTATTGAGGTTGGTTTATAAAAGCCTACTTTTGTATTTGTATTGTCGGCGAGGTTGATGATGGCTTGCGCCTTACCGATGAGTTCTCCCAGGAGTCCCTGCTGTAGCGCCGAAAGGTCTATTTCGGCAGAAGTTGTAGAACTAGCATCATCTATTGAAGAGATAGTTGCTCCTCCTGTTGCTACAAGGTAGATAGCCTCCTCGGATAGAACAAATTCCGATTTATTACTAAAAGAGACAATCTCGCCATCGGTGTTAAGTACAACAAAGCCTATGCCTCCGCTACCGCCACTCATTGTTACATTTCCATTGGCATCAACTGATGCAGTGTAATTGGTTGATACCGACACATCTCCTTTAATAAAGTCGGTTACTGAACCATAATCGGCCGAGGGGCTGCCGTCCCACAATGAACGTGCTGTTACTCCGTCGTGCCGAACACCGGTGTTGCTTGTTCCGTCGTTAATGAAGAGTACTGCGAGATTCTCGGGGTAGTTCTTTGCTTTTACTGCGGCAATTGCAGCATCAATTTGCTCCTGTGTCTGGTTGTAATAAGCATTGCTGTAGTCGCCCACAAGACGGTTGTCCATAACCTCAAGATAGCCGTGTGCACGGAAGAATTCCGTTAAGTCCTCACCTGCCGCGTCGCAAGCGTGCTGATAGAAGCGCAACAGTGAGGTCTCGCCTGAAATTTGTCCGCCGTTTACGAGGGGCACGCGACGACAAAGCTCGTAGAGACGGGGCCAGAATTGTGTGTTGTTACCGGCAAGGTGATAGTAGAGCCACAGACGGTAGTAGATGTGCGTGAGTGCCCATATATTATTGGTATAAGCGTCGTTTCCCTCTTTATTAAAGGCCTCGAGCACGTGTTGAAGGTTACCCTCGCTGCCATTGTAACGCGACGTTCCCATTCCCATATACCACACTGCCACGTTCGAGAAGAAGTTGTTTGTTACCTCGGTCTGTCCGTTAAGGTTGAATGTAGCCTGATGCTGGTGTCCAATCTCGTGAGCGGGACCCCAAGTAGGACCGGCCTCGTTCGCGATTTTGCCTATGACACTTCCCATTGTATTGTAGTGGTAGTTACAAACACGCCAACCACCCGACATATATCCCGAGTAGGCACCCTGTCCGGTTCCGTGGTGGTTGAAATATTCGCTATAGTCGATACCTTGACAAAAATCGATGTATGTCTGTTGGTCGGCTGCCGATTTTCCGTAGTTATAAATTTCGGCTTTTTTGCCCTCGGCTGTCCAACGGGGGTACATCTTGTTCATCTTATCCATTGTAGATGTACTTACAAGACCCATTGTGGCAAGCTCGGAGTACATTATACGGTCCCAAGCCTCAATCATAATGTTTATCCTACCGGTGCTTGCGTCAAGACCCATATTGGTATAGTCGCTGAATAGCCCGCTGTTGTTATATGGTTTGTCGGGTGTTGCAACAAAAGGAGTATTGCTCTCTTTATGGCTCACAACTGCGTCCAACCAATATGATATACCTTTCTGAGTACTATCGCCTTCATCTATAATATCTCCAAACTCGAAAAGCAGTGTTTGACGATGACCCAGGAGTGGAAAATCCCTATTGGGTGCATCGGTACCATTGAGCGGTGCACGCTCTTTGTAGTATTTCCAATCTTCGTCATTATCGACATCTCCCCAAAGGTTGGTTTCCGAATCGGCTGCGCGGAAGTCGCCAATGGCATTATAGTATCCGTTTATGTATCCTCCCTCAATGTGAATCTTAAGTGGTTTATAGTCGCTTATCTTATGAGGGAATTTTTCTTGAATGGTAGCACCGGCTGAATTGTATGTGTGTACTACATAATTTATCCACAATTGGCTTCCGTCGCTGAAATAAGGAACGACGTTCAGTCCCTCTTTTAGTTGGGTGTATGCTATATTATCATACTTGGCTGTTGCACCGTGCCCCGTCTGATGTGCAACCCATAGTTCGGCTCCCTCGGCAATATCGCCTTCGACCATAATATACATTGGCTGGCCGTTGTTGGCGTAAAGTCCTGTGGGATTGTCCATATTACAGTGTGCGTTGAAACGCAGATAGCTTGTTATCTCGCCCTCGATACTATAGGGCTCGTACATCTGCACGCGGAATTTGCGGGCATACTCGTCGCTCCAAGAGCTCTTGCCCGAGGCTGCGTTGGCTTCGGTCCAATCGCCGCTGCGTACCTTGAGCACCATTGCCTGCAACTCTGCGGGAAGCTTTAGGTAGTTGGCATCGGTCTTGATACTTTCAACCTCCATTGAGACGTATGGACTATTGAGTTTGGTGCAGGCATCGTCGGCAAAGATTGCATCGAGTGCCGACTTATAACTGCTTACTGTCTCTTCGTCGGGGATAAGGGCTGCAATCTCGTCCCAAATGGCATTGAGCTCGTCGTCTTCATACTCTATAGTTGTTATTGTCCACTGAGTAGCAGTAGCAGCAGGTTCCCAACCGACAATGTTGTTACTACCATCTTTGTGCATATAGCCATAACCGCCTTTGTAGGGTTCACAGCGGAGTGTATTGTTGCCATCTTTCGAAGCAAGTTCAAAGAGATTGGCATCGGCAGATGCATCGGTTGACAACCCCCAAGAGGTTGATTTTCCTGCACCTTTCAGATAACAGCCGTTAGCCAAATTGCGGAACGTGTAGTCGTCTCCGCTCTTCTTAACGTACCACTGCTGTGTTTTATTATCTTTGTCCGATGCCAAACCTGCAACGTCGGACAAAGCAGTTGCACCGAGAGCAATACCTGTATTGCCCACATTCTGAAAATGGTACACAGCACCGTCGGTTAACGACGATAACTGAGCAAAGGCCGCACTGCTACACAATATTAGCAGAGTAAAAGCCAAGTGTCTTAATAATTTCATAAGTCTGTTTTTTATTTTGTTAAAATTTATTACCCAACAATCTCTCAGGACTCATAGATGAGCACCTAAAATCCTGTAATTTTAACAAATAAAAACAACTAAAGCAAAGTTACAACACTAAAATCCTTACAATTTAACAATCTGTAACACTATAGTAGAGAAAAGTTAGTACATTATATAATTAATATACAGTATACGAGAGGATATAATAAAAAAGAGAGGGTATCCTCACGGATACCCTCTGACATCTATTAAGTAAGTAATTATTCAGCTGTTGGTGTAGCCTCTTCAGTTGCTGCAGCCTCAACGGCGGGAGCGTCTGCCTTCTTAGTCGAACGACGACGACGTGTCTTCTTGCCGGGAGTCTTAGCCATATTCTCGTTGTAGTCCACGAGCTCGATGAAGCACATCTCGGCAGCGTCACCCTGACGTGTACCAAGCTTGATGATGCGTGTGTAACCACCGGGACGCTCAGCTACCTTTACTGCAATCTCCTTGAAGAGCTCTGTAACGGCCTCCTTGCTCTGGAGATAGCTGAATACTACACGACGTGAATTGGTTGTGTCGTCTTTTGACTTTGTGATCAAAGGCTCAACGAACTTCTTAAGCTCTTTTGCCTTTGCAAGAGTCGTAGTGATTCTTTTGTGCATAATCAAAGAAACGGCCATATTAGAAAGCATAGCCTTTCTGTGAGATGCAGTACGACCCAAATGATTGAAAGATTTTTTATGTCTCATAATTATTCTTTATCTAATTTATATTTTGAAATATCTGTTCCAAACGAAAGATTCAGACTCTCGAGCAAATCATCAAGCTCAGTGAGCGATTTCTTACCAAAGTTACGGAACTTAAGGAGATCGGTCTTGTTGTACTGAACCAACTGGCCAAGTGTCTCAACGTCGGCCGCCTTAAGGCAGTTAAGGGCGCGAACCGAGAGGTTAAGATCAACCAGCTTGCTCTTGAGCAACTGACGCATATGCAATACCTCCTCATCGAACTCCTCGTTGCCATCGATGTCGCTGGCCTCGATTGCTATCTTCTCGTCCGAGAAGAGCATAAAGTGATAGATGAGAATCTTTGCAGCCTCTTTAAGTGCCTCCTTCGGGTGAATGGAACCGTCTGTTGTAACCTCAAGTACAAGTTTGTCGTAGTCGGTCTTCTGCTCTACGCGGAAGGGCTCTTCAATATACTTAACGTTACGAATAGGAGTGTATATCGAGTCGATTGGAATCATCGTGGGCTCTGTGCAGAGCTCTCGGTTCTCATCAGAGGGCACGTAACCGCGACCTTTGTTGATGTTGATTTCAATCTGCATTTTAGCCGAAGAGTCGAGGTGGCAAATGACTAACTCGGGATTTAACACTTCAAATCCGGTCAAATGCTTACCAATCTCACCTGCTGTGAACACCTCGGTATTCTCAACATTGATAGAGACTTTCTCGGTTTCGAATTCCTCTACGATTCTCTTGAATCGAACCTTCTTGAGGTTCAAGATAATGTTGGTGACATCTTCCTTTACACCGGGAACGGTAGCAAACTCGTGCTCAACACCTGCAATCTTGATTGTGCAGATTGCAAAACCCTCGAGCGACGAAAGAAGGATGCGACGAAGCGCGTTACCTACTGTCTTTGCGAAACCGGGTTCAAGAGGACGGAACTCGAACTTTCCGAAGAAGTCGTTCGCCTCCAACATTATTACTTTATCAGGTTTTTGAAATGTTAATATCGCCATTATAATCTATTATTTGCTGTACAACTCAACGATTAACTGCTCCTTGATGTTCTCGGGAATCTCGGTACGCTCGGGTACGTTCATAAACTTACCTGCCATTGCCGACTCGTCCCACTCAAGCCAAGAGTACTTGCTGTGGTTAACACCTGCCAATGAGTTCTGGATAACCTCGAGAGACTTTGAACGCTCACGAACACCAACAATCTGGCCGGGCTTGATAATACGAGAAGGAACATTACATACCTTACCGTCAACAACAATGTGACAGTGGCTTACCAACTGACGCGCAGCAGCACGAGTGGGAGCAATGCTCAAACGATAAACTATGTTGTCGAGACGAGACTCAAGTGTTTGCAAAAGCACCTCACCGGTGATACCGGGAGCTGAATCAGCTTTCTTGAATACATTGCGGAACTGTTTCTCGAGTACACCGTATGTATACTTTGCCTTCTGCTTCTCGGCCAACATTATACCGTACTCCGATGTCTTGCGACGACGGTTGTTACCGTGCATACCGGGAGCATAGTTCTTCTTAGAGAGCACCTTGTCGGGTCCGAAGATGGGCTCACCAAACTTACGTGCAATCTTGCTTTTAGGTCCAATATATCTTGCCATTTCTTAATTCTTTTGTTATAAACATTATACTCTTCTTCTCTTCGGAGGACGGCAACCGTTGTGGGGCAGCGGTGTTACGTCAATGATATCTGTAACCTCGATACCTGCACCGTGTACGGTACGTATTGCTGACTCACGGCCGTTTCCGGGACCTTTTACATATGCCTTCACTTTGCGCAAGCCCAAGTCGTAAGCGATCTTTGAGCAAGCCTCTGCTGCCATCTGAGCAGCATAAGGAGTATTCTTCTTAGAACCTCTGAAGCCCATCTTACCGGCAGATGACCAAGAGATTACCTGACCCTCGTC
The DNA here is from genome assembly GCA_017938245.1 of Bacteroidaceae bacterium. Lineage (GTDB taxonomy): Bacteria > Bacteroidota > Bacteroidia > Bacteroidales > Bacteroidaceae > HGM04593. Next base: position 29,837 of record JAGBBX010000050.1, read on the forward strand.
GTTAGCAAGGCAAACAATGATATTGTTAAATGACGAATGTACATGAAGCTGACCTACAGCTCCTACCTTCACATTTCTTTTCTTTGTTGCAACTGTTTTCTTTGCCATATTACTTACTTAATTATTTTGTAGCCTTTTTCTTGTTAGCAACCGTTTTCTTGCGACCCTTACGAGTACGTGCGTTGTTCTTTGTGCTCTGACCGCGAACGGGAAGACCGTTACGGTGGCGAACTCCACGATAGCAACCGATATCCATCAAACGCTTGATGTTCAGCTGAATCTCTGAACGGAGGTCACCCTCTACCTTATACTCTGCACCGATAATCTCGCGGATAGCAGCAGCCATATCATCGGTCCAATCCTGAACCTTGATGTTACGGTCTACACCTGCTTTGTCGAGGATTTTGGCTGCACTGCTGCGTCCAATACCATAGATGTATGTCAACGCAATCTCTCCTCTCTTATTCTGAGGAATGTCTACACCAACTATTCTTATAGCCATATACTATATAAATTATTAATTTACTTATTAATTACCCCTGACGCAGTTTGAACTTGGGATTCTTCTTGTTGATAAGATACAAGCGGCCGTTACGACGAACGATCTTGCAGTCGGGAGTGCGTTTCTTAATAGATGCTTTAACTTTCATAATATCTTATTTTTTATTTATATCGGAACACAATTCTTCCTTTGGTCAAGTCGTAGGGAGACATCTCTATTCTTACCTTATCACCGGGTAGAATCTTAATGTAGTGCATTCTCATCTTTCCCGAGATATGCGCAATCACTTCGTGACCATTCTGTAACTCTACTCGGAACATAGCATTTGACAATGCCTCTACGATTGTTCCATCTTGCTCTATAGCGTTTTGTTTAGCCATATTAATATCCTTTACTTCTTAAAACTTCTTCTACAAACTCGAATGATGAGAGAATGTCGGCTCCATTCTTGCCAACCGCAATGGTGTGCTCGAAATGGGCTGCGTTCTTGCGGTCACGTGTGCGAACCGTCCAGCCGTCGCGCTCCATAAAAATCTGTCTCTTACCCATTGTAATCATAGGCTCGATTGCTATACACATTCCTTGGCGCAACTGTAGTCCGTTGCCTTTGCGACCATAGTTGGGGACTTCGGGGGCTTCGTGCATATCGCGTCCTATTCCGTGACCGACAAACTCACGCACTACACCAAATCCCGCTGCCTCACAGTGTGTCTGAACTGCACTGCCAACATCACCCAAACGCTTGCCGTGAACGGCCTGCTCGATAGCCAAATAGAGCGATTCCTTTGTTGTTTGCAGCAGCTTGCGTGTCTGCTCGTCAACCTCGCCTACACAGAATGTATAGCACGAATCGCCACAAAAACCATTAAGCAGTGTTCCACAATCGACCGAGACAATGTCTCCCTCTTTAAGCGGAACGTCGTTTGGTATTCCGTGTACCACAACATCGTTTACCGATGCACAAATGGAACCCGGAAACGGAACACCTTCGTGATTGGGATACCCCTTGAACGTAGGTATTGCTCCATTGTCGCGGATAAACTCCTCGGCTACTCTATCGAGTTGCTTGGTTGTTACACCCGGCTCTATAATTTTTGCTACTTCGGCAAGCGCCTTGCCTACCAGCAGATTGCTCTGCCGAAGTAGCTCTATCTCGTCTGCTGTTTTAAGAAATATCATTCTTAGCTCTACAAATTAACCTACACGACCTTTAATACGACCCGAGCTCAGAAGTCCATCATAGTGACGCATCAAGAGATGGCTCTCGATTTGCTGGAGAGTATCAAGAACTACACCAACAAGGATGAGGAGAGATGTTCCACCAAAGAATGATGCGAACTCTGTCTGAACGCCTAACAACTTTCCTGCTACTGCGGGAAGAACCGCAATACCTGCAAGGAAGAGTGAACCGGGGAATGTAATACGGGTCATAACTGTATCGATATACTCGGCTGTGGGCTTACCTGGTTTGATACCGGGAATAAAGCCATTATTGCGCTTCATATCTTCGGCCATCTGCACCGGGTTGATGGTAATGGCTGTATAGAAGTATGTAAATGCAATAATCATCGCTGCGAATATAAGGTTATAAAGCCAACCTGTATGATCCATCATATTGCGAACAAACCAAGAAGACTCTGCCTCGCTACCGCCATAGCTTACGAAAGCCAAGGGAATAAAGAGAATTGCCTGAGCAAAGATGATGGGCATTACATTCGCTGCATTAACCTTAAGAGGAAGATACTGACGAGCACCGCTATAAGTGGCACCCGAAGCCGACTGCTTTGCATACTGCACGGGTACGCGACGTGTTCCCTGAAGAAGTGCCACACCTGCACATATAACTGCTACAAACAGAAGGAGCTCAATAACGAACATTATCAAACCACCGCCTACAGCACCTTCTACACGAGAAGTGAATTCCTGTGTAATAGCCAAGGGGAAACGGGCAATAATACCAATCATAATGATGATAGATACACCGTTACCAATTCCCTTATCGGTTATGCGCTCACCAAGCCACAAGATGAACATACTACCTGCAGCAAGGATGATAGTCGAACTTATCATAAAGAAAGTCCAATCAAGACCTGCGCCTAGAGCTGCACCCGATGTATGCTGAAGATTCAGCAGATACGAAGGAGCCTGGAAGAGCAGAATCAAGAGGGTCAACCAACGTGTAATCTGATTAATCTTTCTGCGGCCGCTCTCACCCTCACGCTGCATCTTCTGGAAAGAAGGAACAGCTATTGCCAACAACTGAACAACAATTGAGGCCGAGATATAGGGCATAATACCCAAAGCGAATATTGATGCATTCGAGAATGCACCACCCGAGAACATATTAAGCAGCGCCATCAAACCCTCGTCTGTCTGGCTCTCAAGTGCACCAAGCTTGTTTGCATCTATACCGGGCAGAACTACGAAAGAGCCTACTCTGTATAGAAATACGAACAGCAAGGTGTAACCAATGCGAGTTCTAAGGTCTTCGATCTTCCAGATATTCTTTATTGTCTGGACGAATTTCTTAATCATTTTTTAAAGTTTTACTACAGTTCCACCTACAGCCTCGATAGCCTCGACAGCCTTAGCCGAGAAAGCGTGAGCCTCTACTGTCAGCTTAGCTGTGAGTGTACCGTTGGCAAGTACCTTAACGAGCTGCTTGTCCGAAATGAATCCGGCAGCAACAAGTGTAGCAACATTAATTGTCTCAAGTGCCTTGCTCTCGGCAAGAGCCTGAAGTGTAGACAAGTTAATAGCCTTGTACTCTACACGATTAATGTTCTTGAAACCGTACTTGGGCACACGACGTTGCAGAGGCATCTGACCACCCTCGAAACCAATTTTCTTCTTGTAGCCCGAACGAGACTTCGCACCCTTGTGACCGCGTGTAGAAGTACCACCTCTACCCGAACCGGTACCACGTCCAATTCTTTTGCGAGCCTTGACTGCGCCCTCGGCAGGCTTAAGATTATTTAATTTCATAGTCAATTCTTTTTAAAATTAATTACTCTTCAACAATGGCAACCAAATGCTGAACTTTCTTAATCATACCACGAATAGAGGCATTATCGTCGTGCTCAACTACCTTGTTCATCTTTGTGAGACCAAGAGCATCAAGAGTGAGCTTCTGTGTCTTGGGGGCACCGATACGACTTCTTACTTGCTTAATCTTAATAGTAGCCATTATAATCCTCCTTATCCGTTAAATACTTTATTCATACTGATACCTCTGTTCTGGGCAACCATACGTGCGTCACGCATCTCGCTGAGTGCAGCGATAGTAGCCTTAACCAAGTTGTGGGGGTTAGAAGAACCCTTAGACTTAGCAAGAACGTCAGTGATACCTACGCTCTCGAGTACAGCACGCATCGCACCACCGGCAACAACTCCGGTACCGTGAGAAGCGGGCTTGATGAATACCTCGGCACCACCGAAACGAGCAGCCTGCTCGTGGGGTACTGTGCCCTTAAGTACGGGAACGCGTACAAGGTTCTTCTTAGCAGCCTCTATACCCTTTGAGATAGCGGCAGTAACCTCGCTCGCCTTACCAAGGCCATAACCGATGATACCATTCTCGTTACCTACAACAACGATTGCCGAGAAACTGAATGTACGACCACCCTTAGTAACCTTAGTTACACGATTGATAGCAACCAATCTGTCTTTCAATTCTACGTCGTTTGCGACTTTTACTCTATTATTTACTGCCATATTCATTAGAATTTAAGACCTCCATTACGCGCAGCATCAGCTACCTCTTTCACTCTACCGTGGTACAGATAACCATTACGGTCGAAGACAACGGTTGTAATACCTGCCTCCTGAGCCTTCTTAGCTATCATCTCGCCTACCTTGGCAGCCTGCTCTTTCTTGGGCATAGCCTCAAGACCAAGAGAAGATGCCGCAGCCAATGTGCGACCTGTCTGGTCATTTATAATCTGAACATAAATCTGCTTGTTGCTGCGGAAAACGCTCATACGGGGACGCTCGGCAACACCAAAAATCCTGTTGCGCACTCTATATTTAATCTTGGTACGTCTTTCTATCTTTGTTGTCATATGCTTACGATTTTACTAATTATTTTGCACCGGCCGATTTACCAGACTTGCGGCGGATAACCTCACCGACAAACTTAACACCCTTACCCTTGTAAGGCTCAGGCTTACGGAATGAACGGATCTTAGCACAAACCATTCCCAAAAGCTGCTTGTCGCAAGACTCCAAGATGATAAGAGGGTTCTTATTTCTCTCTGACTTTGTCTCGAACTTAACCTCAGCGGGAAGCTGCAAATAGATAGAGTGTGTATAACCAAGAATCAACTCAAGAGTGTTTCCGGGCTTCTCATTTACACGATAACCTACACCAACAAGCTCAAGTTCTTTCTTGAAACCGGTAGAAACACCGATAACCATATTGTTAATGAGTGCTCTGTAAAGACCGTGATAGGCGTGCTCCTGCTTTGTAGCGTCGGCATAAGTCTTGCCATTAGCATAAGAAAGTACTACCTGATTGTCCTCAACCTTAACAAGGATAGAGGGATCGACCTTCTGTGAGAGCTGCTTACCGTTACCACTTACTGTTACTGTATTGTCTGCACTTACTGAGACATTAACCTTCTCGGGGATACTGATAGGTAATTTACCAATTCTAGACATTGCTCAATTCCTCCTCATTAGTAGACGTAGCAGAGTACCTCACCACCAATTCTCTCGGCAGCAGCCTCTTTGTCTGTCATTACACCTTTGGATGTCGACAAAATAGCGATACCCAATCCATTAATCACTCTGGGCATATCCTTGTATCCCGTATAACGGCGCAAACCGGGTGAAGAAACGCGAACGAGGTTCTTGATAGCGTTCACCTTGTTTACTGCGTCGTACTTCAGGGCAATCTTAATTGTACCCTGGGGGCCATCCTCTACGAACTTGTAGTTCAAGATGTAACCCTTCTCAAAAAGAATCTTTGTAATCTCCTTCTTGAGGTTAGAGGCAGGAACTTCAACCACTCTGTGCTTTGCTTGAATGGCATTTCTCAACCTCGTCAAATAATCTGCAATAGGATCTGTCATAAAAATTAATTTTAAATTGATCAGGACTTCCCTGACAATATTTATATTAAACACTCAGAAAATTTACCAACTTGCTTTTCTAACGCCGGGGATAAGACCCTGTGATGCCATCTCACGGAACTGAATACGAGAGATGCCGAAGAGGCGGATATAACCCTTGGGACGACCGGTGAGCTTGCAACGGTTGTGCATACGGATGGGGTTAGAGTTCAAAGGCAGTGACTGAAGTTTGCGTGCTGCCTCGTAAGCCTCTTCGGGAGAACCTGTGTTGATGATCTTCTTAAGAGCCTCACGCTTTGCAGCGTACTTCTTTGTCAACTTTGCACGCTTTACCTCGCGTGCCTTCATTGATTCTTTTGCCATAGTTTGTTATGAATTTTTAGCGTTCTTGAAAGGTAAACCAAACTCCTTGAGCAGTGCGTAACCCTCTTCATCGGTCTGTGCGGTAGTTACAAATGTGATGTTCATACCGTTAAGACGCATAATGTTGTCGATGTTAATCTCGGGGAAGATAATCTGCTCCTTGATACCAAGTGAGTAGTTACCGTTACCGTCGAACTTGCTCTCGATACCCTTGAAGTCGCGGATACGAGGAAGAGCAACACGGATAAGACGCTCCAAGAACTCGTACATACGCTCACGACGCAATGTTACCATAACGCCGATAGGCATCTTCTTACGAAGTTTAAAGTTAGAGATATCCTTGCGCGACACAGTAGCAACTGCTTTCTGACCTGTGATAGCGGTAATCTCGTTAATAGCAACGTCAATAATCTTCTTATCCTGTGTAGCTGCACCAAGACCCTCGTTGATAACGATTTTCTTAAGTACGGGCACCTGCATAGGTGAAGAGTAGTTGAACTGTTTCATCAAAGCCGGAGCAATACGCTCGGCATATTCTTTCTTAAGGCTGGCTGTATTACTCATTACTTGATCTCCTCTCCTGATTTTTTAGCATAACGAACCTTTACACCCTCCTCGTTAACCTTGCGACCGATACGTGTGGGCTTGCCACTCTTGGGGTCGATGAGGTTAAGGTTGGAAACGTGAATAGCGGCCTCCTGTTTTACAATACCTCCGTGGGGATTCTTGGCGCTGGGCTTCGTGCTCTTTGAAACCATATTAACGCCCTCTACGATGGCACGGTCTTTCTCTACGAGAACTTGGAGCACCTTACCGGTTTTGCCCTTGTCCTCGCCAGAGTTTACATAGACCATATCACCTTTCTTGATATGTAACTTTTTCATTACTTCTCTATTTTTTAAACATTAAAGTACCTCGGGTGCCAACGATACAACCTTTGTGTACTGGGTTGCACGAAGCTCACGGGCTACCGGTCCGAAGATACGGCTGCCGCGCATCTCGCCGGCGTTATTAAGTAGTATGCAAGCGTTGTCGTCGAAGCGGATATAAGAACCGTCCTGACGGCGAACCTCTTTCTTAGTACGAACGATGAGTGCCTTTGAAACAACACCCTTCTTCATATCGCTCGAGGGAATGACGCTTTTTACAGCGACAACGATAACATCGCCTACAGAAGCGTATCTACGACGTGTACCACCGAGTACACGGATACACAATGCCTCCTTAGCACCGCTGTTATCACATACTGTAAGTCTTGATTCAACCTGTATCATAATTACTTAACTTTTTCGATGATTTCTACTAATCTCCATCTCTTTGTCTTACTCAAAGGACGTGTCTCCATAATGCGGATTGTATCGCCAACAGAGCACTCATTCTTCTCATCGTGTACGTGATATTTCTTAGTTCTGCTCACGAACTTGCCATAGATGGGGTGCTTCTCCTTGAATTTAGCGGCAACGGTAACAGTCTTATCCATCTTGTTGCTGAGAACGATACCGGTACGCTCTTTTCTTAAATTTCTTTCCATAGGTGCTCTTTATTTTTGATTTAATTCGCGAGTACGCAACTCACTCTTCATACGTGCGATACCGCGACGTACTTTCTTCAACTCCTCGGGGTTCTCCAGGGGTGAAATTGCGTGATTCAGTCTCATTTGAGCATAACGTGCAACCTCGGCTTCAACTCTTTCCTTGAGCTCTACGGTAGAGAGCTCTCTAATTTCTGCTATCTTCATAATTATGCTTAATTTTGAGCGTCATAATCGCGTCTAACAATAAACTTAGTTGTAACAGGAAGTTTCTGAGCTGCAAGACGCAATGCCTCTTTTGCTGTCTCAAAGGGAACTCCCTCTACCTCGATAAGGATGCGGCCGGGTGTTACGGGGAATACAAAGCCCTCGGGATCTCCCTTACCCTTACCCATACGTACGTCAGCAGGCTTACGTGTGATGGGCTTATCGGGGAAGATACGTATCCAAACCTGTCCCTGACGCTGCATATAACGTGTAACGGCGATACGGGCTGCCTCAATCTGACGACCGTTCAACCATTTGTACTGCAAGCACTTGATACCGAATGAGCCAAAAGCAAGCTGATTTCCACGCTGTGCATAGCCCTTGGTAACTCCGTGCTGTACTCTTCTATATTTTGTCTTTTTAGGCTGTAACATAATTCTTGAAATTCAATTCGTTAGCGATTGTTATTTTTCTTACGTTTGAAGTTTCTTCCGCCAGCCTGGTTGTTGCTGAAGCCGCTCTCTTTGCTAGGTGCAAAGTTAGGTGCAAGATCTCTCTTGTCGTAAACCTCACCACGGCAGATCCAAACCTTGATACCGAGCAAACCTACCTTTGTCAAAGCCTCTGTCTGACAGTAGTCAATGTCGGCACGGAATGTGTGCAAAGGAGTACGACCCTCCTTATACATCTCAGAACGTGCCATCTCGGCACCATTCAAACGACCTGAAATCTGTACTTTGATACCCTCGGCACCCATACGCATTGCACTTGCAATAGCAGTCTTGATTGCGCGGCGGTAAGCTATCTTACCCTCAACCTGACGTGCGATGTTGTTCGCAACGATGTTGGCATCCAACTCGAGCTTCTTAACCTCGAAGATGTTTATCTGGATGTCCTTATCGGTAATCTTCTTCAACTCCTCTTTCAGCTTGTCAACCTCCTGACCGCCCTTACCAATGATAAGACCGGGCTTTGCGGTGCAAACAGTGATAGTAACGAGCTTCAAAGTACGCTCAATGACAATTCTCGATACGCTAGCCTTGGCCAGACGTACATTCAGGTAATTTCTAATCTTTGAATCCTCAACCAACTCGTCACCGTAGTTTTTGCCACCGTACCAATTGGAATCCCATCCTCTGATGATACCCAAACGATTACTTATCGGATTAACCTTCTGTCCCATGCTTTCTACTTTTAATTGTCATTATTTACTTTAGTATCCACGTAGATTGTAACGTGGTTGGAACGCTTGCGGATTCTGTATCCGCGACCCTGAGGTGCAGGACGCATACGGTAGAGTGTACGTGCCTCATCCACGAAAATCTGTGAGATGTAGAGCTCGCCATTCTCGGCCTTACGCTCGTTCTTCTGCTCCCAGTTTGCAATAGCCGAGCGCAACAATTTCTCAACGTTTGCGCTTGCAGCCTTTGTCGAAAATTTCAAGACGCCAAGTGCACGGCCAACTTCCATTCCGCGAACCATGTCGGCAACAAGGCGCATCTTGCGGGGTGAAGAGGGGATATCTCTTGCACTGGCAAAATACAGACTCTTGCGAGCCTCTTTTTTCTTGTCAGCAGCTAATTTCTTTCTTGCTCCCATTATTATATTCTATTTTATTTCAAATTTTTAAAAGCCTGATTACTTTTTGCGGTTACCAGAGTGACCACGGAAAGTACGTGTGGGTGCAAACTCACCCAACTTGTGACCTACCATATTCTCTGTAACGTAAACAGGGATGAATTTATTACCGTTATGAACAGCGATAGTGTGTCCCACAAAATCGGGAGATATCATAGAAGCACGAGCCCAAGTCTTGATGACCGATTTCTTACCGCTCTCGTTCATGGCAAGCACTTTGCTCTCCAATTTTACATTGATATAGGGACCTTTTTTTAATGAACGACTCATATTGTTACAAAAATTTCCTTATTATTACTTCTTTCTTCTCTCGATAATATACTTTGTAGACTGCTTCTTGGGTGCACGAGTCTTAAGACCCTTAGCGTACAAGCCCTTACGAGATCTAGGATGACCTCCTGAAGCACGACCTTCACCACCACCCATTGGGTGATCAACGGGGTTCATAACAACACCACGGTTGTGAGGACGACGGCCCATCCAACGTGAACGACCGGCCTTACCGGAACTCTCAAGTGCGTGGTCAGAGTTACCTACTGTACCAACTGTAGCACGACAGGTACCGAGGATACGACGAACCTCACCCGAGGGAAGCTTGATAACGCAGTAATTCTCCTCACGAGATACAATCTGTGCGAAGTTACCTGCCGAACGAACAAGCGCTGCGCCCTGTCCGGGACGGAGCTCGATATTGTGAACTACAGTACCGATGGGAATTGACTTCAAAGGAAGTGTGTTACCCAACTCGGGAGCAGCATCGGCACCCGACATCAGAACTGCGCCAACTTCGAGACCGTTGGGAGCAATAATATAACTTTTTTCGCCATCAGCATAATAGAGCAATGCGATTCTAGCCGAACGGTTAGGATCGTACTCGATGCTCTTTACTGTAGCGGGAACACCATCTTTGTTTCGCTTGAAGTCGATGAAACGCAGTTTGCGCTTGTGACCACCGCCACGATAGCGCATTGTCATCTTACCGGTGTTGTTACGACCGCCGGTTGAGCGTTTACCAACTACGAGCGATTTCTCTGGTACCGTAGCAGTGATCTCTTCAAAGGTACCAATAATCTTGTGTCTTTGGCCCGGTGTTGTAGGCTTAAATTTACGTACTGCCATTTCTATATTAAATGTTACTATAAAAATCAATAGTATCGCCCTCCTTAAGTGTGACGATAGCCTTCTTAACAGCGATAGTGCGGCCTTTCACAAAGCCGGCCTTAGTGTAACGGCTCTTATTTTTGCCATCGTAGTTCATTGTATTAACATCAACTACTGTTACATTGTAAATCGCCTCGATCTCTTTCTTTATAACCAACTTGTTAGCCTCGGGACGAACAATAAATCCGAAACGATTAAGCTTGTCGGTAATACCGGTCATCTTCTCTGTGACCAAAGGTTTAATCAATACTCCCATCGTTTTAAGCCTCCTTCTTGGTTAGTGTGTTGTTAATTGCCTCAAGAGAGCTCTCTGCTATAACAAGCACATCGGCGTTCATAATCACGTATGTGTTTATGTCCGACGCAATTGCTACATTTGTTCTCTTAAGATTACGAGCTGACAAATATACTGATTTATTTGCAGATGGTAACACAAAAAGCTGCTTTTTTTTAGAAATGTTAAGATTATTTAACATCTGAACGAATGTTTTTGTGCTGGGAGCCTCGAAATTGAAGTCCTCGACAACAATAATTGCATTCTCAAGAGCCTTCTGAGAAAGAGCCGACTTACGAGCCAACTGCTTTACCTTCTTGTTCAGCTTGAAACGATAATCACGGGGCTGGGGGCCGAATACACGGGCACCACCTACGAGCAGAGGTGAGTTGATATCACCGCGACGAGCACCACCGCCACCTTTCTGACGGCCGAGCTTGCGGGTTGAACCTGAAATCTCACTTCTCTCCTTAGACTTGTGAGTACCCTGACGCTGGTTAGCAAGATACTGTCTAACGTCCATGTATACTACGTGCTCGTTAGGCTGTATACCGAAGATAGACTCGTCCAATGTAACCTTTCTACCGGTGTTCTCACCCTTTATATTTAATACGCTAAGTTCCATTATTTCTCGACAATTACGATTGAACCATTGTAACCCGGAACAGAGCCTTTTATTACCAAAAGGTTGTGCTCAGGTATCACTTTTAACACCTGCAGGTTGTGTGTAGTAACACGTGCGTTACCCATCTGTCCACCCATGCGAAGGCCTTTGAATACCTTTGCAGGATAAGAACAAGCACCGATAGAACCGGGCTTGCGAGCACGGTTGTGCTGACCGTGAGTAGCCTGACCTACACCACCAAAGTTGTGGCGCTTTACAACACCCTGGAAACCTCTACCCTTAGAAGTACCTACTACAGTAACATATACTGAGTCGGCAAAGAGGTCTACTGTGACAACATCGCCCAATTTGAGCTCTGCATCAAAATCCTTGAACTCGGCCAAGTGTCTCTTGGGGGTTACACCTGCTGCCTTGAAGTGACCTGCGAGGGGCTTGTTTACGCGGCTCTCTTTCTGATCCTGAAAACCGAGCTGAACAGCTGCATAGCCATCGTTCTCAACAGTCTTTACCTGTGTAACTGCGCAAGGACCTGCTTCGATAACGGTGCATGGGATATTCTTGCCATCGGCACCGAAAACGGACATCATTCCGATTTTTTTTCCTAATAATCCTGGCATTTCAGTTTTGATTTAATTTGGTTAATAATGTTCTTTTCTAATTAGACTTTGATTTCTACCTCTACACCGCTGGGCAACTCGAGCTTCATAAGAGCATCAACTGTCTTAGCTGTTGAGCTGTAGATGTCGATGAGTCTCTTGAAAGAAGAGAGCTGGAACTGCTCACGAGACTTCTTGTTTACGAATGTCGAACGGTTTACTGTAAAGATACGCTTGTGTGTAGGCAAGGGGATGGGACCGCTTACGGTTGCACCTGTTGCTTTCACTGTCTTAACGATTTTCTCGGCAGACTTGTCTACGAGATTGTGATCGTAAGATTTGAGTTTGATTCTAATTTTCTGACTCATTTCAATTTTAGATTAATAATTATTTTATAATGGCCTGTCGGTTAAGAGTCATTCGCTAACCGACAGGCTTTTTATATTACTTCTTAAGCTCCTCAAGAATTGTCTTGGTGATTGAAGCGCTCAACTGCTCGTGGTGGTCATAAACCATCGACGATGTTGCACGACCCGAAGTGATGGTACGCAAAGAGGTTACATAACCGAACATCTCGGCCAGGGGAACCATTGCCTTAACGATACGAGCACCTGTACGGCTTGTCTCGAAGCCCTGAACAAGACCACGACGTTTGTTAAGGTCGGCGATTACATCACCCATACTCTCCTCGGGAGTAACAACCTCGAGACGCATAACAGGCTCAAGGAGTACAGGGTTTGCCTTAAGACAAGCGTTCTTGTAAGCCTGAATTGCACAAACCTCAAATGAGAGCTGGTCAGAGTCAACGGGGTGATAGCCACCGTCGAGAAGTGTCACCTTGAGGCTGTCCATAGGATAACCTGCGAGTACACCCGACTTAAGCGCGCTCTGGAAACCTTTCTGTACCGAGGGAATGAACTCCTTGGGAACGTTACCACCCTTAACCTCGTTAAGGAACTGAAGACCGCCCTCCTTGAAGTCCTCATCAGCGGGACCAACAGAAACGAGAATCTTCGCATACTTACCCTTACCACCGGTCTGCTTCTTGTATGTCTCATCAACCTCAACAGTCTCTGTGATAGCCTCTTTGTAGCTAACCTGGGGACGACCCTGGTTACACTCTACATTGAACTCACGCTTCAGACGGTCGATGATAATCTCGAGGTGAAGCTCACCCATACCCGAGATAATTGTCTGACCCGACTGCTCATCGGTCTTAACGGTAAATGTAGGATCCTCCTCAGCGAGCTTGGCAAGACCATTAGCGAGCTTGTCAAGGTCTTTCTGTGTCTTAGGCTCAACCGCAATAGAGATAACGGGATCGGGGAAGTCCATAGACTCAAGGATGATGGGAGCATCCTCGTCGCAAAGTGTATCACCGGTACGAACATCCTTCAGACCGATAACAGCACCTATATCACCTGCAGGAAGAACCTCGATAGGATTCTGCTTGTTCGAGTGCATCTGGAACATACGTGAGATACGCTCCTTGCGGCCTGAACGTGTATCGAAGATATATGAACCCGACTCGAGCTTACCTGAGTAAACGCGAACGTAGATAAGACGACCTACGAAGGGGTTTGTTGCAATCTTAAACACAAGAGCCGATGTCTTGTCGTTCTCATCGGGGCGACGTACCTCAACCTCATCTGTTTTGGGGTTTGTACCCTCAACAGCAGCTGTATCGAGAGGTGAAGGAAGGAATGCACATACAAAGTCGAGCAGAGGCTGAACACCCTTGTTCTTGAATGAAGAACCGCAAGTCATAGGAGTAATCTCCATTGCGAGTGTACCCTTGCGGATTGCAGCGATAAGCTCCTCCTCTGTGATTGACTCGGGGTCCTCGAGAACCTTCATCATCAACTCCTCGTCGAACTCGGCAGCCTTCTCAAGAAGATTCTCACGCCACTGGTTAGCCTCGTCAACGAGGTCGGCGGGAATTTCGCGTACCTCATAATCAAGGTTACCGTCAGCGTAAACAAGCGCCTTCATTCTGATAAGGTCTACAACACCCTTGAATGTCTCCTCGGCACCAATGGGAATTGTTACAGGACAGGGATTAGCACCAAGAATCTCCTTCATCTGGCGCATTACCGAGAAGTAGTCGGCACCCGAGCGGTCCATCTTGTTGACGTAAGCGATACGGGGTACATTATACTTGTCAGCCTGACGCCATACAGTCTCGGACTGAGGCTCAACACCACCTACTGCACAGAAGGCAGCGATAGCACCGTCGAGAACGCGAAGCGAACGCTCAACCTCGGCTGTAAAGTCAACGTGTCCCGGAGTATCAATCAAGTTAAACTTGTAGCGCTGATCTTTCCAATTCCAGAATGTGGTTGTAGCAGCCGAAGTAATGGTAATACCACGCTCCTGCTCCTGCTCCATCCAGTCCATTGTAGCAGCACCATCGTGCACCTCACCAATCTTGTGTGAAAGACCGGTGTAGAACAATATACGCTCCGATGTAGTTGTTTTACCAGCATCGATGTGAGCACTAATACCGATATTACGGGTAAATTGAAGTTCGTTTGCCATCTTCTTATACTGTTACGGATTAGAAACGGAAATGTGCAAATGCACGGTTAGCCTCGGCCATACGGTGCATATCCTCCTTACGTTTGAAGGCACCACCCTGATTGTTGTATGCATCCATAATCTCGTTGCAGAGTCTCTCAGACATAGACTTTCCACCACGCTTACGTGCGAAGAGAATCATATTCTTCATTGAAATTGACTCTTTACGGTCGGGACGAATTTCGGTAGGAACCTGGAAAGTAGCACCACCGATACGGCGTGACTTAACCTCTACCTTAGGAGTGATGTTCTCGAGAGCCTGCTTCCAGATTTCAAGAGGAGTCTTCTCCTCGTTCTTCATCTTGTTACCAACGAGCTCAAGAGCACCGTAGAAAATTGTGTACGATACATTCTTTTTTCCGTCATACATCAGGTGGTTTACGAACTTAGATACCATCTGATCGTTGTAAACGGGATCCGGCAGGACCACGCGTTTTTTTGGTTTTGCTTTTCTCATTTTGAAAAATCAATGTTTTGTTTGGGGTTGCGTTATTGCAATTCTTCAACGCCTCCACCGAGGCATTTACTCAACCTTTATAACTTCCAACAAACCAAAACGGTTATTAAAAATATGTCTGCGAGGACGTAACCTGTTATTTTTTAAAAAGCCTGTTCTCCTCATCTGCAGCTTTTACCAAATGCAATGAATTACTTCTTAGCCTTAGGACGCTTTGCACCATACTTTGAACGACGCTGTGTACGGTTTGCTACACCTGCGGTATCCAATGTACCACGAATGATGTGATAACGTACACCGGGAAGATCCTTTACACGACCGCCACGTACAAGTACGATTGAGTGCTCCTGAAGATTGTGACCCTCACCGGGAATGTAAGAGTTAACCTCCTTCTGGTTCGTCAAGCGAACACGAGCTACTTTTCTCATTGCAGAGTTAGGCTTCTTGGGAGTAGTTGTGTAAACGCGAACACAAACACCACGACGCTGAGGACAGTTGTCGAGCGCGGGTGACTTGCTCTTGTCTACCATTACATCCCTGCCTTTTCTTACTAATTGCTGAATTGTAGGCATTTTGATAAATTTTTAGTTATATATTATTTTAAGTAAATTCTACATTAGTTTGCACTTTCGCGCATTTTGGCTTGCAAAGATAGACATTATTTTCCGAATGAAAAAATGTTTTCTGTTTTTTTGTCGTTTTTTTTGCCGTTGCTATAAAAAACGAATAAATAACAATCAAAAATCTCTGTAATTGTCCTTACGAGAATATTCAATCTGCAACATTTGTAGTAAAGCCGTTTTTTGTGACTATATATAATAAGGTAAATAACACGATAAATAGATGTTCCTTCTATTTTTACACAACTTTAACATAGTTTAACTATTGGGGGGGGTAATTTCAAACCTACTAACTACATTTGTAAAAATAAATTCATAAATAAGAACAAATTAATCATTTTTTAGACTATGAAAAATTTCATATCAATTATCTGTGCGTTAATTATTTCAATAGGTTATGCCCGGGCGCAGGACATAATAATATGTAGAAACGGTGACGAGATTGAATCTAAAATTCTTAAAATATCGAAGACCGAGATTGAGTACAAAAAGTGGTCGAACCAGGATGGCCCGACATATACTCTTGAAAAATCGGAGGTATTTATGATTAAATACCCCAATGGCGACAAAGACCTGTTTAAAGAGACACCCGCTAAACAAGACGATGCGAACAAGGAAACGACAGCCGAGGGCAACGAAGAAGAGACCGAGGAGTACAGCCAACCCATAGTGGCAAACGCAGCAGCTGATAACGCAGAACTAATTGCGCAGTACAATACTGACATCAGCGAGCACCTTGACAACTATTATAAGGAGAAAAAACCATCTACGTACTATCGTTTCGGTAAACTTAATATTACCCCCTCATCTATACTTTCTACAGATGATATAGAAATAGTACTAACTAACATAGAAACCTATAACGGCATTTGTGGAGAGAGCATAGGGAGCGTAGTCGATCGCAACCCTGACTGGTACAGTTACGAGGGGCTAAAATATGCAATAATAATAAAGAACAAGACCTCGCGTATAATATATATTGACAAAGCTGCTTGTTTTGGTTCATCATCCAATGGCAAGACCAAAGTGTACTTCGACCCAACAGAATACACCGTCACCAGTGGTGGCGGTTCAAGCACAGGAGCAAGTGTGAATTTAGGTTCGGTCGCCGACGCATTAGGTGTAGGTGGCGTAGTGGGAACATTAGCCGGTGGTATTACAGTTGGCGGCAACAAAGGAAAAGCTACCGCAATGACAACCACACAGCGCGACAACAGAATACTTACTATTCCGCCACAAGGATCAGTCGTCCTTTCGGAAGACAAAGCAATAAGACACCCTTCACAAAAGAAAGAGTATAGAATTACCGGCTCTTACGAGTTCTTACATGTAAAAGACTATGGAATTTCTTTGTCGAAGAAAGAACCCCATAAGAAATATTCCGAAGAGAATAGTCCCGAAACTATAAAATATATGATTACTTACTCTTTTGATAAGGACTTAAGAAAATGTTATATGACCAATTTTGGGGTTTACATAAGCGATATGTTTATTCAAAAGAGCTTTAGCCATTTCAGGAAGATACAGGGCGATAATTCAAAAATAGTCATTACGGGGTACTAAGATTAAAGTATATACATTTACCATACGCAACACCAGCACCGCAAAACTAACAAACGTTTGCGGTGCTTATTTTATATCGTCAAAAAATATTATATACAATTATTACTGTCCGATAAAACTTTTTCAGTCTCTCATTTAGGCTTGTTTGCTAAATTCAGCCTTTCATTGTTATTTCTCTCCTACTTTTCATGCCGACGAAAAGTAGGCAAAAGGCTCTGCGCACGAAAATCTTAACGTAAAATGCTCACGATGTTTTTTGGGTGCTGCGGAACTCGCTTCGCTCAAACATCCTCGCACTTAATCCAAAAAACATCTACCATTTTACTAAT
>JAGBBX010000051.1 GCA_017938245.1 Bacteroidaceae bacterium
ATTTTTCATTACTTTTGTGTTTTTTCTGTTTATATATTCATTACCCTTTTACAGACATCTGTCCTTATCCCTTGTTAAGCACCTCAATAGGGTTACGGTTTACCGTGCGCCAAGCCGTGAGCGTAACCACAACAACTGCTATCGCAGATACCACTAAGAAAACAAGCGCAAAAACCCACCAATACATATCGGTTCTGTAAGCAAAATTACTTAGCCACTCGCGCACCGAATATACAGCCACAGGCAAAGCAATAAGAAAACTCAGAACCACCAGAGTAAAATACTTCTTATTTATAAGAGCTATAACACTCCATACGGTTGCACCATTAACGCGACGCAATGCTATCTCACGTTCCATATAACGAACCTCGAAAAGCACAGTGGCAAGAAGTCCCATAAGCGATACAATTATGGAAACGGTGGCAAACGAGGATATTTGCAATGCTTTCAACTGCTCGTCTTTATATTCACTACGCATAATATCATCGATTAACTGCACCTCCATTGAAGAATTATCAGTTTCGAAGTACTCTGTAGTGGTGGCGCGCATATACTCGGCAACATCCTTCAGGTTGTATCCGGGCGCAACACGCACATAAATAGACATATTTATTATCACCCTGTTCAAACCTATAGCCAAAGGCTCCACCTCGTATTGCAGTGGCCGATATTTGAAATCACGACAGAATCCCACGATAGGTGTTCTTGTGCCGTCGATACAATCGCCCACGTTCAGCGAATAAAGTTTGCGTGCCTGTTCATTACATATATATCCGCCGGGTATAAACTCAATGGTAGTTTTTGTAATAATCATTGCCGGAAGTTCGTCGTATTCAAGAGTGCACCCCTCGTAAATATCAAGCCCCATAACCTGTGGAAAATCCGACGAAACTTGCATCATTACAATATTTGCTCTATCGGTTCTGCGGGTGCCTTTATCTTCATTCGACTCCCCTATTATGGCAACATTACACTTATCGGGCGAATGAGATATTATATCAGCATCACCCAAAGCAGCAACTACAATACCGGGGTGCTCGCAGAGTTTCTCACAAAGTGCGGCGTGATCGCCGACCCCGGGAGAAGCATTGGGAGTAGCAACAAGCACCGACTCTTTGTCGAATCCGACGTTGGCACCAAGCATAAAACTGTTTTGCAGACGTATGAACAGGGCCACAATGATTAGCACAAACGAAATTACAAATTGCATTATTATAAGTGTCAGACGAAACCTTGTACCACCTTTATTACGTGCATAATTTCCATTTAGTGCCAATGCCGGAGTAAACGATGTTACATAAAATGCAGGATAGAGGGCTACAATAACAGCAAACAGAAGCGCAACGCATAGTATCACTGATACCACCTCCCAATTTTCGAATAAAGAGAGATGTGCTGTAAAGAGTGTCGATAATTCGCTCCTCACTGTTATAGATACAATCAGCAACGCGATTGCAACAGAGATTAGCACCATTATGATAGACTCAATGACATAAATGACACGCATTTGCAGCACCGATGCTCCCATAATCTTATGCGTGTTTACGCTGTGTATGCGACGGGGAATAAGCGAAAGGAAAAAGTTGAGGTAATTTACAAAGGCAATAGCGAGAAGCACCACCGCAATGGCAATGAGCGCAATAGTACCTGTTAGGCTTCCCTTCTGTAGGGCTTTTACCTCGGCTCCATAAAAATGAGAATCGGTTAAAGGCATCGCACGCATCTCGACACCGGCTTCGGGAGATTCGGCAGCTATTTTTTCATTCATCGCCCTGCTAAGTTCCTCGGCAGTATATCCGGGAGTAAGTTTCGCATACGCGACATAATAATTCTTATATTTCGAGTTGCGATAAAAATCACTTAACTTCCCCATTGAGACAATTACATCAAGTGCTGCAAAATCGGAATTTTTCTTGAAGTCCTTGTAAATAGCAACTACTGTCACCACCCTATTGTGGAAAAAGACCTCGTGAAAGCCCTGTGTTGTCCTTTCTAATGTTGAACCTACCTTTAGATTATATCTCTTTGCAAAGCTCTCGCTAATGAGGACATTCCCATCGCGTAAAAGATTATCGACACTACCCTCGACTATTTCAAAAGGCAATATTTCAAAAACATCGTCCGAAGCAAAAGATATCGAGAGAGGGATATTTGCATCGCCAACAGTAAACCTGTTGGGTTGCTCATTGATATTAAGCACTCCCAACGACTCGACACCGACAATATCACTCACTGTATCAAGAAAATTCTCGGAACTGAAAGCTTCCCACTTCTCGGGTTCTTGCTTTATGTGTCCGCGCATCTCGATGCGCACAATGCGCTCGGCATCCTTAATCTCCTTATTGTACGATAGCTCATAGTACACCTGTACTGCAATCATATAGGCCACAGCGATTGCAACTCCCAAGCCTGCGATGTTCAGCGCAACCACAAGCGGATAGCTGCGCAGGGTTATCAAGAAGTTACGTAATATATTTTTCATATACTATATACTGTTTACGTGTGACTAATTAAGAATAAGACGTTCACTCTCGCCAAAATTATCGTACGACGATGTAATTACCTTCTCGCCGGGTTGCAGCCCCTCGATAACCTCGTAATAGACGGGATTCTGCCGTGCAATTTTTATCTCGCGACGGACAGCCTCGCTACCGTCGGAGGAGAGCACATAAACCCACTTACCGCCTGTGGATGCGAAGAAACTGCCACGCGGGATGAGCACAGCCTCGGTAGGCTCGCCTAACTGCAAATTTATATAGTATGTCTGCCCCACACGTATGTTACGTGGCGTCTCACCGACAAAGGTAAAATCGGCGCGGAACTGCCCATCCTTGACATCGGGATAAAGAGTGTTCACCTCAACGGCATACTCGGTACCTTGACGCTCGAACACACCGCCCAGTCCTGCCACTATGCGGTCGATGTAACGCTCGTCGATACTCACCTGCACCTTATACTCATCGAGCATATTTATAAGGCCGATGGTTGCACCTGTACCTATATTCTGTCCCAGCTGTATATTGAACGAGCTAAGCTGACCATCGTGTGTGGCACGTACATTAAGGTCGTCGACACGACGGCGGGCAATCTCGACATTCTTATACATATTATCGAGTGCCTGCGCCATCTTCACACGCTGCACCTGTTGGTAGAGCGAATCCTGATAGAGACGCTTCACAAGCAGTTGCAGATTGGTCTGTGCAAGCTCGTCATTCTCCTTGGCGCGCAGATACTCCTCTTGTGTAGTAAGGCCGTCGCTGTATAGCGACTGCTGCTGCTCGAATGTTCGCTTAGCTCGATTGGCCTCGATTTTTGCCGTCAGACGTTGTTGCTGCATACTCAGTTTCTCTTTTTCGAGTCCTATTGCCGCATCGCGGTTACTGTTCTGCATATCGATATACTGCGCCTCTATGTCACGTGTCTGTTTTACGAGGTCGGGGTTACGCAGCACAAGCAGAGTATCGCCTTTCTTAACGATGGCACCCTCGTTAACCACACGGCGCTCTACCACCCCACTTTCGAGGGATGTCAGCAGTATCGAGATTTTTGGTTGCACCTGTCCGCTTAGGCGTATATAGTCGTTGAAAGAGCCCTGCTCTACGCTACTTACAATGATGCTTGCGCTGTTTACACGCATCTTACTGCTGTGGTCGCCAAATATCAACCACGCGACGAGAATAAGAAACAATCCTCCGCCTATAATAAAAGGTATATGTTTCTTTTTAAGTCCTTTTTTCTGTTCAATTATTCTGTCCATATTGTATAATATTTATCCTTTGTTAAGTACTGCGCAGGGTTATAAGAAAATTCCGAAAACGGTTCATACTCCACTATTTTACCAATTCGTCAAAATCGCAATCGATATTTCGGTTCTTTATATAATCGTACAGTGTAAGACGCTGTATTGTGTAGTAATACGACCAAAAGGTGTTGAGCTGTGAAAGGTACTGTGCCTGCGCACTCTCGAGTTCGTTGTTGGCAACGTTGAAGTCGGTAACACTCATAGCCCCATTCTCGTAGCGTTTATAGGCCATAAGATAGGTCTCTTCGGCTATTTCAAGGGCACGACGCGATATTTTGCACTGTTCGGCCTGATTGTTGAAATACATTACCGTAGTGCGTATTTCCTGCTCGAAATCGAGATTGTTCTGCGCCACCTGTGTGCGTGCAAGTTCAAGTTGCGCCTTTGCCATACGTGTTTTTCCGCGTCCCATTCCCCAATCGTAGATTGGCAGCGAAAAGGTTATTCCTATAACCTCATTGTCTTTAAGGTTACGATAGGCACTGTGCAGACCATCGGCCGATTGCGTGAGTCCTATCTGCGCCTGCAAGCTCACCTGCAGACCGTTGTTTGCCTTTGTGTATGCAAGATTCTGTTCGGCGCTGAGCAGACTAAGCTGCTGTGTAATGGAGTGCGTAGAGTTACTATATGCTCTGCTTATCACATCGTCGCTGCTGATGCTTATCTCGGGCAGTGTAGTTGGAGCTACAAGTTCTATATTCTTATAGTCACTGATGTGCAGATAGGAGAAGAGCGCAAAGAGGCGATTTTCGAGTGTAAGACGGTTGTAACCGATGCTCATCTCGGCATTCAGCATCGCAAGTTCCAATTGCAGGAGCTCACCTTTTGTCACAAGACCAAGCTCCATCTTCTTGCTTGTCTTTGCATAGAGCGTACTGAGGTCTTTGTGCTTGGCAAGACTCTGCTTAAGGTTCGACTGCGCCGAGAGTGCCGAAAAATAATACCCGGTGACATTTATGGTGATAGACTGCATTGTCTCGAGGAAGCTGCGCTTGGCACGCTCGAACTGCAAGGGCTGTATACGTTTGTTCCAACGCATACTGCTGTATCGGCGCAGAGGCTGATTGTAATAGAGCAGCAAGGGGGTGCTGTTATAGGTAATCTGGTCGTAGTCGAATTGGTCGAAACGAGAAAGGTCGGAACGCAACGACAAAGTACCATCGGCCCACGGCAGATTCTGGTTAACCGAAAGACGCACATAATTATAAAGTGAATTATTATCGACATACGATACACGCCCCGTCTCATAGTCGCGCGCCTCGACAATAGAACGGTCGTAGTTCATAAGTGTACCCGAGAGGCCCAACGAGGGCAACCACGTTGCCTTATATTGTCGGTAACTCCAATAGCCGCTCATAAACGAGAGAGTGGCAGCTTTTGATGCGTATGAGTCGCGCTTGGCAATCTCTATCGCTTCGTTAAGCGACAAGAGACGTTGAGCCGACAAGACTGAAAAAGTCGATAAAAAAAGCAGTGTCGAAATGATAATTTTCATAGGTTTTTATATAACTCGGTTACATCCTTTTTTCGAAGGATTCTGTACCAAAGTTATATTTTCCCTATGCGTATGAGCAAGAAAATTTTGTTAAATCGACCTTTTTTGGCAAAAAGTGTGCAAAAATTGCACACTTTTCATTTTTCGGCAGGCTGTTTTTTCAGAGTTTTGTAGTGCAGGATGTGTGCCGATATTCCGCAAGCAAGCAGAATAAAGAAGAGGCGGAACCACCAAGCTTCGGCTACATAGAATGTGCAGTAAAGAAGAGTAATCCACACAAGGCTCACCGACACAATTTTCACTCGCAAAGGTATCGCCTTGTGCTCTCGGAAATTCTTAATATAAGGCCCTAAATGAGGATGTGCAAGCAGCCAATCATACAATCGGGGCGAACTGCGAAAATAGAGCGCCGCCGCCAAAAGAAGAAAAGGCGTAGTTGGCAGAAGCGGTAGGAATATTCCCACCACACCCAAAATTAATGATAGACTACCTAATATAATTAAAAGAATCCTCATATTCTATACTTTCGCTTTTACCGACGCGAAGATACACATTTTTTAATTAACCGCGCACTTTTTCTAATCCCTGTCCACAAATTGCACATTTCGAGTTAAATTGTGCAATTTGTTCATTTTTTACTTTGTGTTAATTAAAAAAGGGGGTATCTTTGTCCAAGAATTTATGAATTGAGAAATATTTAAGAAAAAATGAAGAAATTTATTTTCACACTCATTGCAGCCATCGCATTTACAATGCCCTCACTCGCACAAAACCTTAACAAAAATGCCGACGACATTGTTGGCGAGTATCTTACCGACCGTGGTGGCAGCAAGAGCAAGGTACGCGTGACAAAAAGCGCCGATGGTACTTATATGGCACAGATTTTTTGGGTAGAGAATCCTCTCGACAAGAACGGAAACAGACGTAAGGATGTAAACAACCCCGACAAGAAACTGCGTAACGTAGATATTGACAAGGTGGTTATTGTAAAGGGCCTTAAATATGATGCCGAGGAGAAAGAGTGGAACGGCGCAAAAATATATGACCCCTCAAAGGGATTCCGCGTAAATGTAGAGGCCGAGTTTGTAGAACCTAAGAAGCTGAAACTGTTCGGTAACATCTGGGGCATTGGAACCACAATCTATTGGCAGAAGATAAAATAAACATAAGTAGGTTTTATATTTATTGAGTTTAGAGAGAGGCGGTATAGGGATTGACCTATGCTGCCTCTTAATTTTTGAAATTGAAATAATGAGTACTGCAAAAAGAGAAAAAAACAACTTGTTTATATCATTAGGCAGTAATTACACAATTACCAATAATTAAATATGATAGTTACAATCCACAGAAAAATTGTGTGTTCTAATTTTGCAAGAAATACCATATTCCTTATCGGTAAACCGAAAAATAATAGAGTTACCGATAAAGAATCGAAAAGCTTTTCTTACCTTTGTCAAAGAATAAAACAAATTACTTCAATATGGTAGATACTATAATAGGAAGAACTCGATACGCTGACGTAATATTTCTTGCTCAACACTGGATGCACTCGAGGTTTCGACACGCCTGTTACCAAATGAAAACGGTGGTTTCCTCCAGGTTAGCGGAATAAGGTTTAAAGTAGACACCTCGGTAACTACATCGGTTGTAATGGACGAGAACGAACTATTCGGCTACGTAGAAGGCAACCGCCGCGTTTCGAACGTTGAGGTTCTTGATAAAGAGAGCAACGAATACCACGTAATAGAACCCGACCGCACATACACCATAGCAAGTTCTACATTCCTTGTCGAAGATTATGGCGACAACGGCATACTGCGCTATGCTCGCGTAAAAGAGTCGAATTTGGGACAGGATGTAGATATTTTGGCAATATACCTGCAACAAATTTTAGGCGGCAAGATAGGTGCTGAGTATGGCAATATCGAAGGACGTATTGTAATAAAGTAACAGTAAGAAAGTTACTCCTCGTTCTATCACAACGCTGCAAAATACTCCTCAACATCGCGCAACCACTCGACCCGCTTGTCCCTCGACACATCTAATATCCTGTCGAAATTCATCCAATGGCAATTATCGACACCTATGGCTGCGAATGTGCCGTTCTTTATTGCCCGCCACACAGCATCGCCCATTAGCGTACCGTAGACCTCGGCAGGGGTGGCCATAGTGGTTATTACAGTCACACGGCTGAGATTGGCGAGACGCGAGTGCATCTCGCCTTTTTGTGTGTATCCGTAAGCAACGCCAGGGAATATCACCTTTTCGATAAAACCTTTTGTGAGCGAAGGCATAAGCATCCACCAAACAGGAAAGATAAATACAAGATGTTCGGCCCACTCTAAGCGACTTTTGTAATCGAGTACTTTTTTATCGAGCATAGAGAGTGCTCTCGCGGGGTCGGTTCGCGCTGTACGAAAAGCCAGAAGGTCGTTACTGCTCATCACAGGATTAAAGCCCTCTTTGTCGAGATGAATAATATCACTCTCACCGTCGCTGCGTGTAACACCATTTACCGCCGCATCGAGCAGCGCATTACAGAAACTACCATCGTAAGGATGATTGAAAATAAAAAGGGTTCTCATAAAAATATAGTTTTTCTCAATAACAACCATCTTTTTAATAAGGTTCGCAAAGGAGCAAGAGACACGACCGTTAAAAGTCTTTAAATTTACTGTTTTTCTTTACATTTTTATTGTTTTTCAATAAAACAACATTACCTTTGCATTATCGATAAACAATAAAAACAAAAAGAATTATGGAAAAAAGAATCAGTAAAAGCCTTATGGGCGTAGTGATTGTAGCAATGGTTATATGTGCAGTGCACATAGTGCACCTTATACTGCAAAGTTGGTTTACGTCGGGAATAGACGGCAGTACAAGTGAGATTAATTGGAACGAGGATGTGCTTACATTCCAAATAATTGTATTCGGTTGCCGACTACTCTTTAACGTGGCGTACAATATATTTATAATACTTTTCCTTATAAAATCGTTAAAGGCACTAAAAGAGGGGACTCTATTTCCTAAAGGCAATGTAGCTCTGCTGTATGCCACTGCGGGATGCTTTTTTATAGGTAAATTGTGTGACGATAATTTTGGAAACATCCTCTTAACCGACACACCGACTTGTTCAAGGTTCGAGATTGAGACTGGAGGCATCCTAATAACTTTGATGTTCATTATCTTTGCTATGATTTACAAGATTGCAGTAAATGTGAGTGAAGAGAATAATCTGACAATATAATATAGTTAAGAATTATGTCGATAATAGTAAATGTAGATGTTATGCTTGCCAAGCGCAAGATGACCTCGGGCGAGCTTGCCGAGAAGGTAGGTATTACACAGGCCAACCTATCAATTCTTAAGACGGGAAAGGCACGTGCCGTACGATTCAGCACCCTTGATGCACTATGTCGCGCTCTCGATTGTCAGCCGGGCGATATTTTAGAGTATAAAGAGGATTAAACCATAGAAGTCTATGAAAGGAACTTTTATCATTGTACTTTTATTATGTATCTTTACCGACACAATTGCCCAAGAGAGGTGCGATACACTGAACAGTGTTACCATATACAGCGGCAAGAAAAAACATAAAAGACTTCTTGGCAAGGGAACACGCTTCCCCGGAGGAGTCACTCAATGGACACCCGACAAGGTTGGAGCCGAGGTTGGGTCGGTAATAAATGTAAGGCATCCTTTCGAGGTCGAAGAGATTCAATTTAGCACGCAGTCGAACAGTATCGACAGTCTTAAGCTAAGAATCGAAATTCGTTGCACCGAGAAACTCGACAGCTCGATACTTGAAAAGCCTATTGAAATAGATGTACCGAAAGGAGAAAAGCAAAAATTCCGCATTATCCCCGAAAAGCAGTTGATAATAGAGCCCGGCGAATATTTCTTTGCAGTTGTTTTTGCCGATTGCAGCGACGAAGCTAAAAGACGCCGGAGCAACAATGCCGACCGAGACAGCAAAACACAAAAAGAGAGTATTCTCTTTCCGCTCTATTTTAAAGCAAGCTACATTCGCAGCGGAAAAGGAGAGGAATTAGAGAAAATCCCTGTAAACCTTGGAGTAAAAGTAAAAGGGACAGAGTATAGATAACATAAATATCATAAATTCTGTACAGACTAAGCATAAATTTTCCCACCAAACAAAAAATAACATAAATTAATAGTGCATAGTAAGTAAAATGATTAAATTTGCAAATTCTATTCAATTATTGATACTTTTTAAAATTTTAAAAAGCGAACAGAGAAAACCATAAAAACCAATAAATATGAAACTACGTTACGCAATTTATTCATTAGCAGCAGCTGCACTATTTATGACAGCCTGCACAAACGAGAATGACGCATTCGACCTCGAGACCGAGAACAGTGCAATGCAACAGCAGAAAGTCACTTTCCCCGAGGATGACGGTTCTAAACTACTTTCGGGTAAGACCTACGTTATGGTGCGCACAATATTGCAGAATGCTCCCAGCTATGATTTTGCAAAGACATTGGCTAATATACAAATCACCGAAGAGCAGTATAACGAGATTGCGACATTTACCACCGAACTTGTAAGCAATTGCAAGAACAACAAAGAGAAATACAACACTGCATTCAAGTGGATTACAACCAATGTAAAATATGCACAAGGTTGGGTAGACAACAATCCCTACCCTGTTTTCAAGAACAAAGAGGCAATATGCCAGGGATATGCCGACCTGCTTACCGTTATGATGCACTCACAGGGTATTCCCTGTTTCACCATCAATGGCGAACTTTACAACCCCGGCAGTGAGTGGTATCTTGGAGGACACGCTTGGAACTATGTTTATACAGGTGCCGAGGGTACTACAAATGTTAAAGAGTGGTATGTGAGTGACCCCACAAACAATGGAAGTTTTGGAATTGGCACAACATCGTCATACGGCCATCTGCGTCCTACGATTATAACTATTCCCGTATACGAGGATGAAAACTTCCAATATAATTTCGAAGACTCTCAGCTCAACATCTTCAGCATAAAGAGCAAAGAAGCACAGGTTGTCATACCTTTCAGTGTAAATAATTTAAAGATTACATCACTGAATATTCAGCGTGCCACCCCCGAGGAGGTGAAGGAGATTTATATTGGCAAAAACATTACATCACTTGGAAATAACTTTGTAGGTCTTTCTGTTCACGCTGCCAAGGTAGAGCAGTTCTACATCGACCCCGAGAACAGCGTTCTCGAGAGTTTCTCTAATGTAATTTACAGAAAGAGCGGAAACAATTACGAAATTTGCATGATTGCTCCACAGGCTAAATCTATAGAGTTGAAGCCCATTGAGTATTTCGACAAGGAGAGCAAACTAAAGAACCTCGAAAATTTGGAGAGCGTTGTCTTTGTACCCGGCACAAAGAGCATAGGGGCTTGGACTGTAGAGTATTGCCCCAAACTGCACACAGCCTACATCCCCGAAGATACAAAGGTTGAGGATGGTGCTTTCAGCGGCGTTGCAAGCAATTTCAAGATTGTACGTGGCAACTACACAAATATTCCTCAGATTAAGTATTAATTTTATATAAAATTTCGTTTGAATGGGACTCCGGTTATACAGAGTCCCATTTTTAGTGTATATTTGCAATAAACAGCTTGAAAAAGACTTGAGTTTGGAATAAAAAACAGCAGACAATGGATATAACAATGCCTACATTTGTACAGATAATTGAGTTTTTGGGAACATTTGCATTTGCCATAAGTGGAATACGCTTGGCATCGGCCAAGCAGTTTGATTGGTTCGGAGCATACGTCGTTGGTATGGCAACTGCTGTTGGCGGTGGTACATTCCGCGATATGATGCTTGGCACTACCCCTTTTTGGATGACCACCCCTATTTATGTTATTTGCTCGGCACTTGCCCTGCTGTGCGTCATTATGTTCAGCCGGTATCTGATACGTCTGAATAACACTTTCTTCCTTTTCGACGCCATTGGCCTTGCCCTTTTTGCCATCGTCGGCATACAAAAGACTCTCGATTTCGGATACCCTCTCTGGGTTGCTATAATTATGGGCACGATGACGGGTGCCGCAGGCGGTGTGATACGCGATGTCTTTATAAATGAGATTCCGCTGATTTTCCGTAAAGAGATATATGCAATGGCCTGCGTAATTGGCGGTGTAGTATTCGGGATATGCGATTATCTCGAGTTTAACACTGTGGTAACACACTTGCTTTGTGGAACGAGCGTTTTCCTCACACGTCTTCTTGCCGTAAAATATCACATCTGCCTGCCCACACTAAAAGGTGATGAACATCAAGATAACAATATTTTATAACAACAATTTTTTAAAAAAACTATGAGAAAAACCACACTGACTCTTTTTATTCTTGTGCTACTTGCTCCACTTTGTTTGAAAGCAAGTAACACTATCAACCTTACCCCTGTTCCCAAGCAGATAGCAATGAAGCAGGGAACACTTACCCTGCCCGAGACGTTTGCAATAAACACCAACGGCCTACCCG
>JAGBBX010000052.1 GCA_017938245.1 Bacteroidaceae bacterium
AACAACATTTACAACATCAAAATAATCAAGTGTGCCTGTAGGAAGCAGAAGGGAGTAACCGTCTTTTTGCATAGTCTTTGAAATTTGTTGACAGCAAAAATAAACATTTATTTTGTACCCCTCAACTTTTTACGTTGAGCCTTTTTGCCACAATATTTTATGTGCTTGCTGCTGTAACCTATAATTGCCATATTACGTTTGCGAAGCATTTCTTTCATCGTTTTACATTCTATCTGCATTACCCTACCGTTTTTTTGGTGTATCGCAATGTAAATAATTGCAATAAAAAACACGCTGAATTATCTTTGCTATACAGAAAAAAGAAAATACAGAATAATATTACGAGATAAGATATATTTACATATTGTTAATTATAATAAAAGAATATATCTTTGTAGCATAGAGAGGTATAAAACAATTATTTAACAAAACATTAATACTTTATATTATGGAAGATTTATCAGTTTGGTACAACGGACTCAGTGACACGATGAGAGTCTTTTGGATTTGTGGTGGAGTAAGCACAATTATATTCCTTGTGCAGTTCGTAATGACATTCATTGGTATTGGTGATGCAGATGCCGACTTCGATTTTGGAGGCGATGCAGGCGATACTATGGACTTTGGAGGAGTAATGTCGCTATTCTCGGTACGTAACATTGTGAATTTCTTTATGGGATTCGGATGGGGAGGTGTCTGCATAGGACAATATACCGATAACAAACTGCTCCTTTATTTAGGTGCTACAATTATTGGTCTAATCTTTGTTGTAATATTCTTTCTTCTCATCAAGCAACTTCTTAAGTTGGAGAGTAACGGCAACATCGATATGAACGACTGTATAGGTAAAGTGTGCGACGTATATCTTCGTATCCCCGCATCGCGAAGTGGTAAAGGAAAGGTACAAATGAGTATAAACGGCACTGTTATAGAGTGGGATGCAGTTACCGATGATAAGGATATGATTAACACCGGAGCACAAGTAAAAGTGACAGAAATTGTCGGTGGCAGCATTGTATTGGTAGAGCGCGTCTAAGAATTATCAATAAAACATTATTAATAGTATTAACTAAACACAATTAATTTATGGATCCTTCAGTTTTAATCATTGGTGGAATAGCAATAGGACTTGCAATTGTTATTTCATTCATCAACCGTTACAAGCGTTGCCCTTCGGACAAAATCCTTGTAGTTTATGGTACAGGTTCGGGTAAGTCATCTACAACCTGTGTACACGGTGGTGGTAAATTCGTATGGCCTATTATGCAGGATTATGCATATCTTAGCCTTACTCCTATCTCTATCGATGCTAACCTTACAAACGCGCTTAGCAGACAGAACATCCGTGTTGACGTTCCCAGCCGTTTCACAGTAGGTATCTCGACCGACCCCGAGTCGATGCACGCAGCCGCCGAGCGTCTGTTGGGTCTTACACCCTCACAGATTCAGGAGCTTGCACGAGATATTCTCTTTGGTCAGCTTCGTCTGGTTATTGCCACAATGAGCATCGAGGAGCTGAACAACGACCGCGATAAGTTCTTGGAGAGCATCTCGGCAAACGTCGAGGTAGAGCTCAAGAAAATTGGTCTGCGCCTTATCAACGTAAACGTAACCGATATCAAGGACGAGTCGGGTTATATCGAGGCACTTGGACGTGAGGCAGCAGCTAAGGCCATCAACGAGGCAAAGGTACGCGTGGCCGAGCAGGACAAGATTGGTGAGATTGGTAAAGCCGAGGCAATGAAAGAGACTCGTATCCGTACATCTGAAGCTAACGCTTTTGCTGTAAAGGGTGAGAACGAGGCAAAGGTCGAGATTGCAAATTCAGAGGCTTATCGTCGCGAGAAAGAGGCCGAGGCACAGCGTAAGGCAAGTGCAGCCGAGAAGGTACAGCAGGCTAAGGCATTGCAAGAGGCATACGCTGCCGAGCGTGAAGCCGAGGAGGCTCGTGCCGAGCGTGAGCGCTCAACCGAGACTGCCAACGTCATCGTGCCCCAGGAGATTGAGAAGCAGCGACTCATCATCGCAGCCGAGGCCGAGGCCGAGCAGAAACGTGTTAATGCAAAGGGTGAGGCCGACGCAATCTTCGCCAAGATGGAGGCCGAGGCTAAGGGTCTTTACGAGATTCTTACCAAGCAGGCAGCCGGTTACGACAAGATGGTAGAAGCTGCAGGCGGCGATGCAAACAAGGCTTATATGCTGCTGCTGCTCGAGAAACTCCCCGAGCTTGTAAAGACACAGGTAGAGGCTGTAAAGGGTATCAACATCGACCACGTTACAGTTTGGGACAGCGGCAATGGCGACGGCAAAGGCTCAACAGCAAACTTTGTATCGGGTCTTATGAAATCGGTTCCTCCCTTGAACGAGCTTTTTGATATGGCAGGACTCAACCTCCCCGAGTATCTTGCAAAGAAAAAAGAGACCGAGGAGACAAAAGCCGAAGAGATTTAAATAATCTCATACAATATTAACGAGGGTGCAATGCATCCTCGTTTTTTTATACTCCAAAACAGACCAAATAGCGACAAAAAAACACATTTGGCATAAAATATCAGAAAACTTTTATTCAAAATTTGGTTTTCTCATTTCCTTTTTCTATTTTTAGAGCCGAGAGAAGAAATTTCAGATACAAACTTTTTAATAAAGGAGCTATGATTTGGATAATAATTGGGTCTATACTTGTTTTAGCTTTCCTATATAAAGTATTTAAAGCATTTGTGAAAATCCGCAAAAAAGGAAATGCAAGCTATCACATTCCTGTAATGAAATCGAGGAACAAGAGAAGCAAATTCTTCAGGCGGTTCAAGTATCTCGAGGGACTGGGCGATTGACCCCGGCCCTCTTTTTTATTATTACTGTCCGATAAAAATAGAATAATCCCAAGAAGTGCTATTGACTAAGCTAATATTGCCCACTTTTTCATAAAATCATAAGGTTGTTCATTGGTGCGCCATAGGAAAATTAGTAAAATGGTAGATGTTTTTTGGATTAAGTGCGAGGATGTTTGAGCGAAGCGAGTTCCGCAGCACCCAAAAAACATCGTGAGCAT
>JAGBBX010000053.1 GCA_017938245.1 Bacteroidaceae bacterium
CGCTTCGCTCAAACATCCTCGCACTTAATCCAAAAAACATCTACCATTTTACTAATTTTCATACGGCGCACCAATGAACAACCTTATGATTTTATGAAAAAGTGGGCTTGCTTTAGTATTTTTGAGGTAAACCTCGAAAATGCGCTGCACTCGCTGAGAAAGGGGCTGACCCAAAAGTATTTTTTACTTCGCGAGAATTGAATATTTGAAAACTATCTCCGATAGGTGTCCGAATAAATCAACCTCAAATTTGTAAATTTTCGACTTTTGGGTCAGCCTCTTTTCGTTCGTTTATGCTATTTTTGCAAAAAGACGCGCTTTTCAAAGAAAAATACCATAAGAACAAACGAAATAAAACAGAAAAATATAGATACTATGTATTGTCCAAATTGCAAACAGGAATTTCCAGGTAAATTTTGTCCCGAGTGTGGTACAAAATTGGTAGAGGCGCCCAAACAAAAGGATTTTGGAGTAAACATCAGCGATGATGCCGCCATTATGGGTGGAATAAATGTCACACATAACGAGTCGCACAACACAACAAACTACGACCATCGTGTAATAAACACAAGTAATGTAACTAATATTGTCGAGCGCCAAAAAACCGATGCCGAGCTTCGCAACGAGCGTAACATAAAGTTTATGGAGCTGTGCAAGGAGGTGTTTAAAGATGGTCTGCTCGACGAAGAGGAGAAGAGAATGCTTACCACCGAGCGCATACGCTTGGGAATTGACGAGACCGAGGCAGCACGACTAATAGAGATGGCGCGAAAATCGTCAATGAGCCGTATGACAACACTCAGTATGCGCGACTCGATGACACTAAACACAATAGACAATTTCATCAAAGCGAATAAAACAGAAGTGCTTGTCTGCCAGATTCCCCGTCTTGCAGCACTTGCTCGTAACTATAAAGTAGATGAGGTGCTCTACAGATACTATATGTTGCTTGCTGCACTACAGCCCGAAGGCCTAATCAGTGAATATAAGACAAATGTTGCCGATGAGTATTGGAAGACATATTGGGCTGCCATTGCCTATATGAAAACGGGCGATACACTTAACGCCGAGGATGCCATCGTAAAACTCGACCTCTACCCCGAGTATTCCGAGGATAACTCTTTACTACTATCGGCAGTGAGCACACTCCGTGAATTTGGCGCCGAGAGTGCCGAGGGATATATCAGTGCAATACTACCCGAGCACTGCTCGTCACTGTTGATGCCGTTTATTCACGCGCTGTTCCTCGAAGCCTCTCCCGAGCGTGCTGCCGAGATTGGCGCCGACAAGGACAAATGTCAATTCTATATTGATAATCTTGTAAATTTAGAGAGTCACGAGGAAAAAGCTGCTCGCAAAGAACTCGTTCTTGTATCATTGAACGATAAGTATGGTTTTGCTGATGAAAATGGTAATATTGTTATCCCCCTTAAGTATGATTATGCCAAAGATTTTTCCGAAGGCCTTGCACGTGTTAAATTAAACGGTAAATGGGGTTATATCGACAAAAACGGTAATGAGGTTACTCCATTAAAGTATGATTATGCTAATCTTTTTTCCGAAGGCCTTGCACGTGTTAAATTAAACGGTAAATGGGGTTATATCGACAAGAGTGGTAACGAGGTTATTCCGTTAAAGTATGATTTTGCCGAGGATTTTTCCGAAGGCCTTGCACATGTTAAATTAAACGATAAATATGGCTTTATCGACAAAAGTGGTAATAAGGTTATTCCGTTAAAGTATGATTTTGCTAATTCATTTGAAGAAGGCCTTGCACTTGTTAAATTAAACCGTAAATATGGCTTTATCGACAAAAGTGGTAATGTCGTTATTCCTTTAAAGTATGATGGTGCCAAAGTTTTTTCCGAAGGCCTTGCACTTGTTAAATTAAACGATAAATGGGGTTATATCGACAAGACTGGTTACGAGGTTATTCCGTTAAAGTATGTTTATGCTTGGGATTTCTCCGAAGGCCTTGCTCTTGTTGGATCAAACTATAGATGTGGTTTTATCGACAAAAGTGGTAATGTCGTTACTCCATTAAAGTATCATAGTGCTAATTCTTTCAACGAAGGCCTTGCACTTGTTAAATTAAACCGTAAATATGGCTTTATCAACAAAAGTGGTAATGTCGTTATTCCTTTAAAGTATGATGGTGCCAAAGATTTTTCCGAAGGCCTTGCACGTGTATTAAACGATAAATGGGGTTTTATCGACAAAAGTGGTAATGTCGTTATTCCATTTAAGTATGATGATGCTTGGTTTTTCAACGAAGGCCTTGCAGCAGTTGAATTAAACTATATATGGGGTTTTATCGATAAGAGTGGCAAGGAGGTTATCCCCCTTAAGTATGATGATGCCAAGAAGTTTTCCGAAGGCCTTGCACCTGTTAAATTAAACGGTAAATGGGGTTATATCGACAAGACTGGTTACGAGGTTATTCCGTTAAAGTATGATTATGCTGATTATTTTAGTTCTTTCATCGAAGGCCTTGCAGCAGTTGAATTAAACGGCGAAAGATTTTTCATCGACAAAAAAGGTAATAGGGTAAGGTATTAAAAATTAGTTTGTTTGTGAGCTTAATTTTATAGCGTAGGTCGTTAGGCCTACGTATATTGTTTTTAAACCGATATAGTCCTGTAAGGACGAAATTGTGTTCTTTCGATGATTGTTTCTTCTTTCGCCCTTACAGGGCTGTTGTTATTAATCGCTTTATACACAGGCCTTACGACCTGTGCTATATAATCTTGCCCCCTCGGGGCTGTTTGTATTAAAGTTACTTTTGCAGGTGTTTCGGGCGATTGAAAATCGCCCCTACACGCAATGGAATATCAAAGCATTACTTCTGCGTTAATCCTCGCGGACAGTAGGGGCGATTTCTAATCGCCCGTAACCGCGTTTATTGAAGTAAAATACAGAGGGCTCGCTGTTTGAAAGTTACTATTGACTGAATTTCGGGCGATTAGAAATCGCCCCTACACGCAATGAGAAGCGAGATAACTCCCTCCCCTTTCGAGTACTCCAGAGGAGTTAAAAATTGTCGCCCGTCGGTGAGAAAGGTTATCTGTGGTACTCTACAAAAATGCGCAAGCCATCAAGGGTATCGTTGAAGAAAACAGCGCCATTGGAAGCCGAGAAAATCTTCTCGTTAGAGATTGAGATATTGCGCTCGTGAGTGGGGTAACGGTCGGCATCGGCAATAACAAAATCATCGCAGCGCAATCCACAAGACAACATCTCGAAATAACAGCAGGCTGTTTCGTAGGTATTCAAGCGGTTCTGTGCACCAAAATTATACACTCCGCCCTGCAACGAGAAGGTGCGTGGCAGAAACTCTACAACCTCTTTTACCCACGTGATACCGCGATACTCGCGCACAGGAAAGGAGATGGGACTACCATCGCGCAATGCCTTTTTAAAATTCATAACAAAATTGGGGTGCACAGGAAGCCCCTCGTCATCGTCGTCATACATCCACGTGGCACGCAGAGCAACAGCGTCGGGAGCAAGTTCGAAAAGCAGCTCCTCGGCAAGCAGTTTATGACGGCCATAGACATTCTCGGGAGCGACGGGGACATCCTCGCTAAGGAGTCCGCTCTCGTGGTTACCGTTATAAATTTGGTCGCTCGAAAAAAAGACGAATTTTATTCCGCGTGCCGATGCCGAGCGAGCAAGATTCTGCGTACCGAGGACATTGACGCGGTAGCTCTCGTCGGGGTTCTGCTCGCAGTAGGCTGTATTTGAGAGCGCCGCAAGATGCAGCACCACCTGCGGATGATGAAAAGCTAAATAACTCTCGACCGAGGCACTATCGGTAATGTCGAGCTCGGCGTGGGTAGGCGCAAGGATGGTATACTCCCCTGCCCAACGTCTTACGAAGCGGCTACCCACGAATCCGCTTGCTCCTGTAACTAATATTGTCGTCATAACTTCATTTTTGGCGAAGATAACCAAAGTTTGCATAATAAAGAATAAAAAGTTGATATATAACGAAAGAAAATCCTGCAAACAGCCACTTTATTAATGAGAAATATTGTATTTTCGCGTAATAAACTTTTACAACCGAAAAAAACAAGAAAACAATGAAATCCCTGCGTTCACTTTTCAGAATAGGCCTCGGCCCGTCGAGCAGCCACACAATGGGTCCCAACCGTGCAGCAAAGGAGTTTGCCGAGCGTTGTCCTAATGTCGATTCTTATCGCGTAACACTATACGGCAGCCTTGCCGCAACAGGCGAGGGGCATATGACCGATAAAGCAATTATTGAGGTATTGCAGCCCATTGCACCGTTGGAGCTTTTGTGGGAGCCGAAAGTATTCCTTCCTTTCCACCCCAACGGAATGAAATTCGAGGGAATAAAGGATGGAAAAGCCATCGACGAGTGGATTATATACAGCATCGGCGGCGGTGAGCTTGCCAACGAGCATACACGCAAGAGCGAAGCCGACATTTACCCCCTCACCACTCTGCACGAGATTATGGAATGGTGCGACGAGACAGGATGCAGCTATTGGGAGTATGTCGAGAAGTACGAGGGCCCCGAGATTTGGGATTTCCTCTCCGAGGTGTGGGAGACGATGAAAGAGACCATCCGTCGCGGATTGGAACACGAGGGTGTGCTTCCCGGAGGATTGGGCATACAGCGCAAGGCGTGCACCTACCTTCTGAAAGCAGCATCGTACACCTCGTCGGTGCGCAGCAAAGCAAAGGTATATGCCTACGCGCTTGCCACAAGCGAGGAGAATGCCAGCGGCTCGAAGGTTGTTACGGCACCCACCTGCGGTTCGTGCGGAGTACTTCCCGCTGTACTCTACCACTTGTCGCAAGAACACATCAGCAGTGAGCCTCGTATTCTGCGTGCCATAGCCACAGCAGGATTATTCGGTAACATTGCCAAAGAGAACGCCTCAATCTCGGGTGCCGACGTTGGTTGTCAGGGCGAGGTTGGAGTAGCCTGTGCAATGGCAGCCGCAGCAGCCTGTCAGCTCTTCGGTGGTACAATTACACAGATTGAGTATGCCGCCGAGATGGGTCTTGAGCATCATCTTGGACTAACCTGCGACCCTATGTGCGGCCTTGTTCAGGTTCCCTGTATCGAGCGCAATGCCATTGCAGCATCTCGCGCCCTTGACGCCTGCACCTACGCCACACTATCGGACGGCAAGCACAAGATAGACTACGACCGCATTGTCGAAGTGATGCGCGAGACAGGACACGACCTCCCCAGCCTCTACAAAGAGACATCGACCGGAGGTATTGCCAAGATTGATACAAAGAAGCGCAAAAAGAGCAAGGAGTAATGCACAGGAATGAAGAATAACACCTGCGTGTAGGGGCGAGTACAGCGTATGTTCGCTGTTTACTGAAAATTTATAAAAAACATAATATGAAATTAAATACGTACCATTCTTTATGGGCTAATTATGATATAGCCTTGAACCACATTTTTTTCACCAGTGTTTTTAGAAATTATTTTACGCAGAAATATTCTTTGTGTCCATCGGGTTTAACCATAGGTTCCTGTTCAAATGATGATGATACCGAAATTACCTCATTTGCAGTATCCGTAAAGAAATATGGATACGAAAGTCTATCAAATAATGGATTTGAATATTCCGATTTATCGGATTATGAAATTAATTATTTTTATGATGATAAACTAACAAGAGAACAGGAAGAATATGTGGTTGAATACATTAAACAGGTAGACACTGAATTATACGAAGAGGTTAAATCAAAAATAAGGTATCGAAAGAATAATTAAAAAATGGAGCAAGAGACATACAAAACAGCGACAAACCATTAAAATTGAATACAAACGATGAGAACATTTCTATTATTTGCGACATTCGCACTATTGCTTGCGGCGCCCCGGACAAAGGCACAGAGCAACGACAAGAGAGTGCGTCCCAACTACGCCCTTGCCGAGCGATTCTCGCCCAATAAAGTAGGACGAATGGTAAAACAGACAAGAGTGCAGCCAATGTGGTTTGCCGATGGCAAACGTTTTGTCTACTCGTGGTCGGACACCAATGGCAAGCGTTTCTATATTGCCGATGCTGTAAAAGGCACACAAAAGGAGCTTTGGGATATGGACTGGTTGGCAAAGGAGATAACCCTGCGCACACAAGACCCATACGATGCACAGCACACACCTGTATCTATCAGCAATATTCGCGACGACCGCTATCTATACTTTAATGTACACTCTAAATTAGAGGTACCACGCGAGCTTCCCCGTCACGAGCGCAACGACAGCACAAAAATAAAAGCCAATAAAGGTAAAAAAGAGAATAAGACATTCCATTTCGAGTATGACATTGTAACAGGCGAGCTAATTGAGCGCACGAAGGACGAGATAGAGGATCTCTATCCCAAATATCCCGGGTGGGCCTGCTTCTCTCCCGACGGTAAATTTGCCATCTACGAAAAGAACTACAATATATGGTATATGTCGCGCGAGGATGTAGAGAAACTGCGTCTGTGGGACAAGGACAGCACCGTTGTGGAGCATCAGATGACATTCAACGGCCGTCCCAACCGCTGCTATGCCTATCACTCATTGGACGAGAAGCACGACAGCACCGAGCGTCGCCGCATAAGCGCACTGTGGAGCCCCGATTCGCGCCACTTTGTAGTGACACACCGCGCCGACTCTATGCTTGCCAAGATGTGGGTGATAAACTCGCTCAGCAGCCCCCGTCCCAAATTAGAGACCTACCGCTACCAGATGCCCGGCGAGGACTCTCCCGTAATAACAATGGAGCTGTTCAATTTTGCCGATAAGACAAGCAAAATGATTGACATTGCACAGTTCAAGCATCAGTATGTATCGCTCTATCGCAAGCCTCTTACCGCAGCCGAGCGTCACGAACCCATCTACAAGAGCCTGTGGCTTGGCGACGAGAAGGGTTTCTACTTCGAGCGCCGCAGCCGCGACCTTAAGAAGATTGAGGTTTGCTACGTATCTGTTGACAGCGACAGCGCCGTAAGCCTTCTGCGCGAGCAGATGAACACCAGCATCGAGAGCCGTCAGATAAAACTGATAAACAACGGCAAGCAGTTCATCCAATGGTCGGAGCGCACAGGCTGGGCAATGCTCTATATGTACAATGCCGACGGAACACTGAAAAACGCCATCACCGATGGTGCCTACCACGTCGAGGATGTTGTTGACGTAAACGAGAAAGAGAAGAAAATCTACTTCACAGCCTGCGGATATAACAAGGGCGAGAACCCCTATTATATGCACCTATACAGTGTAAATTTCGACGGTAGCGGAATGAAACAGATTGACGAGGGCGATATGAACATCAGCAGCCTCTCATCGGCCGAGAATGGCGAAGCATTTGTGGTTACAGCATCACGCGTCGACACCGCTCCCGTAAACAGCGTATACAGCAAGCGAGGCAAGAAGAGCATCGACCTTGCCACAGCCGACCTCAGCCAGCTTTTTGCAGCAGGCTACAAATATCCCGAGCGCTTCACAGTGAAAGCCGCCGACGGCATCACCGACCTGCACGGAGTAATGTATAAGCCATTCGATTTCGACTCGACAAAATGCTACCCTCTTATCGAGTATGTATATCCCGGCCCGCAGACCGAGGCGGTCAACGAGAGCTGGTCAAGTGGTATGAACCGTGTCGACCGCCTTGCACAGATGGGATTCATTGTGATAACAGTGGGTAATCGTGGCGGCCACCCCAACCGCAGCAAGTGGTACCATAACTTTGGTTACGGCAACCTGCGCGACTATGGTCTTGCCGACAAAAAGGTAGCTGCGCAGCAGCTCATAGCACGTCACAGCTTCATCGACGGCGACAAGGTGGGTATTCACGGACACTCGGGCGGTGGTTTTATGTCAACGGCAGCCATCCTCACATACAACGACTTCTTCAAAGTAGCCGTTTCGTGCGCCGGCAACCACGATAACCGCATCTACAACAACTGGTGGAGCGAGAAGCATCACGGCATAAAGGAGAACATTAAGGAGAAAGATAATATTGCCGAGAACGATACCACATTCTCGTATCACATAAGCACCAACCAGGCACTTGCCGAGCGCCTGAAAGGTCATCTGCTATTAGTAACAGGAGATATGGATAATAATGTGCATCCTGCCAATACCACACGCGTTGTCAATGCACTTATCAATGCAAAAAAACGTTTCGAGATGCTCTATCTTCCCGGACAGCGTCACGGTTTTGGCAATATGGACGAGTTCTTCTTCTGGAAGATGGCCGATTTCTTCAGCAAGCACCTTCTGGGAGAGGCCAAAGAGAGCGAGGTTGATATAATTGAGATGAATAACGACTAAAATTATACAAAAATTATGGCGACACGCGCGTGTCGCCATAATTTTTGTATATTGAAACTACCACTCTATTGGTTCAAACGGCAGATTCCACGCCTCGGCAACCTCTTTATAAACCACCTTGCCATCGACGACGTTCAGTCCTTTGCGCAGTTCCTCGTTGTCGGCACAAGCCTTTTGCCAACCCTTGTCGGCAAGTTGCAGCGCGTATGGCAGCGTCGCATTTGTCAGTGCAAGAGTAGAGGTATAGGGCACTGCACCGGGGATATTTGCCACGCAATAGTGCAGAATACCGTCTACATAATAGGTGGGTTCTTCGTGTGTAGTAGGATGCGAGGTCTCGAAGCAGCCACCCTGGTCGATAGCGACATCGACAAGCACACTACCCTTCTGCATAAGTCCCAACATCTCTCGTGTAACAAGTTTGGGAGCCTTTGCACCGGGAATAAGCACCGAACCCACTACAAGGTCGGCTGTCTTTAGTTCCTCGCGGATATTGTACTCGGACGACATAAGCGTTTTTACATTCTTTGGCATTACGTCGGTAAGATAGGAGAGACGAGGCAGCGATACATCACATATTGTAACATCGGCGCCAAGTCCTGCCGCCATACGCGCTGCTGCCGTTCCTACTACTCCACCGCCAATAACAAACACGCGCGCGGGTTTTACACCCGGTACACCACCGATGAGCTTACCCTTTCCTCCACGAGGACGCTCGAGCAGATAGCAACCCTCTTGCGTTGCCATACGACCCGCCACCTCGGACATTGGAATGAGCAATGGCAAAGTGCGGTCTTTACGCTCTACCGTCTCGTAGGCACAACAAACGGCGCCACTCTCAATCATCGCCTTTGTAAGAGGCTCGCTCGATGCAAAATGAAAATAGGTGAACAGCAACTGCCCTTTACGCACAAGCGGATATTCGCACCCGATAGGTTCTTTTACCTTTACAATCATCTCGGCAATGGCATATACCTCCTCTATTGTTGGCAAGATTTTTGCTCCTGCTGCTGTATATGCGGCATCACTGAAACCGCTGTTATCACCGGCAGAAGCCTGAACGTAGACTGTATGACCGCGTTTGGTCATCTCCTGAACTCCCGAGGGTGTCATACCCACACGATTCTCATTGTTCTTGATTTCTTTTGGTACACCGATAATCATAGCTGTAAGATTTAAAGGTTAACGGTAGTAAAAATATAGATTTTTTCTTACAAACAAA
This sequence comes from Bacteroidaceae bacterium, assembly GCA_017938245.1. GTDB lineage: Bacteria > Bacteroidota > Bacteroidia > Bacteroidales > Bacteroidaceae > HGM04593. The sequence goes on from JAGBBX010000053.1 coordinate 9,540, forward strand.
AAAAGTTACACACATATTTTACTTATTCAACAAAAAAAGACTGTTTAAGGTTGTTTATTGAGCGTTTGTGATTAAATTTGTGGTAGAGAATAATTTTATCGGCTACCAATGATATAACTATGAATAGGATACTATCTCTTTTGTTTGTTGCAATGCTATCGGCAACAAGTTCGTTTGCACAGACCAAATGGCATAATCCACAAGAGGCGCCCTACCCCGTTGTTCAGAACAGAGCAATGCCCAATGCAGCGCGCGAGGGTTTTTATCATCGTCTGCCGGCTGAGTTGCAAAGCAAGGTGCGAGGCGGTGTTTGGTCGAACTCGAAACACGCCGCAGGCGAGTGCATACGTTTCCTAAGTAATGCAAGCGAGATTACAGTGCGTTACACCGTTAAAGGAGGTTATGCAATGGCGCATATGCCTGCTACGGGAGTATCGGGCATCGACCTTTACACAAGCGACAAAGATGGCAATGAAATTTGGCTTGCCGGAAGATATGCTTTCAAAGACACAATAACATATACATTCAGTGGCATAGAGTACGAGGGCGACAAGCGCGAGCACCGTTACACGCTCTTCTTGCCGCTATACAACGAGGTAGAGTGGCTGACGATAGGTACCAACGAAAAGGCATCATTCCGATTCGAACCGCTAAGCGCCGAGCGTCCTATCGTTGCATACGGAACATCCATCTGTCACGGCGCCTGCGCATCGCGTCCGGGAATGGCGTGGACAAATATTCTGCAACGACGTATGGGGCGCAACGTCGTTAACTTGGGATTCTCGGGCAGCGCAATGCTGGAGTCGGCAGTTATTGATATTCTTGCCGAGGTTGATGCAAAAGCATATATAATAGACGCTATGCCCAATGCCTATACAATGCCTGCCGAGATTCTGCCCGACACCATAGTAAAGGCGGTAAAGCGTCTGCGGGCGGCACGACCACACACACCCATCATCCTTACCGACCATCTTGGATATCCCAACGCAAAAGCGATAAAGAGCCGACGCGAAAACGAGCGCCACGCACTGAAAATGCTCACAACAGCATACGAGCGCTTGCAAAGCGAGGGAGTAGAAAATATACACTATCTTACCTACAACGATATTGCGCTTCCACAGGATGCTACAGTAGAGGCCATACACGCATCGGACTACGGGATGATTGCATACGCCGACGCCTACGAAAAACTATTGCGTACTATCCTGGGCGAGGAGAAAGGCGAACTGCGAAGTACAACGCCTGTAACACAGTTCCGCGACGGGTACTATAATTGGTACGACCGTCACCGCGATATTATCGAGAAAAACCGAGGGAAACACTTCGACCGCATAATAATAGGAAACTCAATAATACATTATTGGGGCGGTGTAGAGGGCAATCTGCAGCGGGGCAGCGACAGTTGGGCAGGCCTCAGTGGCAAGACACTTAATTTGGGATGCGGATGGGACAGAACCGAGAATGTACTGTGGCGCATACAGCACGACGAGCTAGACAACGTCAGCGCCGACAAGATTATTCTTAAGATTGGAACAAATAATATTCAAAAAAGTGGCGGCGACAGCGACAAGGAGATAGCAATGGCAATAGAGAAAATCATCGAGGCTATTGCCGCACGACGTCCCGAGGCCGAGATTATAGTAATGGGAGTACTACCCCGTCGCGATTTAGAGAAGCGCGTAAAGGGACTTAACAAAGAGATTTATCGTATGGCAAAGAGAAACAAGATAAAATACCTCGACCCCGGCAAGGAACTCCTTGGCAAGGGTGGCAAGATTGACGAGTCGCTCTTTGGCGACGGCCTGCACCCCAATGCCGAGGGTTACCGTCGCATAGCACGATATTTCGAATAATCTAATCGGCCGAGAATTTGCGTTCGTCGCCCCAACACTCGTGCATCCACTTTTTAATCTTCGCTTCGGAAGCATTCTCCTGTGGAATCCAGAAACTGAACGACTCACCACCGTCGGGCAAGAACTGCTGACGCACAAAATTGCCTTTATAATCGTGAGCATATTTATATCCGTCGGAGTAGCCCAAGTCCTTCATCAGCTTCGTAGGAGCATTTCTTAGATGCAACGGCACCGGCAAATTGCCGGTAGCACGTACCGTCTCAAGCGCGCTGTTTATACCCATATAGGCCGAGTTACTCTTTGGAGATGTCGCTAGATAGATGGTAGCCTGCGCAAGGGGGATGCGTCCCTCGGGCCAACCGATTTTCATTACCGCATCGAACGCCGCATTTGCCAACAGCATTGCATTTGGATTGGCAAGACCAACATCCTCGGATGCCGATATAATAAGACGACGAGCAATGAAAGCAGGGTCCTCGCCGCCCTCAATCATTCGTGCCAACCAATAGAGCGCCGCATCGGGGTCGCTACCGCGAATAGACTTTATAAATGCCGAGATAATATCGTAGTGCATCTCGCCATCCTTGTCGTATGCCGCAGGATTCTGTTGCAGACGCTCAACAACCTTTGCATCGGTAACAATGACAGGCGAATCGGGGTCGGCCTCAACCACAAGTTCAAGGATATTCAACAGTTTACGTGCATCACCACCGCTGTAACGCAGCATCGCATCGGTCTCTTGCAGCTGCACCCCACGACTCTTAAGCAATTCATCGGTCTCTACCGCGTGATGCAAAAGCGAGAGTAAATCCTCCTTCTCCAATGACTTTAGCACATAGAGCTGACAACGCGAGAGGAGCGGACGAATAACCTCGAACGAGGGGTTCTCGGTTGTTGCACCAATGAGCGTGACAATTCCGGTCTCAACAGCACTAAGGAGCGAATCCTGTTGCGACTTATTAAAACGGTGAATCTCGTCGATAAAGAGTATAGCACCACCATTGGAAAAGAGCGGCGATGACTTTGCCTTATCAATTACCTCGCGCACCTCTTTTACTCCCGACGACACAGCGTTAAGCGTGTAGAAAGGGCGGTTGAGTTTATTGGCTATAATCTTGGCAATGGTTGTTTTTCCTGTGCCGGGAGGCCCCCACAGGATAAACGAGAGTATTCTGCCCGAGTCAATCATCCGGCGCAGCACAGCTCCCTCGCCCACAAGATGTTTCTGCCCCACAAAGCCATCAAAATCGTTGGGGCGTAAGCGCTCGGCTAATGGTCGTGCCATAAATATTAAATTATTGGTTAACATAGGCCCTCTGCCCTGTAAAGAGCAGAGAGCCTTTAACAATGCAAACTTACATAAAAATTTCCGTTTATATAGTAAGATGCTGTTTAAAATTATTTAGGCGGGACAAAACAACTCTCCCCCTGAAAGTTTTAGAGGGAGTACCCGCAGGGGGAGGGAGTATGTGACCACGCGCTAAGATTAACGCGGAGGTAAATCATTGATATTTCATTGCGTGTAGGGGCGATTTATAATCGCCCGAAATGCAGGTAAGAGTAACTTTCAAACAGCGAACCCTCAGTATTTTACCCCAATAAACGCGGTTACGGGCAATTGGAAATCGCCCCTACTGTCCGCTAAGATTAACGCGGAGGTAAATCATTGATATTCCATTGCGTGTAGGGGCGATTTCTAATCGCCCGAAATGCAGGCAAGAGTAACTTTCAAACAGCGAACCCTCAGTATTTTACCTCAATAAACGCGGTTACGGGCGATTTCTAATCGCCCGAAAAAACTCGCTAGAGAGTTTTTTGCGCTTTATATAAAAAAGCGGTGCTCGACCACTGTTATACAGCAGCCGAGCACACTATAATTTACTTAACCGATTTTCATCGGTCATACTCTCCACTAAAGGGTAAGAGAGATTAGCTCAATCCTATAATCTCGCCATTAATATAATCTATGCGGTTGGCTTGCGGCTCTTTAGGGAGTCCCGGCATACGCATAATATTACCTGCAATGGCAACAATCATCTCGGAGCCGGCATTAAGCACCACATCGCGAATGTTAAGATCGAATCCGCTGACTGCGCCATACTGTTTTTCGTCACCCGAGAACGAGAACTGCGTCTTTGCAATGCAGACGGGGAATTGCGACATTCCGTGTTTCTCGGCAAGTTTAATGCGGTCGAGGGCAGCCTTGGCAAACGATACTGTTGCTGCACCGTAGATATTCTTTGCCACCTTCTCTATCTTTGTACGGATGCTGTCGGCATCGTCGTATGTAAAACGGAGTGGCTTTTGCGAAGGATTCTTCTCTATTGTCTCAACAACGATATTTGCCATCTCGACAGCACCCTCTCCACCCTGAGCAAAGGCATTGTTTATTACAAACGGCAAGCCGAGTGTCTGCTCGCAGTGCTCACGCAGAAGCGCCATCTCTTCGTCGGTGTCTGTTGCAAAGCGGTTGAACACCACAATCACCGATTGCCCGAAAGAGCGCAGATTGGCAACGTGACGGTCGAGGTTGGCAAGACCGTTGCGCAGCCCCTCCATATCGGGTTCTTTAATTTTGTCGAGTGCTACACCGCCGTGCATTTTCAGTCCCTGTGCCGTAGCCACAATTACCGTTGCATCGGGCTGCAAGCCACTCTTGCGGCAAAGGATATTGTAAAATTTCTCGGCTCCAAGATCGGCTCCGAAGCCTGCCTCGGTAATTGTATATTCGCTATGCGCAAGCGCCATCTTTGTGGCAAGCTGCGAGTTACATCCGTGAGCAATATTTGCAAAAGGCCCTCCGTGAACGATGGCGGGAGTATTCTCGGTTGTCTGCACAAGGTTGGGCTGAATAGCATCCTTCAGAAGCACCACAATAGAACCTGCCGCGCCGAGGTCTTTCACAGTGAAAGGCTCGCCATCGTAGGTGTAACCAAGCAGAATATTCTCGATGCGACGACGAAGGTCGGCCTCGTCTGCAGCAAGGCAGAGAATAGCCATAAGCTCCGATGCCGGGGTAATATCGAACCCGGCTTGCTGAGTGAGTCCGTTGGTCGAGGGTCCTAGGCCTGTCACAATAGAGCGCAGAGAGCGGTCATTAACGTCAAGGACACGACGCCACAGAATCTCTTTGAGCCCGAAGCCATCCTTAGCGTGCTGATAGAGATAATTATCGAGCAGCGCCGAAATCATATTATGTGCCGAGGTTATAGCGTGAAAATCGCCTGTAAAATGCAGGTTAATCTTCTCCATAGGCAACACCTGAGCATAACCACCGCCGGCAGCACCACCCTTCATACCGAAGCAGGGGCCCAGCGAAGGTTCGCGCAGAGCAACTACGGCGCGCTTACCAATCTTATTCAATCCCAACGCCAAGCCAATGGAAACAGTTGTCTTTCCAATGCCGGCCTTAGTTGCTGTGATAGCTGTAACAAGAATCAGTTTACCCTTCTGCTCGCCTATCAGATGCAGAGGCAATTTTGCAATATACTTACCATAATGTTCCAACTCGTCGGCAGCAATACCAATCGTGGCAGCCACATTCTCTATTCTTTCGAGTTTCGCCTCTTGAGCAATTTCAATATCGGTTTTCATATAGTTAGTTTTTAGAGTTTCACTAATTGCGAAAATAGCAATATTATGCCGAGAAGCAAAAGAAAACCACTCTTTTTGACAAACAAAAGACATTTTTATGTTTTTTTATCTCATTTTAAAAATTAACTCCTTTTTTATCATTTTTTTTGACTATAATTGCAGTTTGTAAATATTCAGTCAGTTCACAGACAATTTAAATTTTAAAACATAAACCTATGAGGAAAATTTTTCTTTTATGTGCAGCCCTCGTCACAATGACAGCAGGCGCACAGCAGACTCCGCATTGGCTTAGAAACAGTGCAATTTCGCCCGATGGAAAAACCATTGCATTTACCTATATGGGCGATATCTTTACGGTAGATGCCACAGGCGGCAGTGCCCGCCAAATTACCTCGCACGAGGCTTACGACACACAACCCGTATGGTCGCCCGACAGCAAGCAGATTGCATTTGCATCGACACGCAAGGGGAGTATGGACGTTTACATTGTTTCGAAGGATGGCGGTGTACCTAAACGTCTTACCACACACTCGACAAGCGAGAAACCCGTTGCGTTCCTTAACAGCAACGAGATTCTGTATGTTGCCGCAATGATGCCCGACAACCAATATGGCGAGTTTCCCAACACAAGCCAGATTTACAAGGTGAGCACCAATGGCGGTCGTCCCGAGCTTTTCTCATCGGAATATATGGAGTCTTTGGATATTAACGCTAAGGGTGAGATTATATATCACGACAAGAAAGGTTACGAAGACCAGTGGCGCAAGCATCACCGCTCATCTATCACACGCGATATTTGGAGAACCACAGTCGACGGCCCACGCAAATTTACAAAGCTGAGCAGTTTCAACGGCGAGGATAGAAATCCCGTATGGGCAGCCGACGGCAACAGCTACTACTATCTTAGCGAGCAGAATGGTTCGTTCAACGTTTACCACGCTACTGCCGACGGAAGCAACAAGCAGATAACAAAGCACGGCAAGCATCCTGTGCGTTTCCTCACAGCTGACGACAACGGTACACTATGCTACACATTCGATGGCGACATCTACACCATCGTACCCGGTAAGAGCGCCAAGAAAGTGAGCATAAGCCTGACAGCAGATATTGCACCCACCGACCGTCGCATTATGAGCCTGACGAGTGGAGCACGCGAAATTGCGGTATCAAAGAACGAGAAAGAGATTGCCTTCATCGCTCGTGGCGATGTATTCGTGACAATGGCCGAGCACAACAGCACACGTCGCATCACCGACACACCCGAGCAGGAGCGTAATGTAGACATCAGCCCCGACGGACGCTCAATCGTATATTCGGCCGAGCGCAACGGTGTTTGGGGCATATATATGACAACCATAGTTCGCGAAGAGGACAAATATTTCACTCACGCAGCCGAGCTGAAAGAGGAGCCGCTGGTGGTTAGCAACAAGACATCGTTCCAGCCTCGTTTCTCGCCCGACGGCAAAGAGGTTGCTTTCCTTGAGGACCGTACTACCCTGCGAGTGATAAACCTTAAAAGCAAGAACGTACGCACTGTACTCGACGGCAAATATAACTACTCGTACAGCGACGGCGATGTAAGCTACTCGTGGTCGCCCGACAGCAAATGGTTCCTAACAAGCTACATTGGCATTGGTGGATGGAACAACACCGATATTGCACTTGTAAAGGCCGATGGCAAAGGCGAGATTCACAACCTCACCGAGAGCGGTTACACCGACGATAATGCACGTTGGGCACTCGACGGAAAGGCTATGATATGGTCATCCGACCGCGCCGGATACCGCAGTCACGGCAGTTGGGGAGCACACAGCGACGAGTATATTATGTTCTTCGATGCCGAGGCATACGATAAGTTCCGTATGAACAAGGAAGAACTTGCGCTCTACGAGGAGGCCGAGAAAGCACAAAAGGAGAAAGAAGAGAAGGCAAAGAAAGAGGCCGAGGAGAAGAAAGAGAAGAAAAAGAAAAAAGAGGACAAGAAGGATGACAAGAAAGAGGATAAAAAAGATGACGTTAAGCCTCTTGAGTTCGACCTCGAGAACCGTCACGACCGCATCGTGCGCCTTACAACACACTCATCGGCAATGGGCGATGCCTATCTGACAAAGAGCGGCGACAAACTCTATTATATAACACGATTCGAAGCCGGTGGCGACCTTTGGGAGCGCAACTTCCGCGAGAACAGCACCAAGATTGTATCTAAGGGATTCGGTTACGGACGACTAATTCCCAACAGCGACCAGACCAAGCTATATGCAGGCGCAGGAGGCATCAAATGCTTTACCATCAGTGGTGGCAGCGTTAAGCACATCTCGTTCAGCGCCGAGTTTATCCACAAGCCCGTCGAGGAGCGCAAATACATATACGACCACGTTTGGCGACAGGTAAAAGATAAGTTCTACGATGTTAATCTGCACGGTGTCGATTGGGAATATTACGGCAAGGAGTACGAGAAATTCCTTCCCCACATAAACAGCAACGTCGACTTTGCCGAGCTTCTGAGCGAGCTTTTGGGCGAGCTTAACGCATCGCACACAGGTGCTCGCAGCGGCATTGGCAGCAGCTATCAGACAGCCGAGCTTGGTGTATTCTACGACAACGAATACAAGGGCGATGGACTGAAGATTAAAGAGATTATAAAGAAGAGCCCCATTGCAACCGCAAAGTCGAAGATAACAAACGGTTGCATCATCGAAAAGATAAACGGCACCGCAATAGAGAAAGGCAAAGACTACTATCCTCTTTTGGAGAACAAGGCCGGCAAAAAGATTCTGCTCACAGTCTACAACCCCAAGAGCAAAGAGCGCTTCGAGGAGTGGGTAAAGCCCATCACAGCAGGAGAGCAGAACACACTGCTTTACAAACGTTGGGTCGAGCGCAAGCGCGCCCTTGTCGACTCGCTTTCGGATGGAAGAATAGGTTACATACACATTAAAGGAATGGATAGCGAGAGTTTCCGCAACACATATTCCGAGCTATTAGGACGCTACCGCAACCACGATGCAGTGCTCATCGACACACGCCACAACGGCGGCGGATGGTTGCACGAGGACCTTGCAATACTGCTCTCGGGTAAGGAGTATCAGCGTTTCACCCCTCGCGGACAGTATGTAGGCAGCGACCCCTTTACACAGTGGTGCAAGCCATCGGCGGTGCTTGTGTGCGAGGACAACTACTCTAACGCTCACGGATTCCCCAATGTATACAAGACATTAGGAATAGGAAAGCTCATTGGCGCCCCCGTTCCCGGCACAATGACAGCAGTGTGGTGGGAGACACAGATTGACCCCTCTATCGTATTCGGCGTACCTCAGACAACGGTGTGCGATATGAACGGCAATGCGCTCGAGAACCAGCAGTTGCAACCCGACATCGAGGTTTACAACACTCCCGAAGAGCGTCTCATTGGCAAGGATGCACAAATTGAGGCAGGCGTTAAGCATCTGCTGCAAGAGGTTAAAAAGAATAAAAAGAAATAATAATCAACCATTATGAAAAAGTTATCTATTTTACTACTATCACTTCTGTGCCTTGTGTCACTACGCGCACAGGAATTTCCAACCATCAGCAGTGAGAGTAATGAGGTGTGGTACCTCATACAGTTTATGAATGGTGGCGAGACATTTTCGGCCAATGCCGATGGTGCGCAGATTGCCACAGCCTCGGCCACAGCCACAGACGAGCAACAATGGAAAATAACCGGTAATGCCACCGACGGTTACTCGTTTACCAACAAAAAAGGCTACACATTGTATGTACCATCTGCTGCAAAAAATCAGATGGTATCGGCTGCCACCACCCCAAGCGGAGTGAGTAAGTTCCAGATAAACAAGACCACAAACAGCAGCTACTCAGACGGATACGAGATACAGCCCGTTGGAAACAGCAACATATCGATGAACCTATGGGGCGGCCCGGGAGCCAACCGAGGTATCGGTCTTTGGGACAAGAGCGACCCTAACAACCCCGTAACATTTACATCGGCAAAGGCAGCGTTGCAGGAGGCAAAGATAAGCATAATCCCCTACCCCAAGGAGCTTACTTTTACAAACGAGGACGAGCGTAAGGCACTCTCGGCTCTTACAGCCATTGCCTGTCCCAACGAAGCCACACAAAAGATGGCAACAGAGTTTGCGACAATGGTAGAGAAGGCATCGGGCATTAAGCTCGCAGTGAAAGAGAGCGCCGAGGAGTGTGGCGAGGGTGAAATATGGCTGTCGACCGACGCTTCACTCTCGGATGAGGCATATACCCTTGCTGTTACCGAAAAAGGCATTGAGATTAAAGCCTCATCGGACGCAGGATTCTTCTATGCCATTCAGACATTGAAGCAACTGCTTCCCCGCGCCATTTTTGGTCACAACGAACAGGAACCCGATTGGAGTATTCCATACGTAACCATTAGCGACGCACCGCAATACGGACACCGCGGCTTTATGATGGACGTTGCCCGCCACTTCTTCGACAAGGACGAGGTAAAGAGAGTGCTCGATATTATGGCACTCTACAAGATGAACCGCCTGCATTGGCATCTGACCGACGACCAGGGCTGGCGCATCGAGATACCCGAATATCCTCTGCTCACCGAGGTTGGTGCAGTGCGCAGCGGTTCGTTCACAAACCCCGGCGAGGGCACAAAATTCTTCGACGACACAGAGTATGGTCGCGGAATGTGGTTCTCACAGGACGACCTGCGCGAGATTGTAGCCTACGCAGCCGAGCGTAACATCGACATTCTGCCCGAGATTGACCTTCCAGGACATATGGTAGCCGCTGTAACAGCCTACCCCGAATTTAGTTGTGACCCCACAAAGAATTATTCGGTGCGCCTCGACAGCGGAATATCGGAGGATGTACTGAATATTGGCAAGGACGAGGTAATTGACTTCCTCAAATGCGTGCTCGACAATGTAGCCGCAATCTTCCCCTACCCCTATATTCACATCGGTGGTGACGAGTGTCCCACCACACAATGGCAGACAAACGAAGATTGCCTGCGTCGTGTACGCGAAGAGGGTCTCACAGGAGTGAATCAGTTGCAATCGTGGTTGGTCGAGGAGCTTGGCACCTACCTTAAGGAGAAGCACGGCAAAGATATTGTCGTGTGGGACGAGCTTCTATCGCATTGGAGCAGTAACAACAAGGTTAAGCCTGTTATTATGGCGTGGAACAGCATAGGCAAGAGCGCCGATGCTGCCAACAAGGGTTTCAAGAGTATTATTACTCCCTACTCACACGTTTATCTCGACTTTATGCAGGTACCCGCCGACCGCACTATCATCGATGAGCCTTACTATGGCGGTTGGGGCGACTCTCACGTGAACACAATAGAGGAGGTTTATTCGCTGAATCCCGTATCGTCACTCGGTGGACGCGAGGAGTATTGTATGGGTGTTCAGGGTAACTTGTGGGCCGAGACACTGAATGACGACATTGAGCTGGAGTATCAGTTGCTGCCCCGTATGCTGGCACTTGCCGAGACAGGTTGGTTGCCCACTGCAAAAAAGAGCTGGGGCTCTTTCTACAAGCGTCTGCAAACACACGATGAGATTCTCGATGCTCTTGGCTACACATACGCCAAGCACTATATCGAGCAGGCCGAACTGAGCGATGAGGAGCAAACAATACTCGAAGCACAGAATATTCTGACAACAAGCATCAGAGGTGCAGTAGGCTACCCCTCGGCAGAGCTTCACGATGCCCTTGCAGTTGCCATCGAGAGTGGCGATGCATCTGCAATATCGGCAGCAGTCAGCGCATACAAGAAAGGCGAGATAACACAACCACAGATAGGAAAGACCTATCAGATTGTGTCGGCATCTACCTACTACAAAAAGCAGTTTGCAGGCTCTACAATGTATGTCACCGAGAGCGGTGTACGTTTCCACTACACACCGCAGGTTGAGCCCGAGGAGCTGTGGCAGTTCGAACCACAGGAGAGCGGATATATGCTAAAAAACCTGTGCAACGGACTTCAGTTGAGTATGCCCACATACAACGCAGCAGTGAAAATGAGCGAAAGCGGAACAGCTGTGCGCATAGACAAAGCCACCATTGCCACACGCGACTACACTTTTATCCCCGGCGTTGTGACAATATCGGCTGTAGCAGGATACAAGCCGTTGGCAACAGGCAACATCAAGCGCCTGCACGCCGAGCTGTCGGGTAATGTAAATGCCTACAACAATCCCGCGCTCTGTTACCCCGGCACCTGGTACATTGTAGAAGTCAGCGATTTTACTGCACAGTTACAAGGATTGTATGACAAATGTGTACGCATTGTCGAAAAGGCCGCTCCCGGAAAGATTGGTGAGCCTACAAACGAAGCCATCGATTTTCTGCAGAACAGCCTTATTACTCCCGCAAAGGCACTTTTGGAACAGGGCAATATTACAGAGGAGACATACAACATATACGTAGCGTTGTACAACCAATTCCTGATGATGCCTCGTACCGATATAATCGATGCTCTGCGCGAGGATGTATACTACTACATTCGCAATGCCTACTTCACAAACTACTATGCTGTTTGCAGCAGCAGCGGACGAGTAGAGCCCAAGACAAATGGCAGCGGTGACGGCTACCTGTGGTCTATCAGAAAGAACGGCGACGGCACCGTAAGCATATATAGCAAACTAAACGGAAAGAGTGCATATATTGCCAACGACGTTGCCGACCAGACAGTACGAGTAGGAAAGGAGTACTCGTGGACACTTGAGCAGATGACTGTCGATACAGGAGATACAGGTATCTGTATAATCGGCAACAAGGGCGCCACAAGCTGGTACATAAACCCCGACTCTTGGAGCTACGTACTCACAAAGCCTTTCTGGGGAGCAAGCATCTGGAGTTTCGAGGAATCGACTATCGAAGTTGAGACAGGCATCGAAGCAATAGAGAATAACAGCAACAGTGGCAAGGTATACGACCTTCAGGGACGCGTGGTAAATAATCCCTCACAAGGTATATATATTGTAGACGGCAAGAAAGTTTTCGTTAAATAACGTAAGTTTCACATTGAGATGTATGCGATTATAAATCGCCCCTACACACAATCGATTAGAAATTATTTTCTCTTGGTTATATAATTAACATATCAGAAAACAGATTGGAATTGGGGTGCATCTTTCAAAAAGATGCTCCCTTTTTTTGTATATAAAAATTTATTAAATAATTTTGCACAGAATGTTATCAATACTTATTCCTACAAGAGACTACTGCTGTCGCACATTGGTAGAGAGCCTGCATCGGCAGGCCGACAGTTTGGGTATCGACTACGAGATTATCGTGGGCGAGGATGGCTCATCGCCAAAAGGTATTGCACTTAATGCCCCATTGGCACAAATGCCACACTGCCACATTATAGTTAAACAGACAAATGTAGGACGCTCGAAGATACGTAACATCCTGGCACAAGAGGCACGCGGACGAAATATCTTCTTCATCGACAGCGATGCTGTTGTAGAGCAAGGGGATATTCTGAAACGATACAGCGAGGCACTCGAAGAGCACTCCGTTGTGTGCGGCGGTCTGTATCACTCGGAGCACCCTCTTACCAACAGCTGCACACTGCGTCACCGCTACGAACGCGCCGCCGACAAACGTCGCAGCGCCAAAGAGCGCAACAAAGCACCGTATGACCGATTCACAACATTCTGTTTCGCAATTCGTCGTGAACTGTTTTTAGAAATACGATTCGACGAGAGCATAAAGAATTATGGTTACGAAGATACCATTTTCGGCTACGAACTTCGGCAAAGAGGAGTTACAATAAAACACATTGACGCACCGCTCTTACACATCGGTTTAGAGAGCAACAAGGTGTATCTTGCAAAGGTCGAGGAGTCGCTTCACACACTGCTGCAACTACAAGACAAGATAGCTCCCACCACCCTGCTGCGATGTTACACACGATTAAAGAATCTGCACCTCACAGGAATAGTCCTTTTCTTGTGGAAAGCGCTTCGCCATATACTTCGCGCCAATCTACTGAGCCAACACCCCTCTCTGACATTGCTGAATTTTTATAAGATAGGTTACTACTGCTCGATAAGCAATAAGGCAGATAAACAGATTCAAAAGTGAAGTAAAGAAGTGATTGATATTTAAGCAATCACTTTTCGTACATTTCATAACCTTCACAGAAAACTATTTACCCAATTTATTGGATTTTTTGGCAGATATTCACTAATTTTGCAAGTTGTTGGCATTGTGCCATAAATAGCAATTTGAATAACATAAAAGTATCATTATATAATGAGCGAGATTAACGAAACAGAAAAGAGCGAGAAGAAAAGCCTCAGTTTCATTGAACAGATTATTGTGAATGACCTTGAGGAGGGTAAGAATGGCAGACGAATACAGACACGTTTCCCGCCCGAGCCCAACGGCTATCTTCATATTGGTCACGCAAAGGCAATACATTTGGACTTTGGAATGGCTCAGAAGTATAACGGAATATGTAACCTGCGTTTCGACGATACCAACCCCAGCAAAGAGGAGACCGAATATGTAGAGTCTATTATGGAGGATATAAAATGGTTGGGATTCGATTGGGCCAATGTCTACTATGCTTCGGACTATTTCCAGCAGTTGTGGAACTTTGCAGTGCGTCTTATTAAAGAGGGCAAGGCATATATCGACGAGCAGACATCGGAGCAGATAGCACAGCAGAAAGGCACCCCTACACAGGCAGGAACCGAGAGCCCTTATCGCAACCGCCCCATTGAAGAGAGTCTCGAGCTTTTCTACAAAATGAACAGCGGCGAGGTACCCGAGGGAGCAATGGTGCTTCGTGCCAAAATTGATATGGCACACTCGAATATGCACTTCCGCGACCCCATCATCTACCGCGTAGTTATGCACCCTCATCACCGTACCGGCAGCACCTGGAAGGCCTATCCTATGTACGACTTTGCACACGGACAGAGCGACTTCTTCGAGGGCGTTACACACTCGCTTTGTACACTTGAATTTGTGCCCCACCGTCCCCTGTACGACCTCTTCGTCGATTGGGTGAAAGAGGGCAAGGAGCTCGACGACAACCGTCCCCGCCAGTACGAGTTCAACAAGCTGAACCTGAGCTACACACTTATGAGCAAGCGCAACCTGCTCACCCTTGTAAAGGAAAAACTTGTTAACGGCTGGGACGACCCCCGTATGCCGACACTATGCGGTATACGCCGTCGTGGTTACTCTCCCGAGTCGATAGCCAAATTCATAGACAAGATTGGATATACAAAATACGATGCACTTAACGACATCTCACTGCTTGAGTCGGCAGTGCGCGAAGACCTTAACAGCCGTGCCACACGCGTATCGGCGGTAATAAACCCGGTAAAATTGGTTATTACAAACTACCCCGAGGACAAGGTTGAGACACTACAGGCAGTAAACAACCCCGAAGACCCCAACAGCGGCACACACAACATAGAGTTCAGCCGCGAATTGTGGATAGAGCGCGACGACTTTATGGAGGACGCTCCCAAGAGTTTCTACCGTCTTACCCCCGGTCGCGAGGTGCGTCTAAAGAATGCTTACATCGTGCTGTGTACAGGATGCAATAAAGATGCCGATGGCAACGTTACCGAAGTTCTTTGCGAATATATCCCCCAGACAAAGACCGGCGAGGCCGAGGCCAACCGCAAGGTAAAGAGTACTCTGCACTGGGTAAGTTGCGCACACAGCGTACAGGCCGAGGTTCGTCTCTACGACCGTTTGTGGAAAGTAGAGAACCCACGCGACGAGCTTGCAGCAGTGCGCGAGGCAAAGCAGTGCGACGCACTCACCGGTATGAAAGAGATTATAAATCCCGACTCATTGCAGATACTCACCAACTGCTACGTTGAGGAGTTTGCAGCCGACCTCAAGCCACTCGATTATTTGCAGTTCCAGCGAATAGGATACTTTAATGTCGACCCCGACAGCCGTCCCGGACACCCCGTATTCAACCGCACCGTATCGCTAAAAGATACCTGGAGCAAGGTAAAAGGAAAATAATCGCAGTAATTACATATAAGAGGGTGTGTCGAGAGAAAAAAGGCATACCCTCTTGTTTCTTTGCATAACAGTAAAAGAAAAAATAATCCTCTATGAATAACGACAAAGAATACTTCGAGACACCCGAGTTTCGCGACCTGCTAAAGAGATACGAGCAGATGAAAGAAGAGAACAACAATCTCTACTTCGAGACCGACCAACTTGCCGATATTCTATCGTACTACCTCTTTCACGAAAAGGCGCAAGAGGTTGAGGAGGTATATACCCTAGCCAAGCGTCTGCACCCGGGAAGTCCCGAGATTACCAAGATGGAGGTACGTATGTTACTTTCGTACAACAGTCCCGAGGCAGCACTGCCACTACTCGAAAAACTACAATATGTCGAGGACGAGGAGACACTGCTATTGAAAGCCGAAACATACCTTGCAATAAAGGATTTTAAGACAGCCCGTCGAATAGCCCGCGAGCTATTGCGCCGAAGCACAATCACCGACGAGGCATCATACGAAGCATTAGAGATTATGCTCGACTGCGGATTTGCACAAGATGTTCTTTCAACTGCTGACAAAGGGCTTGGCAGTTATCCCGGTAACCGTAACCTATTGGAGGTGAAAGCCGAAAGTCTGATTGAGTTGCAACGTACCGACGAGGCAATAGAGATATACAACAGTCTTTTAGACGAGGAGCCCTACTCCACTTTCTATTGGGAGCAGTTGGGACATATATATTTTATGATAAGACGATTCGGCAAAGCATTGGAGTGCTTCGAGTACGAATCGACAATAGACGACAGTATAGAGTATGCCAAGATGATGCAGGCCTACTGCTACCATCATCTGCGCGACTACGAGAAGTCGAAAAAGTTATTCGCCTCATTAGGAGATAAATACCCCAAAAGTATTATCCCCGACTTTTATCAGGCTCTGGCCACTGCATATAGTTCGGGAGCGACGTCGGGAATAAGCGAATTTAAGAGAGTAGCCGAAAAGAGCGCAAAAAAGGGGCTTGGCATAGAGACAATGCTTTCGCTGCTAAACATAGCACTGCTTCTTTACAGAATAAACGAGATTGACACTGCTATCACATATATAGAAGAGGCAATGCACTATAAACCCGAGAGTCATATCTTAAAGCAGATAATTGCAAATGAGAGCGCACTTTATGAGCTTCGCGACAAGGAGAATATGACATTCCCCGATATAAATGCAACCGAAGCAAAAGAGTGGCAAACGTATGAGATTATCTTCGAGCTTTGTAAACAGTTAATAGAGAAAGGCGCCTCACCGCTTGCGCTTTACCCGCTGCGCATAGCACGCAATATTGCTCCTGACACTGCAGAGATTGACGCATATATAGCGTATACTCTCTACCGCAGCGACTGCAAGAATGAGGAGTTCAAGCAGATGATTGCCTCGGCATTAGATGGAAAAAGCGACTCTCTCTTTAGGCTGTTCAATGTACCATACAGCAGCGATATTATGCTCGATGAATTTATTTCGCGTATAACCACCAATTAAAAACTGTCTTGCCACGCTGTGTTACGGCGTGGCAAGGTTTAAAAGTTTATAAAGTTTATAATAAACGTTTATCGATTATCAATGCTTGTCCGAGAAGTCCTTTATTCGTCCCTCCTCATCCATACGACAGATGAGCAGTTCACCATCTTGCTCGGCAACAATGCAGTCGTTCATTCCAATTATAACCACACGTTTCTCCTGCATAGTATGCACAATACAATTATGCGACTCACATAACTCTACGTTCTTTGATATTACCACATTACCATTAAGGTCGTGCGACAAGCGCTCGTAAAGCGAGCCCCACGTTCCAAGGTCACTCCAGCCAAAGCCGGCAGGGAATACAAATATCTCATCAGCGCGTTCGAGTATGGCATAATCGACCGAGATATTTCGACACTCGGGGAATTTTTCGTTTACAGTCTCTTGCTCCTTATCGGTAAAATATACCGGCATCATCGATTCAAAGATTGATGCTATGGGCGACTGATAAACACGAAAAGCGTTTACGATAGTCTGCACACTCCAGATGAATATTCCCGAGTTCCAATAGAAATTATTCTTTGATATATACTGTTTTGCAGTGTCAAGGTCGGGTTTCTCTTTAAAAGAGTCGACACGATATACCTCTTTATTAGAGAGAGTAGAAGTACCAAGAACCGCCTCGATGTATCCGTATCCTGTCTCGGGGCGTGTAGGCTTCATTCCCAGGGTCATAATTGCATCCGACTCCGAAGCAAATTTCAGTGAGGATTTTATAACCCTCTGAAACTCCGCGACATCCGACACAAAGTGGTCGCTTGGGGTAACCACCATATTTGCTTTTGGGTCTCTCTTCTTTATTTTCCAGGCTGCGTAAGCGATGCAAGGCGCAGTATTGCGACGACAAGGCTCTAACAGGATATTATCCTCGGGAATCATTGGCAACTGCTCTTTAACAAGAGTTGCGTAGTTAACCGATGTTACCACCCATACATTTTCCATTGGACATATATCACCAAAACGCTCCACCGTAAGTTGTAGCAGCGTCTTTCCGCAACCAAGAACATCTATAAACTGCTTGGGACGCTCGGCAGTACTTATGGGCCAAAAGCGGCTTCCAATGCCACCCGCCATAATAACAATATGATTTGAATTACTCATTCCTGTTTTTATTTTATAGTAGGTTGTAAATCACACAATACACAAAAAAAATAAATATACGAACAAACGAGCGAGATAGTGAAACTTTACTTTGACATTTCGCAGCTGGTGCAGTCCATTTTCGCGCTAAAGCGCAAATATAGATACAAACAAGCGAAAAATATCAAGCTGCTTGAATATTTTTCAAAGCGAGTGCAGCGTATATTCGTTGGATAGCAAATATAGAGCAAAAAAACAGAATAAAAAACTTTTTTCTCTTTAATCATCAATAATCACCTACAAGTAAGGAAATTTTTATTCTATAGAGAATGTTTCATTTTGTATCAAAGCATATTTTTTTGAGCAGATAGAAGGTTTTTTATAAAAAAATTACCTACTTTTGCATTTATGGAGTTGTTGTAAATACAATCAGCAAGTTTTATAATACAATAGATTGCATTCTAAATTTGATGAAAGTATTTTACTACAGATTTTCTAAGCGAAATGGAGTCAGAGATAACAAAGGAACAGGATAACGAATGGTTTGTGCTACGTGTCACTTACCAGCGCGAGTTGTTGGCAAAAGAGCAGTTCGACGCGCTCGATATTCCCAATTTTGTACCAATGAAGACAGTTCGCAAGCTCGACAAAAGTGGTAAATACGTTAAAAAGAGAATATCGGCACTGCATAATTACATTTTTGTAAATAGCTCGAGGAAGAGGATAGATGAGATAAAACTCACAAAGATTCCTTGGCTAAGATATGTAATGAGCATAAACGGCAATAGTTCGAGAGAGGTATTGACCGTTCCCAAGAAGCAAATGCTCGATTTTATAGCAGTAGCAGGTAGCGACGATGATAGAATAGAATATATAAGCGAAGAGCAGTTGCACCTGACACAAGGCGATCGCGTACGCATCCTCAGTGGCCCTTTCGAGGGAGTTGAAGGATTTTTTATGAAGTTAAACAATAAAAGAGGACGTTGCGTCGTTGTTAAGATAGAAGGCATAACAGCTGTAGCCACAGCATCGATACCGGCTATCTTGGTCGAGAAGATTTAGAAACAACTTCATTACACCGAAGGAAGAATTTTGTTTAGACACCAAAAGATAGAAATAACATAAATAATAACAAATAAAATAGTTGAACAAATGTCAGGAACAGTGTCAGTACTATATCATCTTGTTATTCCGTTTTTAGTGGCGTTTTTTGCAACATTATGGATGCACCCGAAAGTTCTAAAAATTGCCATAATGAAAAACCTCGTAGATAACCCCGATGCCCGTAAGCTGCAACGTCGCCCCACCCCGGTAATGGGCGGCCTGGCTGTATTTTTTGGTCTGCTGCTTGGAATGTGCAGTTCGCAGTTGATTAGTTCGAACTATATGTTTATATACCTTGCGGTAATGAGCATAATGCTATATGTTGGTACTATTGACGATATATTGGACTTGTCGCCAAAGTTGAGATTCCTCATCGAAATCAGTGTTATAGTGCTATTGATGATAGTAACCCAACACTCTATAAATAACTTCTTTGGTCTTTGGGGTATTCAGGCAATACCTTTCTGGTGTGCCGGTCCTTTGACTATAGTTGCGGCAGTAGGTATCATAAATGCCATAAATCTTATAGATGGAGTAAATGGTCTTTCAACAGGTTTCTGCGTAATGGCCTGCTCGCTATTTGCAATTCTGTTTGTCCTATCGAACAATATTCCAATGGCCATAATAGCAATGTCGGCTGCAGGTGCCATAATACCATTCTTCTTGCACAATGTGTTCGGAAGTAACACACGTATGTTTATTGGAGACGGTGGTGCGCTTGTTATGGGAATCATAATGTCGATATTCATTATCAACATATTATGTTCCGACTCTCTTAGCAGTGAATTGTCAAGAAAGAATATCGGTCTTATTCCATTCTGTCTGGCTGTATTATCGGTTCCTGTGTTCGACACCCTGCGTGTTATGTCTATGCGTATAATTCGTGGTACATCACCTTTCAATGCCGACAAGACACACCTGCATCATCTTTTCATAGACCTTGGTTTCTCGCACATTGGTACAACATTCTCGATACTCAGCCTCAACACACTCGTAGTTCTTGCTTGGTTGATTTCGTTTTTATTGGGTGCTTCGGTCGATATACAGTTGTATGTGGTACTCTTCTTCAGTATTCTCATCACGTTTGTATTCTACCGCTTTACACGCCAGCAGATTAGAAAAAACACAAAGGTGTATCGTATGTTAAACAAACTCAGCCAATACACACACATCGAAAAGAGAAACTTCTGGAAGAGTTTAGAGATATTTATCGACCGTTTCTAATACAGACATAAATACAAGCGGACGTGCACAATAACTTTTGCACGTCCGCTTGTTTATTTACAGCGAGTACTTTAAACACAGCGAAGGACAATTTGATTAATAGCGGAAATTGATTCGTTGCACACCTATAAGTTTATCGTACCTGGAGCCAAAGGCACGATGATAGACCAATATAAGGTACTCGTTCTCGGTATTAAAGAAATCCCCCTCGGCAACATCGGTAAAAGCACGTTCCTCACCCGTCGGCAACCACACATATTGATAATTGTGCACACCGAATTTCATAAGTTGAGTGGTGAGGTACAGTCCCTCGGCACTATCGTACTGTAGTTTATTGAAATCACCGAAACGGTTACCCCAATAATCACCCAAGAGGTAATAGTTGCCTCCCGTACGATATGGAGCATTAAACCTAAAATGCACAAGTGCATAATCGGCCTCCATACTACTGCCGTACCCTTCGAGAGTATTCACATAGAAACGACCATTTTCGTCACGTACATTAGAGTAGCTGCGCGAAGGCGAATCGGAATACAGACCTACGTGATAGTATGGTTCGCTATACACTACGCTTTCGACATTCATACCCGGCGAATGAGGGTCGGTAACCTCGAAACGACGGAACTCGTTTCCTGCATCAAATATAAGTTTGCGATTATGCACATACTCCAACCCTCCCGAGCTAATATATGTAGGCTTAATTCCATCAACAAAATTATCGAGACGACGATTCTGAAACACCCTTACCTTAACCTCGGTAGCCGGCGACGATATTTCGTAACCGGCATAATTTACTTTGAAACTTACCTGCTGATGGGTTTTGTTTCGGTCAATCTCGGTATCGGCGCTTACCTGTGCCTCTATTCCCACACGAGGCTCAACAACAGCAAAGCCAAAAAGGGCTACAGGAGAGTCGTCATCGGCCTCGTCGTCATAAATCTCGACTTTGTAGTTTCCCGACACCTTTAGTGATACATCGTCATTGGGCAGGTAGAATTGGTAACGCGAATAGAGTTGTGTTGTATTCTCCGATGCTTGCCAATCCTCTATTGGGCGGTCGTTAAATCCTTCAAGATAGTCTATTGGGAACAGTTCCGACTGCGACCAATCGGCGTTGCAGTGAACAATGCGATAAGTATAACGATGATAGCTATGCGACATCTCGTCAAACGAAAAACACATTTCGTCATCGCTACCCAATGTAAGCACAGGCACAGCATCCCATTGGTCGTTTAGCTGCATCTGCAGAGCACGAATATCAATAGAACGCGACTCGGTAAACTGTGCAAACAGCGTTAAAGGGAGAAAGTATATCAGCAACAAAAAAATCCTACACATAAAAATTTGTTTCATCACGTGGCTAAGATAAGTAAATAAACCGAAAAAGTGCGTATATTTACAAAATATAACCAATATCACAATGAAAAGAGTACGTCAGACCATAACAATATTATTACTATTTCTTTACAGCGTAGCTGCCGCTGCGCAACAATATGTGTATACCCCCAACGATAGCATAAGAGTAGAAAAGGCTCTGGAGCACTCTATTAATTGCAGCGAGCAGGATTGCATCTCGGAGAGTGCATTACTGTTTTTAGGTCTCCCTTACGTTGCATCCACCCTCGACAGTTGCACCCTTGAAAGGATTGTCATAAACACAAGAGAATATGACTGTACGACATTTATCGAGACTATTGCCGCCATTGCAATAACCGCAAAAAGAGGTAGCAGATGTTTCAGCGATTTCTGCCACACACTACAGAGTCTGCGCTATCGCAACGGTATATGCGACGGATACCCCAGCCGCTTGCACTATATATCGCAGTGGATTGCCGACAGCACGAAACAAGGCATCATAGAGGAGATTGTTGGTAACTCACACACTGCTACACAACGACTGAATCTGAGTTTTATGAGCAGTCATCCAACAAGCTACAAGCAGTTAAAAGAGAACCCCTCCCTTGTTGCCGAGATAGAAAAATTTGAACAACCATTTAGGAATATAGATATAAGATATATACCTAAGAGTGCTCTTAACGGCAGTCCGTCGCAACTAAACATTAAGAATGGTGATATTCTTGCGCTTGTGACTTCTATTAAAGGGTTAGACGTGACACACGTAGGCTTTGCCCGATGGATTGACGGCAGGCTGCACCTTATACACGCATCAAGCGGCAAGGGAGTGACTATAATCGACGAGCAGACACTGTACGATTATATGCGCACTAAAAAGAGCAGTTTGGGAGTAAGAGTCTTTAGAGTTCTAAATAATCAAAAATAGAATTTACCGGTCTTTTTATACACCTGCCAACGCATCTTTAGTTTGCGCACAAGATTAAGCGGTTTCTTCTTCATACCATCCTTGTGGTTGGCAATAAAATCGTCGACAGCATCGAGTACTCGAGCCGAGTTTTGTCCGTCGCGATGCCCCTCGTGATGCGAGGTATAGGCATATATATTATCCATCAGCTCTTTTGGGCGAGTAAGAGCTTTCTCAATAGCGGGAGCCACATCTTCGACATTCTGCACATCAAGCAGGAAATTACCCGGGTGGGTATTACGGAATGTTACAACAGGCTTATCGAGCAACATATATTCTACAATAATAGAAGAACTGTCGCACAACATTACATCGCTTTTCCTGAATGTCTTTAGCCCCTCGTTTATGCGACTGAATGTCACGTTGGGATGCTTTTCGGCGAGGGCCGTATAGTCGGCTATAAGTTGAGGGTCATCCAATTTCGGATGGAACGTAATAATCCAATCCCACTCCTTCTCGGCAGCCATTTTATCAATCTGCGGCAACAGATTCCAGGCCGAGCATATACTCTTTGTAAAAGTAGGAGAATAGAGAATTACAGGACGCTCGCGTTTGGGTTCGGGAGGAAGTGTCGGGTCGTAGAACTCGTCGACTTTACACCAACCCGTCTCATAAATCTTAAAGAATCGGTGTTTATCCTCTAAATATTTGAAATAAGGGGTGCTGCTCTCGCCCTGTGTGCAATAAATATCGAACCATCCACGAATAGTAAAGTGGTCGTCAATCTTCTCTATTCGCTTTTTCATTGGGTAGCCATGAAAAACCGCCACCTTTACACCGGGAAGAAAGTCATATATATAGTTCCCTGCGGCAAAAACAGCTATAGGCGAATATTCCAGGACCTCTTCTATTGTCTTTAATCTCTTTTCATTCTCAAAAAGTTTATCGGGGCAACTATCCTCGAGAAACCAGGCGACATCATCACCCCTGCGCCAAATCTCTTTTTGCAGAGGGCGCAATATAGTATAAGAATATGTCAAAGTTGCAAAGAATAGATAGCGCTTACCCATAATATCTGTTTTTATTGTAGGTTACCAAGAAGCTTATTTATACAACAATCGCATACGCCCCAACAGGGCACTATGCGATTGTTGTTTTTATTTTGTTGGATATTACTTCAACTCTCCGCTGTTAGCTGCATTAATCATCGCCTCACTTGCATACATATAAACCTCGACGCGACGATTCTGTGCACGACCGGCAGGTGTTGAATTATCGGCAACAGGCTCTTTTGAACCAAATCCCTCGACATTCTTAATCTGTTTTGTCGACACACCTAACGACTTAAGATAGTCGGCAACCGAGTTGGCACGGTTCAAAGACAAGGGGTCATTGATAGCATCGCTACCTGTAGAGTCGGTGTGACCAAAGATTGCAACGTCGGCATCATTATACTCCTTGAGCACCTGCGCAAACTGAGCAAGATTCTTCTTGGCCTCGTCATTCAGATTATACTTATTAGAGGCAAAAAGAACACCTGAATCGAATGTAACCTTAACAGCTGTCAAGTTATTTGCATCGGTAACTGTCTCTACGGTTGCATTTTTAACCTCGGCAGCAGCCTCGGCGGCTTTATCCATTCGACGACCAATGATTGCTCCTGTACCTGCACCTACAGCGGTACCAACAGCAGCACCAATAGCCTTATTACCTGCAAAATGGCCTACCAAAAGACCTAATGCTGCGCCACCGGCAGCACCAAGCATACTACCCTTAGCTGTATTGTTAAGACTACCACATCCACTTAAAACAATAAGTGCGCAAAGAGCAACACAAATTGACTTCAAAAAATTGATTTTCATACCTTGTAAATTTTATTTAATAATCGTTACACTATCTATAATTTCAAAATTCGTGGCTAATATACAAAAAATCTCTCATAACAATATACAACAAAGAACATATATGAATTTATTTTTGTATTTTTGAGGTCAGCCTCTAAAATATTCGGCACTCGCTGAAAAATATTCAAGCAAGCTTGATACTATTTTGCTCGTTTGTTCGTATCTTTGCGCTTTAGCGCGAAAATGGACTGCACTCGCTGCGATATGCCAAAGTAAACTTTGTCTATCTCGCTCGTTTGTTACCATCTTGGCAAAAACATTATGCGAAGATACGAAAAAAAACAATAAGAAGCTTCTAAATAATATGGCAGAATTAAAAGATTTGACAAAACGTAGCGAAAGCTACTCACAGTGGTACAACGACCTTGTACTTAAAGCCGACCTTGCCGAGCAGTCGGCAGTACGCGGATGTATGGTAATTAAGCCCTATGGATATGCCATTTGGGAAAAGATACAACGCACCCTCGACGATATGTTCAAAGAGACAGGACACGTAAACGCCTATTTCCCCCTGCTCATTCCTAAGTCGTACCTGAGCCGCGAGGCCGAGCACGTCGAGGGATTTGCCAAGGAGTGCGCCGTTGTCACCCACTATCGCCTTAAGAATGCCGAGGATGGAAGCGGTGTTGTTGTCGACCCCGCGGCGAAATTAGAGGAAGAGATGATTATCCGCCCCACATCCGAGACCATTATATGGAGTACATACAAGAATTGGATTCAGTCGTACCGCGACCTTCCCATTATGGTAAACCAGTGGGCAAATGTTATGCGCTGGGAGATGCGCACACGTCTTTTCCTGCGCACAGCCGAATTCTTGTGGCAAGAGGGACACACCGCACACGCCACAAAAGAGGAGGCCGAGAAAGAGGCAAAGACAATGCTGCACGTATATAACGACTTTGCCAACAACTATATGGCACTTCCCGTTGTAATGGGCGTTAAATCGGCCAATGAGCGCTTTGCAGGTGCTCTCGACACCTACACAATCGAGGGACTTATGCAGGATGGAAAGGCACTGCAGTGCGGTACATCACACTTCCTGGGTCAGAATTTCGCAAAGGCATTCAACGTACAGTTTGTAAACAAGGATAACAAACTCGACTACGTATGGGCTACCTCTTGGGGTGTCTCTACCCGACTGATGGGTGCACTCATTATGACTCACTCCGACGATAACGGTCTTGTCCTTCCCCCTGCATTGGCGCCTATCCAGGTTGTTATTATCCCCATCTACAAAAACCGGGAGCAGCTCGATGCTATTGATGCAAAGGTTGACGAGTTAAGAGGCGAGCTTCGCAAGATGGGCATCAGCGTTAAGTACGACAACGCCGATAACCGTCGTCCCGGATTCAAATTTGCCGACTACGAGCTTAAAGGTGTACCCGTACGCCTTGTGCTTGGTGCACGCGACCTCGAAAATGGCACAGTCGAGGTAATGCGCCGCGACACACTGCAAAAAGAGACACGCAGCATAGAAGGTATCACCACATACGTAAAAGAGCTTCTCGACGATATTCAGAAGAACCTGCACAAGAAAGCTCTTGATATGCGCGAAGCAAATACCCGCACCGTAGAGACATACGAGGAGTTTAAGGTAGAGATTGAGAAGGGCGGCTTCATCCTCGCACACTGGGATGGAACACCCGAGACCGAAGAGCAGATAAAGAACGACACTAAAGCTACGATACGTTGTATTCCCATTGGTTGGGACGAGACTCCCGGAACCTGTATGGTAACAGGCAAGCCCTCGGCACGCCGTGTACTCTTTGCAAGAGCCTACTAAGGTTACTCATATAAAATAAGATGGTTGTTAACCATCTTTATTAAGTGATAAATAATACCTCAAAGTTTCGTGAACTTTGAGGTATTATATTTATTGGTGTCCGGTAAAACTTTTTCAGTCTCTCATTTAGGCTTGTTTGCTAAATTCAGCCTTTCATTGTTATTTTTCTCCTACTTTTCGTGCCGACGAAAAGTAGGCAAAAGGCTCTGCGCACGAAAATCTTAACGTAAAA
>JAGBBX010000054.1 GCA_017938245.1 Bacteroidaceae bacterium
CGATGTTTTTTGGGTGCTGCGGAACTCGCTTCGCTCAAACATCCTCGCACTTAATCCAAAAAACATCTACCATTTTACTAATTTTCATACGGCGCACCAATGAACAACCTTATGATTTTATGAAAAAGTGGGCTTGCTTTTGTATTTTTGAGGTAAATCTCGAAAATAGACTGCACTCGCTTTGAAAAATATTGAAGTGAACTTCATATTTCTCGCTCGTTTGTTTGTATTTTTGTTGTAAAAGTGGCAATATCAGCTTCGTCAATAGCACTTTTTGGGATTATTCTATTTTTATAGGACAGTAATAAAACATTTTATACTATATGTAGCAGGCTAGCCTGCTACATATACGAACCTCTTCTAATGCGGTATTACTTAAGAAAATAATCGACAGTTGTTACCACACGAATCTTCTTCAGTTGCGGGGTATTCTGGTCGCTTGTTATACTGAACTGCCCTTGATTGGCCTGACGTATACCACCCAAAGTACTCTTTGAATCATCGGCAAATTTCTGTGCTACGGCACGCGCGTTACGGGTAGCCTCCTCAATCATCTCGGGTTTAAGGTCGTTAAGAAGAGTAAACTCAAACTCTGTCTGATAGCGATAGTCCTGTCCTATGGCAACACCCTGCTTCATAAGTTCGGACATACTGTTCATAAGTTTCATCACCTTATCGACTTGTGGCGAGATAACCGTTATTACCGACTCAACCTGATAGCGGTATTTTATATTATAGGGAGCATAAGATTGCGCCTCGCGGTCGGTAACTTTTGGTGCCGACAAAACTATCTCTTCACTTGGTATCCCATTATTTTGCAGAAAAGCAAGAATGGTATTTTTATTCTTCTCTACAGCATTATACAGTTCATCGAGATTATTTCCCACACAATTATACGGCAGTGGCCAAACAACCTTATTTGCCATCACTTGTCGCTCGGCAAGACCTTTCACTGTGACGTAACGGTCTTTGTCGGCCATCTTTTCGATACTGTCACCAACGCAGTTTCCAAGCACGCATAGTCCAATCATTATACAGATTCCTATGCCCGAGAGTCCCGATAATTCAAATTCAAACTTTTTCATTGCACTATTCTTAAAAAGTTTTCTTGCTGCGAATATACTCTTTTTTCAAGAAATAACATATTACCCTCTTATAAAAAACAACAAACCGGATACTTTTTACCTAAAGAAAAGGAAAGAATCAGCCATTATGTGCTGCACTCGCCGATGAGTAGTTGCGCCACGCATCGAGCAGCGCACAAAAGTCGCTTGGCAGCTGCGAGTCGAAATGCATCATCTCCTTTGTTACGGGATGCACAAAACCTAAAGTCTTTGCGTGCAACGCCTGACGAGGGCATGTCTTGAAGCAGTTCTTTACAAACCGGCTGTATTTATTGAACTGAGTGCCACGCAGAATTTCATCGCCGCCATAGACATCGTCGTTGAATAGAATGTGCCCAATGTGTTTCATATGCACTCGAATCTGATGCGTGCGTCCCGTCTCGAGATTACATTCAATAAGTGAGACATAACAAAGAGACTCCAGTACTCTATAATGGGTAACAGCGTGTTTACCAATAGTATCGTCGGGCGAGACACACATCTGTAATCGGTTGCGGGGGTTACGGGTGATATTTCCGACGACCGTTCCTGTCGTCTCTTTTGGTACTCCCCACACAAGAGCATTGTAAGTTCGTTGGGTTGTCTTATTAAAGAACTGTTGCCCCAAGAAAGCCTTTGCGTATGCAGTCTTTGCAACCACCAAAAGCCCCGAGGTATTTTTGTCTATTCGGTGCACAAGTCCCACCTGCGGGTCGTTGGGGTCGAAAGAGGGGTTATCTTTAAGATGCCACGCCACTGCATTGATGAGCGTACCGTGACTATTTCCGCAACCCGGATGCACTACAAGACCGGCAGGTTTGTTTACCACCATAAGCACATCATCCTCATAGACAATTTCAAGCGGAATATCCTCGGGCACGATGGTACTGTCGTACTCGGGACGATTCATTGTAATTACAATTTCATCAAGCGGTTTTACTTTGTAATTACTCTTTACCACCTTTCCGTTTACGGCAATATTTCCGGCATCGGCTGCCTGTTGTATCTTATTGCGCGATGTATTAGCCAAATGGTCGATAAGAAATTTATCAATGCGCACAGGTGACTGACCTTTATCGGCCACAAGATTTATCTGACGCATCGGCAGGTCGCCTACTGCCCCACCCTCAAGTTCATCGAACTCGGCAGCCTCGTCATCAAATTCCAGCAGAATATCTTCGTCCAACATATCCCAAAGCAGAGTTTCTTATTCAAACCAAGACTCGTCGATAATAGGCTCATCGGTCTCTTTATCCTCGCCACTACCAATGACAAGCACAACCGTAGAGCCTGCCGGGATTGATTTTCCATTTCGCAACGTATCTTTTCCCAACATAAGCGAATAGACCCAATCTTTCTCGCCCTCGACCTGAACGGTGTTACCCAGCTTAAATCCCGAAGCACGCAATCGCGCCTCGGCCTCACGCAGCGAACAGTTATCTATTACATCGGGAATTACCTGCATTGGAACGTGGCTTGAACTCATTGTCAGTTCTATTTTACGACCATTCTTTACATTGGTATTAGCAAGTGGACGTTGTTCAAGAACCTTGTCGGCATCGACACCCTTAACATATTTATAGTCGACAATCTCGAAATCGAGATTTTTGGCACGAAGAGCCTCAGCTGCATCGCCAAGCGGCATACCACATACATCGGGAACCGGTATTACTTTGCCGTGTTCGGTATAACTATCGAGCCACGCCAAAGCTACAAACGGGACAGCTATTGCCACTGCCAACATTGCCAAAAGGTTTATTCCTAATAATTTCTTATTGCTCATTTTATCTTGTTCCTGTTTCATAGTCTACTTATTGTATTAGCGCATTGTATTGGCGCAAAGATAGTAACAAACGGGCGAGATAGGCAAAGTTACTTTGACATTTCTCAGTGAGTGCAGTCTATTTTCGCGCTTTAGCGCAAAGGTAAGAAAAAGCACCATAGTATGCAAGAGCTTAAATACAGTTTTCTCTTAAAGAGAAACAATCTGCGTCTTAAATATAATTTAACTTGCTTTCTTGACACTTTTATATTATCTTCGCCGAGAAAATAAAAACATTAAGACTATGAAACGATTATTATTTCCCTTGATAGCATTGCTGCTCATTACAACAACAGCACAAGCACAGTTATTTAAGAGTCGCGATAAAAAAGCTGCAAAGACCGAGTATAACATTGGCGCAGTACCTGTAGAAAACAAGCACGTTGTATTTCGTGAGAAGATAGAGGCGCCCGGGTTATCTTCGGCACAGATTATGGAGCGCGCACGTGCCTGGTACGACAAACGCTTTGTCAAGCCCACTGTAATATCGGCCAAAGTTCTCAAAGAGGAGAAAAACATACTCGAAGCAAAGAGCGAGGAGTACATTGTTTTCACAAAGAAGCTCTTTGTGCTGAACCGTGCAAGAGCATACTACTATCTGACAATAAACAGCTACGATGGCGGTTGCGAGTTTATTATGTCAAGAATATCATATTGGCACGACGATGAAAATCCCAACGGCGGCATACGCTACACTGCCGAGGAGTTAATAACCGACGAAAATGCTCTCGACAGCAATACAGCCTTAAAGAAGAACGAGGGCAAATTCCGCACAAAGACTATAGACCTGAAAAATACCCTTGTCGAGGAACTTAAAAAAGAGATTAACAGATAAAACAGACATATCGTGAAAAAAGTCGACAAAATAAGATACATACTTAACATATTGTTCCTCGTTGGAACAGTAGTAACTATCATTCTCTATTTTTGTACTGATGGTGGCAAGCCCTTTTTCTACGCAGGTTTTATAACTATTGCCACAAAAGTGTTTGAATATATACTTCGTTTCGTCTACTGATATAAGTCCTATGAGTAGGATACTGCTATACATACTGTTTCTTTTTGTACCATTTGTAGCCAACGGACAGAGTTTCAAGCAGGCGACAAAGATAGGTTCGGGCAACGCTGTCGGATTCGGCAGCGGAGCACTTTTTAACCC
Source organism: Bacteroidaceae bacterium (assembly GCA_017938245.1). Lineage (GTDB taxonomy): Bacteria > Bacteroidota > Bacteroidia > Bacteroidales > Bacteroidaceae > HGM04593. The sequence continues at coordinate 4,085 of JAGBBX010000054.1, forward strand.
TTACGGCGAGAAAGACACCACAAAATCGGAGCATAAAGAGGTGCCTATGGAGATACACCAATGGCACATCGATGAGCTATTGGGAAACACCATAGGAGTGAATGCCGATACACTGCAACATCTGTACCAGAATTGGCATATGACCGAAGGAATGAATGGCGAATACAATTTCCTGGGTAATATGGGTGCACCCCGACAATCGAGAATATTCTTCAACCGTGAGACAGGCACCACATACGATTTTCTACAGCCATACGACTATTTCATAGTCACTCCCGGTGAGTTGTTCTTCACCGATACAAAATCGCCCTACACCAACCTAAGCTATAACGAGTCGGGTGACAAGATAACCGGCGACGACCGTTTCCGCGCCTACTTTGCCACAAATGCAGGAAAGAAATTCGGAGTAGGCTTTCTATTCGATTATCTGTATGGGCGTGGACGTTTCGACAACCAATCGACTGCATTTATGAATTTCTCGCTATTCTCGTACTACCGCAGCGACCGATACAACTACCATCTGTTGGCAAGCCGCTACCATATGAAGATGGCCGAGAATGGTGGTATTACCGATGACGAATATATCACAAGCCCCGAAAAGACCGATGCAGCGAACAGCTCTTTCGGTACAACCGATATTCCCGTACACCTCGAAAAGAATTGGAACAGAAACGAGCTATACACAGCCTATTTCACCCATAACTACAATTTTGGGTTCAACAAGAGGGTACGTAAAGACATAAGCGCCGACAGCCTTGCAGCAGAGGTTTCACGATTGATGCAGGAGTTCAGGGATACTACAACCACAACTACCCCTCACGACTCGCTACAGATGCTACATATTGCCGACAGTATCGCCCGCCACGATGCTATGGTGAGCGCCGACTACGAGATGCGCTTTATCCCCGTCGCACGCATCACCCACACAGCTAATTTCGAGTCGAACCGCCACGAGTTTATAGCACATCAGACCCCTTACAACTACTATGCCGACACATATATGCCTTACGACTCGCTCGACCGCACCGACTATTGGAGCATAAAGAACACAGTGGCACTAACATTGCGCGAGGGATTCAGCAAATGGGCAATAGCGGATATCTCGGCATACGCATCGTACAAATACAGCAATTACCGACTACCCGACACACTATCAAATGCCGCAGAGTACCGTCGTCGTTACTCGGAACACACCGTTATGGTGGGAGGAATCATCGAAAGCAATCGCAGCAAATACCTTACATACAAGATGCGAGGCGAGACAGCCGTATCGGGTGACGACCTTGGTGCATTCCTCCTCGAGGGCGAGGGAAAACTGAACATACGCCTGCTTGGACAGGATGCACACATTGGTGTAAAGGCATTCACACGCAATAACCGCCCCTCGTTCTACTACCGTCATTTCCACTCGGAGCACTATTGGTGGGACGACAACGACCTCGACAAGGAGTTCCGCACACGCATCGAGGGCAGTTTCACCCTTGACAAATGGAGAACAAGAATAAAAGCCGGCATCGAGAACATCAAGAACTATACCTATTTTGCCAACCTCTCGGTTCCTTCGGGTAACGGTTACCTCAACCGCATTACAGTTGCACAAGAGAGCGACAACATACAGGTTCTTTCGGCAACACTTAACCAGGATTTCAAATTAGGCCCGTTGCATTTAGATACTGAGTTCACCTATCAGAACAGCAGCAACAAGACTGTACTTCCGCTACCCGAGTTGAATTTGTATGCCAACCTCTATCTTAAGTTTAAAATTGCAAAAGTGCTGAACACTGAGCTTGGCGCCGATGTTCGTTACTTTACATCGTACTATGCTCCCGACTATTCGGCAGCATTGGGACAGTTTGTACAGCAGAACCAAAATGACAAGATAGAGATAGGAGACTATCCTATAGTAAACATATATGCCAATTTCCTCCTTAAACAGACACGTTTTTATGTGATGTATTACCACATAAACGAAGGAACAGGCAATATGAGAAGTTTCCTTGCCCCCCACTACCCTATGAGTCCTAAGGCTCTATGGTTCGGTCTATCTTGGAATTTCTATAATTGATAACCGACAGTTGAAAGGAGGGATATATGAACATTAATATTAAATGGGGATTTATTGGTTGCGGTGTAGTAACCCAAAAGAAAAGCGGCCCCGCATTTAATCTTGTTCGTGGCTCACAGATTGTTGCAGTGATGGGTCGCGACAAAGAGCGCACCCGCGCATACGCAAAGCAGTTCAATATTCCACGATGGTACACCGATGCACAGGAGCTGATTGATGACCCCGAGGTGAATGCAATATACATAGCAACACCACCCTCATCACACGCCACATACGCTATTATGGCTATGAAATCGGGTAAGCCGGTGTACGTCGAGAAACCACTTGCCGCCAACTACGAGGACTGCGCCCGAATAAACCGCATATCACGTGAGACAGGTATTCCCTGTTTTGTGGCATACTATCGCCGCTATCTCCCCTACTTTAATAAAGTAAAAGAGTTGCTTCCCCGATTGGGCAAAGTTCTGAACGTGCAGATTCGTTTCGCCGTTCCTGCACGTGACGTCGACTACAACCGCAACGACCTACCCTGGCGTGTCCAACCCGACATTGCAGGTGGCGGATATTTCTACGACCTTGCAGCCCACCAGCTCGACCTTTTGCAGGATATGTTCGATTGCATTTTAGAGGCCGAAGGGTACACCGCCAATCGTGGTGGTCTATACGAGGCCGAAGACACAGTAAGTGCCTGTTTCAAGTTCGAGAATGGCATTCCCGGCTCGGGTTCGTGGTGTTTCGTCGCCAACGAGCTGGCACGAGAAGACCATATAGAGATTTTTGGCAGCAAAGGCACACTAAAATTCTCGGTATTCACATTTGAGCCTATAATATTCACAGGCGAGAACGGAAGCGAGGAGTTTGCAATTCCCAACCCCATATACGTACAGTTACCACTTATAAAAAATGTGGTTGAACATCTGCAACACACTGCAGTATGCAGCTGTGATAGCGTAAGCGCGACACCCACTAATTGGGTAATGGATAAGATTCTTGGAAAGATTCTGTAATTATTTCACAATCGGAAGATAGAGAGCTTTTATGCAACAGCGCTCGACATACAATACCGCCATACTGCTTACAACCATTCTTCTGTTTGTAGGCACCATCTGCCGAGCACAGGAATTTGGTGAGTCGTTACTGAAATACCCCGAGAAGATTGTAGACCTCACACAAATGGGAATAGGAAAGACCGAGGATATAATCTATAAATATCTTGACCAGAAAGACACACTCTACATCACCCCCAACAAATACAAACTCACTCTTATGGCTCAGTACACGAATAACTACGAGTACTACCGCTTTTCGCAACCCGACAAAGGGCAGAGCATTACCCTTATGCCAGAGAGCAGTGATAAATTGGGATTTTACATCGGTTGGAAATGGATTTTCCTCGGATGGGCTTTCGACCTTAACAAGAATAAGGCAAAGAGCGATTGGAGTTTCAGTTTCTACACCGCAAAGATTGGTGTAGACGTATTCTACCGGAAACGCAGCAAAGGATTCAAGATAAAGGAGTTAAAAGGTTTCAAGAATGCGACAGGGGAAGAACTTAAAAACTACAGCCGACGCTTCGACGGAATATCAGTGAGCCAAAGAGGAATAAACGTATATTACATATTCAATAACAAACACTTCTCTTATCCGGCAGCATACAGCCAGACAACCAATCAGATAAGAAGCAGTGGAACATTTATATTAGGGTTCAACTACTCGGAACAGTCATTCAACATCGACACTAGAAAATTCGATGTCAGCATCGAGAATGCAATGTCACCTGCACTAAAATTCGACATTGTAAAATACAAAGACTATAGCATAAATCTTGGTTACTCCTACAATTGGGTATTTTCTAAAAACTGCCTTGCAAATATATCGTTGACACCTGCAATAGGCTATAAGAATACCAAATTTAAATTAGAGAGTGGCAAGGAGCTTTTCAACAAGATAAATTTTGATTTTATCTCCAGGGCTGCCATTGTGTATAATAACACACGCTATTTTATTGGCGCTTCGGTTGTATCGCACACCTACTCTTACCGCCGCTCCAACCTATCTATTGTAAACGGATTCGGCACACTGAATATATATGCCGGAATGAATCTGTTCAAGAAGTAATAATTCGTATTATGCTACAGCGACTACTTTTTACAAATAAAAAGGGCAATTTTCAATCGTCCGAAAACTAACTCCGTACGATTGAAAATTGCCCCATCAGTATTACTATATTATCAGAATCTCATTCCCAAAGTAACTACGAATTTATCTCTTGTATCCTCTACCGAGGCAGCGGGATTAACATACTCGGCATCGTAGAAAGGATAAAAATCGGCCTCCTGCACAGTTCTCATATATGCAACATCAAAGTAGAACGACTTGCCACGATAACCGAATCCGGCAGTGTAGTTATTTGTTGCATAGCGATTCGTATACTCGGTATTGGTATCTACATACGAGAGCATATACTTTGAAGCATCCTCCTTATATGGAGCCGATGTATAGTTATATCCACAGCGCAGGCTGAAGTTACGATCAATCATATACTCGGCACCAACCCTAAACGAGTGCACAGCCTTCAGATTACTTTCGAACTCATCGTCCATCGCCGACATTCTATAACCACCCTTATACTCCATTGAAGCTGTAGAATAATCGCAATATTCATACTCGGCATTCAGTGCAAGGGTCGTTCCAAAGGTATATGCAGCGCCCACATTAAACACCCAGGGAGTAGCAAGCTCATAATCGATATAATAGTCATCGCCGTAGGCATAGTCGTAACTGCGTGTATCCATTGTACCTGTTGTAAAGTCGGTAGGCTGTCCCTGTATAACCGCCGACATACGGTCGGTGAGTGAATACCACGTAGGAGAGTGTACCGATGCCGCAATGCGGAACGAAGAGTAATAGAATGGACGCACAATAATACCCAATTTAAAATCTATACCCTCGCCACGAGTATCGTACCAATTATTCAATGTATAGATAGGGCCATACGAGTCATCCTCGCCATAATACGAAGAGCGACTATAATCGACATAATGCGCACCTACAGTAAGACCCAGATAGACCCTATCGCTCAGGTTAAGTGCGACGTTAAGATCGACAACATCTACTCCACCCCTCTCCTCGGAATAGTAGAGAGCCGAGGTGGGGTCCGGGTACAATAGTTCTCCCTGCTCGCATATCTCACCCTTATCATTAACATATCCCTCGTATAACAATCCTCCGTCGGCAGCAAGAAGCGCCAACCAGGGATAAGATAACGAAGTATAATTTTTATAACTCATTTCTGTAATATCAAATGGCTTACCAAAATAGAGTTGCTGCATCTGATACATTTGTGAATAACCTCCCGAGGCTCCCGCCATAGAAAACTCGCGGGCAAGATTATGTTTACGTTTATAGTTGAAACCCACATTCAGATACTCGAGATTACCCGACGCTGCCCTATAGGCCAACACAGCACCGACATTATCCAGCGAAAAAGAATTTTTACCTGATTTCTCCTTTGTCCCTTGATAATCAGAAGTAATATTCTGCGTAACAAGACTTCCCGTTATCGATATATCACTAGAACGGTAAAGGGCTGCACCTGCGGGGTTCACACCAAGAACCGACAGGTCGGCACCTAAAGCACTCATAGAGCCACCCATTCCTATGAAACGCGCAGTTCCCGACAAGCCCGTACCAAGCAGACGGGAAACCTCGTATGTACTTTGCGCCGACGCGCCCAAAGCTACTGTAACAAGCAGTGCCAATATATATTTTCTCATAATTGTACTAATTTCTATAGATAGTCCCTAATTACAGCAAATAACACTTATAATGTAGTTAACGTCTTCCACCTCCGCGTGAGCCACCACCGCCACCGCGAGAAACGCCTCCACTACGCGAACCGCCGCTGTTGCGAGAGCTACCACTATAAGAACGGTTATTAGAAGATGAACGCTCTACACTTGTTGAACGCTGCGTATTACGTGTACTGCTTGGCCTGTCATAATTGCGTTCTTTTTCGTTATTCCTGCGCACCGTACCACGATTGTTTGTTCTGCTACTGCTGCCAACCGTTGAACGATTGATACTATTTCTGCGCTCGTTCACAGTACCACGATTATTGCCACTCTGACCTCGACGCGACACCGTACCTCTCTCAACTTTTGTACCGCCACGATTACCGCCACGATTCTGTGCCAATCGGTCGGACGAGTCGCCACGACGCAGACCGTTGTTACGCTCAATATCTGTTCCTCGTGCAATAGTATTTCCTGTACGCAGATTGGTTATAGGAGGTATTCTGCCATCGCGGTAGCGTCCTCCCGAAGCAAAATGGTTGTGATAGTGTCCACCCCAATTATGATGGAAATGACCGTGATAATAATGGTGCCACCAATGAGGCGAGGCATACCACCCACTCCAGCAGGTATAAGGCCCCCAATAATAGGGATAGTGTGCCCATCCGTAGCTCCACGACCACGATGGGTAGTACCACGAACTATATGTTGGATAGACCTCCCAATAAATGCCATCGTCATAAACGACCCAATTATCAACGCCGCTTGTATATACAACATCCCAATACCAGGGGCTGCTTACTATTACCCTATGCGGATTATGGAAACGTACAATGCGTGAAGAATAGCGATACTCGGTATCCTCGTCGTCCGAGGTGTACTCTTCGTCACTATACTCCTCGTCGTTATTATTGGGAGAATTCGACACGCTGCGACGACGGTTATACTCATCTGCATCGCGTTCGGGTGTCGTAAAGCGCTCCTGAGTCGTCTCGAAACTGTAAGAACTTTCTTCCTCTACAGTCTTAACCTTTTTCTTTTTGGGAACGAAATACATATCATCCACCTGAGCCTGCGTTCCTATTGCAACAACAAGCATCATTACAAGTGTCAAAATCTGTTTCATAGCCGTATTTTTTTGTTTATACTCTTTCATAGTGCGAATTTACACATAATAATTTACAAAAACAGAGAGAATCCCCTACAATAATGTGGGGATTCTCCTATTTCGTTACCAAAAAAATTGGAAAACGGTTTATTTAGCCTCATTTTCGGGACGCAACTGACGAACAACCTCGGCTGTACGCCACATCTCGCTCTCGTGCAGAGCCTTCAACTCCTCATTAAGTTTCTCGCGATAGTCGGGCTGTGAGTTTGAGTCGATAGAAATCTGCGCCTCTTTACCACTCTTAACCGACTCGTAAAGCTGATACATTACAGGCTTGATTGCATCGTGGAAGGGGCCCATCCAATCGAGAGCACCACGCTGCGCTGTAGTCGAGCAGTTGGCGTACATCCAATCCATACCCTTTGCAGCAAAGAGAGGCATCAGCGACTGAGTAAGTTCCTCTACAGTCTCATTGAAAGCCTCAGAAGGAGTGTGGCCATTCTCGCGAAGAACCTCGTACTGAGCAAGCAAAAGGCCCTGGATTGCACCCATAAGCGAACCACGCTCACCGGTGAGGTCAGAGACAGCCTCACGCTGGAATGTTGTCTCGAACATATAACCCGAACCGATACCGATACCGAATGCTATAACGCGGTCCATTGCCTTGCCTGTAGCATCCTGATAGATAGCGTATGACGAGTTCAATCCACGACCCTCGAGGAACATTGTACGCAATGATGTACCCGAGCCCTTAGGAGCAACCATAATAACATCTACATCGGCGGGAGGTACGATACCTGTTCTGTCGTTCCAGTTGATACCGAAACCGTGCGAGAAGTAAAGAGCCTTGCCTGCTGTGAGATAGGGAACAACCTTAGGCCATACTGCAATCTGTGCAGCGTCGGAGAGAAGCATACAGATGATGGTACCGCGCTCGGCAGCCTCCTCAAGAGAGAAGAGAGTCTCACCGGGAACCCAACCATCGGCTACAGCCTTGTCGTATGTCTTACCCTCGCGCTGACCTACGATTACGTTGAAACCGTTGTCGCGCAGGTTACAAGCCTGTCCGGGGCCCTGCACACCATATCCGAGCACAGCAATTGTCTCGTCTTTCAAAATCTCACGTGCTTTTTCAAGCGAAAATTCTTTCGGAGTGATTACATTCTCTATCACTCCACCAAAATTCATTTCTGCCATAATTTTGTAATATTTTAATGTTAATTTATAATTTCTAAAATTACTCTTTTGTGCGGTTGGCGTCCTCGTCAAAGACATATAGTTGTTCGGTAAGATGTTCTATCACATCTCGCGTTACAGCAATGTGTCCCGACTTTACGAACTGCAGTACACACTCCTCGGCCGCAAACTCTTTGTAGAGTTTTGTTATTGTTTCACTTTTTCCTGTCTGCTCAACCACAGTATATGTGGAATTAATCTCTATTACTCGTGCGTTATTATGTCTTATAATGCGCGAAATTTGTTTGTTTCCAAGGAGTTTGGGAGTAGATATTTTGTACAACGCAACCTCTTGAAGGAATATTTCGTCCTCGGTATAGTAGTTTGCGCGCAGCACATCTATCTTCTTTTCGAGGCGTTTCACCACCTTTTGAATGGTTGGTTCATCGCTCCAAAGTGAGAGTGTATAGCGGTGTACTCCCTCTATCGACGACGACGACACATTCAACGTCTCGATATTCATCTGACGACGCGTAAACTCGGCTGTCACCTGATTTAGAACACCTGCCAGATTCTCGGAATATATGATTACAGTATATAATTTCTTATCCATACTCTTTATTCTAAAACCATATCACAAATTGACGCACCGGGAGGAACCATAGGCATTACATTCTCCTCCTCTTCCACTGCCACGTGCAGCAGGAATGCTCCGGGGGTCTCTATCATCTCGCGTATAGCGTCGTCAAGCTCCTCACGCTTTACCACCAGTCGCGAAGGTATTCCGTAGGCCGATGCTATCATATTATAATCGGGGTTCATCATTGGAGTCCACGAATAACGATTGTTGAAGAACATCTCTTGCCACTGACGCACATTGCCCAGATAGTTGTTATTCATCAGAATCATCTTCACAGGAGAGCGCTGCTCCATTATGGTACCAAGTTCCTGTATATTCATTTGAAAACCACCATCGCCCATAAATACACATACAGTTCTATCGGGCACTGCCATTGTGGCACCCATCGCCGCGGGAAGACCATAGCCCATTGTTCCCAATCCACCCGAGGTGAGTACACTATGCGGACGGGTATTCTTAAAATAGCGACACGCAAACATCTGATTCTGACCTACGTCGGTTACAAGCAGAGCACTGTTTCCGGTAGCCTCGCTCACACGACGTGCCACCTCGCCCATCTTTATCGGCCCCTCTTTGGTATTCAGTGCCTTATCAATAACGCGCTCATACTCCAACTTGTCGTAGTCGGCAAAGCTATCAATCCACTCTTTATGATTGCCCTCTTCCATCAGTTCGGTAATAAGTGGAAGAGTCTCCTTGCAATCGCCAATGACCGGAATATCGGCCTTGACACACTTATCAATCTCGGCACGGTCTATATCGAGATGTATCACCTTTGCCTGCTTTGCGTATGTTGTCGGATCGCCCGTTACACGGTCGCTGAAACGCATACCTATTGCAATTATGACATCGGCTTGATTGGTGTTTATATTACAACTGAGATTACCGTGCATACCCAACATTCCCATTGTCAGAGGATAGTCCGAGGGAAGTGAGGAGAGTCCCAGCAGAGTCCTTGCTGCGGGGATATTTCCCTTATCAAGAAAAGCCTTTAACTCCTCGTGTGCCTCGCCGAGCTCCACACCTTGCCCAATAAGAGCAAAGGGACGTTGCGCACGACTAATGAGTTCGGCAGCAGCCTTTATAGCCTCGGCATCGGGCTTTGGATAAGGTACATAACTACGTATTTTGTTTACCTGCGCAGGTTCGTATGCCACTTGCGACACCTGCGCATTCTTTGTAAAGTCGAGTACCACAGGGCCGGGACGTCCCGAGCGTGCTATGTAAAAAGCGCGAGAGACTGCCCACGCAATATCCTCGGCACGACGAATCTGATAGCTCCACTTACTTATAGGCTGTGTTACGCCAACGAGGTCAATCTCTTGAAAAGCATCGGTTCCAAGTACATTCGATGCCACCTGTCCTGCAATAACAACAATGGGAGTACTATCGAGAATGGCATCGCTTATACCTGTGAGAGTATTTGTTGCACCCGGGCCGCTTGTAACAAGACAGACGCCCACTCTTCCCGAACTGCGTGCATAACCCTCGGCAGCGTGAGCAGCACCCTGCTCGTGGCGCACCAGCACCTGCCTGAAATCGTCTCTATGATCGTACAGTGCATCGAACACCGGCATTATGGAACCACCGGGATAGCCGAATATGGTGTCAACGCCCTCGTTCTTGAGTGAACGCATAAGGGCTTCGGCTCCTGTTATTATCTCTTTCATCGGTTATCTGTTTTTGGTTGTTTAGTCAATTATTCTCACTCCGCCCTTGTCGGCCGAGCTCACCATATTGGCGTATGCTCTGAGGCTCTTTGAGACAACGCGGTCACGTGTAAGGGGGAACATCTCACGTGCAGCAAGTTCTTCGTCGCTCAGACGTACATTTATCGTACGGTTGGGAATATCAATCTCTATAATATCGCCATTGCGCAACTTACCTATATTACCACCTGCCGCAGCCTCAGGCGAGATGTGTCCGATGCTGAGTCCCGATGTTCCTCCGCTGAAGCGGCCATCGGTGATAAGAGCACACTCCTTGCCCAAATGACGCGATTTTATGTAAGATGTAGGATAGAGCATCTCTTGCATTCCGGGGCCACCTTTGGGACCCTCATATACTATCACAACAACGTCGCCTGCCTGCACCTCGCCACCGAGAATACCCTCGACAGCAGCATCCTGCGAGTCGAATACTTTTGCAGTACCTGTGAATTTCCAGATGCTCTCATCTACGCCCGCAGTCTTTACCACGCAACCATCCTGAGCTATATTTCCAAAGAGTATGGCAAGACCGCCATCCTTTGTATAGGCGTGCTCAAGGTCGCGTATGCAACCATTTTCACGGTCTATGTCGAGCGTTTCATACATATTATTCTGAGCACCCATCTTGTTACAGAATACATTGGCAGGTGCTGTACCATATATGCGTCGAGCCTCGGAACCAACTGTTTCGGCTGTTACCGAATAGCGCTCTATATCCTCGGCTAGTGTAGCACCATTTACTCGTTTAAGCGATGTATTCAGCAAGCCGCCTTTTGCAAGCTCACCCATAATACCGATGATACCGCCTGCACGTCCGCAATCCTGCACACTATACTTTGCTGTATTAGGTGCCAATTTGCACAGACAGGGAACGGCACGACTCAGTTTGTCAATATCGCTCATACAAAAGTCGACACCCGCCTCCTGTGCTACAGCCAGAAGATGAAGAATTGTATTTGTCGAACCACCCATTGCAATATCAAGCGTCATTGCGTTTAGGAAAGCATCGCGCACCGCAATGCTGCGAGGAAGTACACTCTCGTCGCCCTCCTCGTAATATTTTAGTGCATTCTCTACAATCTGACGGGCTGCATCTTTTAGTAATTGAATACGATTGATGTGTGTAGCAAGAATTGTACCGTTACCGGGCAAAGAGAGTCCTATAGCCTCGGTAAGAGAGTTCATAGAATTGGCGGTAAACATTCCCGAGCAGCATCCGCAACCGGGGCACGAACGTTTCTCAATCTCGGCAAGTTCCTCGTCGCTTACAGTAGTATCGGCAGCTTTTACCATTGCCGATATAAGGTCGAGGTTCTGTCCCTGCCAAGTGCCCTTCTCCATCGGGCCACCCGAAACAAACACTGTCGGAATATTCAGACGCATCGATGCCATCAACATTCCGGGAGTTATCTTGTCGCAGTTCGATATACAAACAAGTGCATCTACCTTATGGGCATTGCACATATACTCTACGCTATCGGCGATAATATCGCGCGAAGGGAGAGAATACAACATTCCATCGTGCCCCATTGCAATGCCATCATCAATGGCTATAGTGTTAAACTCGGCAGCATAGCACCCGAGTTTCTCTATCTCTTGCTTTACAATCTGTCCTGCTTCGTGCAGATGTGTGTGACCGGGAACAAGCTGGGTAAACGAGTTGGCAATACCGATGATTGGCTTACCGAACATCTCACGCTTCATTCCGTTTGCAATCCAAAGAGCGCGGGCGCCGGCCATACGACGTCCCTCGGTACACTGTGCACTTCTTAATTTGATTTTCATAATCCTGTTTATATTGTAGTCTTGCCGTCACCGACATAGACCATTTGTTTTATAAAAAAAGCCCTTCTCGTATACAGAGAAAGGCATCTACTTTTAGATACATAGCCAATCTCATCCCATTGTTACCGATAGGACGACAATCGCGTTAATAATGACTGAATTATTATATTGGCAATGCATAAAAATCCTTTTTCTTAACTGCTGCGAATGTAATGCATTTTTTCTGCACTGCAAAACAAAATGAAAAAAAATAACAAAAAAGATATCAAAAAATCATCTTTTCATCAAAAGAGACAATAAAATTATACCTAAACTTTACTTTTGACTACAAAAAGTCGCACAATATTGCATAAAAAAGACGTAAAACAATGGCAAAATCACAAATAAAAGGAGTGGCAACTATTTAATTATAGCTGCCACTCCTTAAAAGATATTAAAGCTGTAAAGAGAGATAGACACCCTCTTCTGTCACCATTTTTTATTTACGGATATAATACTTTTTACCGTTCTTGATGATAATACCGATGACACCATTATCAGGTGCCTTCAATCCATTGAGCAGATACGCAGGCGCCTCCTCGAGAGGTGCGACCTCAAGCGGTGCAATGGCTGTTGCATTTTCACTGATAAAGCGGTCTACTTTCTGTATCTGCTCTTTATACCATTCAACAATCAAAGCTACCTCGTTTTTCAGGTTTTCAACTGTCGGACATCCGTATTTTTCCTCGACCTCCCATCTTGCATATTCTCGTTCCCAGGCTCCGCACTTTGTAAACAGATTAGAGTAGTCGACAAGACGAGCCTGCACCGAATCGACGCTGAATGCAGTTTGTTTAAGTTCGTTCCAACGGGCTGCAAGTTTCTCTCGGTACATATCGACGTTATACCCCCACATTGTTGCAAATGGTTCGTTCTTGTGTACACGCAAATCGGCAACCTCGGTAACATCATAAACACCGTCGGAATATCTTCCGTCGTAATAACCGCCCAACGAAGTATCCATATCCCACGGTGTAAAGACAAACGGGTTACTCTTTGTAATATTCTTATTGCTTATGAATACATTCTTGTTACCATTATCTATAAGATTCAGCGCCATTACAAGAATGTGAAAATCGATGAGGTTATTCTCGTAAAAGTAGATTGAAGAATTGTTCTGCAACTCGGAACTACTGCAAACATCATACAAATTACGCAGTGGTCCCCAACTATTCTCTCCCGGGAAATCATCGGGATATTGCAGTTCCCAATTATTCCACTCTACGCTATCTATTTCGGCATTAGGGTTAAGCTGAGAGTTTGTCAATCCGGTATTATCCCATAAATTACTCTTATACAAGACTCCTCGTATAGTAATTGTACTGTCAACAGCCATTTTGTATTTTTTCAAATCGAGCAGCTTGCGGTCGATACGGTCGGTGAAGCAGTAGATTCCATTGTATTCCCCATTAAGAATAACCTCGACAAACTGCCCTTTTGTACCGTTGCGACCACCATACTCGGTATCGTACGGTGTCTTGGAATAACTGTTCCAAATATCAAAACATACGCGGTTGCGCATCTTGATTTGGTCGATGGACATCGCATCCATAATCCACTTGTCCCTACTTCGTATATTAAAGAAAACAGTATCAAGTTCCTCCCCTTCTTTATCCTTCAACTTAATATTGAATGAGTGTTTTGGATAGTTGAGGGTAGTAGCACCTCGATAACGGAAAAATGCAGGAAGATTCTGCTCTACAGCCACAGAGTCGGGAGTCGTTTGGTTAAGGATACGCAGTGTACCACTGCGATACTCCTTTATTTTATCCTCGGGAAGCGTGGTTGTAATCTCAACTATTGGCAACGGTGAAAATACGAGAGCAGCCTCAGCAACCTTGACACCATCACGCAGGAGCTGAATCACATATTCTCCATTAGAAGCCGCATTCTCGAACGACAAGCTATTCTTGTCTGCTGTCACCAGTTTATATTCGGCATTATCGACAGCCTCAAAGGTCACCTCGGGAACATATTCCCCACCCTCGAGATACATAGTAGGCAACGGGAACATAAGCTGCATCTTGCGTTTTTCGAGCACCGGCCTCTGTCCGTCGAACGCAAGATTATTGATATAGGCCGAGAAAGGTGTAGCCGCAGGCAGTTCCAAAGACTCACCATTTTCATCTACAAGACAAAAATATTTAGAGGAATGTTCGGGCACCCCCTTGCTACTCTTTACCATTCCTGTCGACTCATCCACTCCCAGATAGTAGTCGACATCGGCGCTATGATAGAATGTCAAGAACCCATTTACGACTCCTATTTTCCACTCGGTCTGTGCCGATGGAGTCTTTTGCAGCGCCAGATTTATAAATGTCACGTAGTCCTTCTCGGGAGAATAGGCAAGATACTCATTGGTCTGCTTATTACGGAAGCGAATAACCTCATCAGACTTCTCGATATACCAGTAACAGTCGTTGGAGAGTTCCACCTCTTCGCTTACATATTTGACAAGAATGTCACTACTATGCAGTGCACCAATACCGATTGCACCATCCGCACCACCGTTGAACAAGGCATTTGTTATACGATAGCATTTTGTTGTGTCGATATCCACAAATTTGGGATTCAGCTGCCGCGCAAGAGAGACCAAGCAAGAGAGCAATGCAACTGTTACAAATGTCACTGCTCTTAAAAATTCTTTTTTCATAGTTGTTCTATTAGAAGCTGTTTAAATTTATGTCCTTGAAATTTTTATAGGTCTTTTTTAGGATGTTTTTTCATTTTTCAAAGGCGCATAGCGGGCTATGTAACTGCGAAAAAGGGGAAAACAGACAAAAAAGAGCATAAAAAGGCAAGCA
>JAGBBX010000009.1 GCA_017938245.1 Bacteroidaceae bacterium
ACAGAGTTAATGAACGGCATGTAGAACATAGCGGAACAAGGCAACAAGTACTTGACAACTAATCTCATTCCCGTATTTTTCTTCCAACGAGAAAAAATGATTACCTTTGTCAGTGCAATAATAGAAAAAACAAGCGTTCTTTGTGGCTGTTGTAGGGTATTTGCAAGAGATTAAAGATGCTGTTTCTACCAACTTTCCCTTCCATAAAAAGGCAACGGATAGGTAGCAATTCTTTCTCTAATACCCACCATATACGGCTCCTTCTGCCGAAATTTACAATATGGTGAGGTAACACAAAAATGGTATATGTACCAACCACTTATCAAATTTCACCCTCATCCTGCCATTATTACGCAAGTTCTTTGTATCTTTGCACTTAACCGCGAAAATATATCTCGGCTATATTGTAATATTTTAGAATTTGAGATTGTAATATGAAACAGATTATACAAGACCTTAAATCGGGTGCAACAATATTGGAAGAGGTTCCTGTTCCTAACGTAAAATCGGGCTGTGTGTTGATTAAGACAACACGTACTCTTGTGTCGCTTGGTACCGAACGTATGTTGGTCGAGTTTGGTAAGGCTAATCTTATCGACAAGGCACGTCAGCAACCCGATAAGGTAAAGCAGGTGCTCGATAAACTGAAAACCGATGGTATAATGCCTACACTCGAAGCTGTGTTCAACAAGTTGGGACAGCCGTTGCCTTTGGGTTATTGTAATGTGGGTAAGGTTATTGCTGTTGGTAAGGGTGTTACCGAATTTGTCGTAGGCGACCGAGTGGCCTCAAACGGTAACCACGCCGAGTATGTGTGTGTGCCCAAAAATCTTGTTGCAAGAATCCCCGACAATGTTACCGATGAGGAGGCCGCCTTTACAGTGATAGGCTCTATTGGCCTCGAGGGTATCCGTCTATTTAAGCCCGAGCTTGGTGAGACTGTGGTTGTAACGGGATTGGGACTTATTGGTCTTGTAGTCTCGCAGCTGCTTATGGCAAACGGCTGTCGTGTCGTTGGTCTCGATTTCGACCAAGAGAAAGTAGATATTGCTGCCTCTATGGGTGTTATAGCTGTTAATCCTTCGTCGGGTGTAGACCCTGTGAAATTTGTCGATGAACTGACAAACAGCATTGGTGCCGATGGCGTTATAATAACGGCTTCGGCAAAGAGCGACGAGGTGATGCATCAGGCGTGTCTTATGAGCCGCAAGCGCGGACGCATAATTCTTGTCGGAGTGGTAGGCTTAAATCTTCGTCGCGACGATTTCTATAAAAAAGAGTTGACGTTCCAGGTATCTTGCTCGTATGGCGCAGGACGCTACGATGAGGAGTACGAGAATAAAGGACACGATTATCCGCTTCCCTACGTACGCTGGACCGAGAAACGCAATTTCGAGACTATACTACATACAATTTCGACTGGGAAATTGGATGTTAAGTCATTGATTACCGAGGTTGTAGAGCTGAAAGACTACCTTGAAATATACGGTGATATGCGCAAACGTGGCTCAATAGCCTCGATTATTAAATATCCCGATGATACTCCCATTGAACGTGTCGTCTCTATTGATGGTGCAAGTTTTAAGGCAGGCAATGGTAAGATTGGTATTATAGGAGCAGGAAACTATACCTCGTCGATGGTTATCCCATCGTTAAAGAAGGCGGGCGCAACAATAAAATATATTGCGAGTGCCGGAGGATTGAATGCGAAAATTCTCGCGAAAAAAGCGGGCGCTGAGTGTGCAACATCCGACTATAAAGAGATTCTTAACGACAAAGAGGTTGACCTTGTAATAATAACCACGCGTCATAATCTGCACGCAAAGATGGTGCTTGAGGCATTGCAAGCCGGGAAAAGTGTCTTTGTCGAGAAACCTCTATGTTTGAACAAAGAGGAACTTGCAGCCATAAGTGAGGCATTTAAGAATGCAGGTGACAATGTTACACTTACCGTAGGTTTCAATCGTCGTTTCTCGCCGTTGGCAGTAAAACTAAAGCAACAGGTTGGCGACGGTCCCAAGAATATAATCGCTACGATGAATGCAGGATTTATTCCTGCCGATATGTGGGTACACGACCTTGAAGTGGGTGGTGGTCGCATAATTGGCGAGGCTTGTCACCTTATCGACCTGTGCGCTTATTGGGCCGGAAGCCGTGTCACGGCAGTCTGTATGAATGCAATGGGTGTTAATCCCGAGGAGAATACCGATAATGCAACGATTCTTCTTAAGTTCGAGAATGGAACAAATGCTGTGATAAACTATTTTGCCAACGGCTCAAAGGCATACGCAAAGGAGCGTTTCGAGGTCTATTCGCAGGAACGTGTCTTTGTTCTCGATAATTGGAGACGTCTCGAGGCTTTCGGTGCCAAGGGCTTCTCTAAGATGACCTGCTCGATGGATAAGGGACAGAAGGCTCAGTTTGCTCTGTTGAACGAACGCATAACTAAGGGTGGTGGTTCGCTCATCCCATTCGATAGCATAATGAATACTACGCTTGCTTCCTTTGCTGCAATAGAATCGCTAAAGTCGGGTGGCTGGGTAGTGCTATAATATATTGTTCAGATGGGTAAGTTAGGACTATATTGCAATACCATCAAGTATTTAAGGTCTGAGCAGATACTGTTTCAGTGTCTCTATCGCACTCGTCGGTTGTTGCGCACTGCCTTTAAATGCCGATACTCTTTTACACACTATAAAGAGGGGCGCACTATTGCTCTAACCGATTATATATCAAAATATGAATCGTGTAGGGGCGAGGAGTTTACCTTCTTGAATCTTACCCAGAAATTCGGCGGTTCGTGGGAGTATAAGGAACTTGGTGCGCTGTGGAACTTTAATATAAATTATATGGAGTATCTGTTGCAGCCGTCGATGACACTGCAAGAGGGATTGCAATGGATTAACCGCTTTATAGATGCACAAGAGAGTAACAGAATAGGCCTTTCGCAATATTGTATCTCGCTTAGAGCTGTCAACTGGATAAAATTTGTGACTGCCAATCGTGATAATATCCCAACCGAGGAGATTAAGCGTATAGATTGTTCTTTGTATTCGCAGTATAAGATACTTTTAGGAGGTCTGGAGTATAATCTGGCAGGCAATCACTTGCTCGAAAATCTCTTTGCTTTGCTGTGGGGCGCTATATATTTCGGCGACGAGAAAATGTATAAGCGTTGTGCGACGGAACTGCTTGAACAAGTAGAGGAGCAGACTCTTGCCGATGGTGCAAATTTCGAGCAGTCGCCAATGTACCACTGTATTATTCTCGATCGCCTGCTGGATGCTGTAAATCTGTTAAAGAACAACAAACTCTTTGAGGGGCAAGATGCGTTGCGCGTGGCTCTTGCAGAAAAGGCTGCTGCAATGCTCGGATGGCTGAGTGCAATAGTCTATTCCGATGGTAGCTTTCCGCATTTTAACGACTCGGCCGATGGTATTGCACCTACTCCCAATCAGTTGTTCGACTATGCCGACAGGTTGGGAATAGAGTATAAAAAAGGTTGTTCCAATGTCTCGGGCTATTATTGTGTCGATAACAAAAACTACGAGCTTAGAATGGATGTTGGAGGAATAGCAGCATCGTATATTCCCGGACACTCACACGCCGATACATTTAATTTTGAAATGCGTATCGGTGGGGTACCTTTTATCGTGGATACGGGTATATCTACCTATCAATGGTGCGCAAGGCGTCAGTATGAACGCTCTACAGCTGCACATAATACGGTTGCAGTGGCAAATTGCGATTCAAGCCGTGTGTGGGGTGCTTTTCGTTGTGCGCAGCGTGCCAATGTGTTCGATGTTGTTCGCAGCGATGACTGGATAAAGGCAACGCACGATGGATACGCAAGGGTGGGTACGCTACATTCGCGCAGGTTTCATTGGGAGAATGAGAGAGTCTCCATAGAGGATACTCTTACAAATGGTGCCGAGGGTAAAGCTTATTTGCATATAGCACCGGGAGTATCTGTCACACTCGATGCGGGTAGGGTGGTAACACCGGCAGCCGAGATTGCATTTGTGGGTGCTACCGATGTCAGATTGGAATCTTGCGAAGTTGCTTGCGAGTATAATAATCTGAAAGAGGCTAAAGTTGTTATAGTCTCATTCAAAGGCTGCTTGACTACATATATTGATATTGTCGGATAAATCTCGTGTATTTGAAAAATCGGTAAGAGACCCCTAAAAGGACGAATTTACATTGCTCTGCGTCGAAACTCGGCACAGATGATGGCTGTTGCCATTGATACATTCAGCGATTCCGAGGTCGCGCGTCCGATAGGGTAGTTGGGTATGAAAAGGCGTTCGGTAATCTCTTTTGCGCATTCGGCACCTATTCCGTTGCCCTCGTTGCCCATTACAATTATGCCGCAGTTCTTTATCTCTTTTTCATACATATTCTCACCGTCGAGGAATGTTCCGTAGATAGCAGTCTGCTCCTTAAGTGAGGCAAGCAGTTGCGGCAGATTCGTGTAGTGTACCTTTACACGACCGATTGCTCCCATTGTAGCCTGTATTGTCTTGGGATTATAAATATCGGCTGTGCCAAGCGAACAGAAAATGTGCTCTATGCCGAACCAATCGGCAATTCGTACTATTGTACCCAGATTTCCCGGGTCTTGAACGTCGTCGAGAGCCAAGCATAACTCTCTTGTGGCAATCGTGGGGTCGACAACCTCGTCACACTGCTTGAAAAGTCCTAATATGCCTTGTGGGGCGCGCAGAAAACTTGCACGGCCAAGTTCATCGGCAGTAACCTCAATTACAGCTGCTTTTGTCTCTAAGGTGTGAGAGGCAAGCCACTCTTTTGTGGCAACAATTTTTTCACAGGGCACTCCTGCGGCTATAAGGTCGCAAACGGTTTTTCCGCCCTCGGCAACAAAAAGTCCGCTCTCTTTGCGGTATTTCTTATGTTCGAGTGAGCGTATCAGTTTCAGCAGTTGTTTACTTAACATCGTAATTCTATTAAAGTGTTGCAAATCTACCTTATTTCTGCGAGGATTTTCGTATATTTGCAAAATTTTTTTCCATTTTAGGGGAATTGTGTATATGAGATTTAGAGATTTGTCTGTAAAAAATGCGGCATTTATGCTTTTTACGCTGTTGCTGCTGTCGTGCTCGACGACTAAGTTCGTGCCCGATGGCGAGCATCTGCTTTCGCGTGTGCATATTGTCTCACAACACGATAGGTCTCTTGCTGTAAAGGCACAGAACTATATCAGACAACATCCTAACTCGAAATGGTTTAGTTTGGCAAAGGTGCCGCTTGGTATATATTCGTTGGCTGGAAGCGATACAACAAAATGGGGTAACAGGGTGTTGCAGCGCATAGGCGAGGAACCTGTTATATATAGCTCTTCAATGGCCGAACTTACGCGCTACAATATGGAGCAGATGTTGCGTAACGATGGTTATCTGCACGCAACGGTAGACCTGGAGACGCGTGAGGTGGGGGATAAGCAGGTCGAGACAATATATTATCTGCACGAACGCAACCGTTATACAGTTTCCTCAATTAATATGGAGACCGACGATAACAGTGTGGCCGCTATCATAAAAGCCGATTCGGCAGCCTCGCTGTTGCGTACCGGGATGCCTTTCAGTATAGATGTTCTCGAAGCCGAGCGACGCAGAATTACCGCGTTGCTGAAAGAAAAAGGCTATTATCGCTTCCAAAAAGATTATATTACATTCGAGGCCGATACAGCACATTACTCGACTAATGTGGGCGTTAAAATGAATATCTCGCTTTTTAGAGGTAACGACAGCTCGGCATACACTCCTCATAAACAGTATCGCATTGGTAATGTCTCTTTCGTCTCGGGTGCAGGATTGCGCTTGAACAGCGAGGAGCTCGCTGCTTGTGACACAATAGAGTGGGATGAATATCGTCTCTTGTATAAGAACGAGGTACCGCTGCGCTTGAATGTTATGGCTAAAAATACATACATCGCGCCGGGAGAGATGTATTCGCAAAGTCAGGTCGACCGTACGCATAACTCTTTTGTGCAACTATCGGCATTGCGCTATACGTCGCTTAGAATGGAAGAGCGTCCCGGTAGCTCTATTCTCGACTGTTATGTGATGTTCGAGAAGAGCAAGCGTCGTTCGGTCTCTTTTGAACTTGAGGGAACAAACACTGCGGGCGACCTTGGTGCTGCCGCAGCAGTGACATTCTCGGATAAGAATCTGTTCCGAGGTTCTGAGTTGTTGTCGTTGCGCCTATTTGGGGCGTATGAGGCAATCTCGGGGCTCAGCGGATATACTCGCGACAGTTATTTCGAGTATGGCGCCGAGCTAAGTCTGCGTCTGTATGGTGGTGTATTCTCTTCGCTGTTGCCTCTTGAGTCGCAGCGCAGGTTGCAGAAGTCATCGACTCTGTTCTCTATAAAATTCGACTCGCAAGAGCGTCCCGAGTTCGACCGTCAGATTCTCTCGGGTGCCTGGAGTTATCTGTGGAGTAAAAAGGCACAGTCGTCACATAAATTAGATGTTCTCGACCTGAACTACATATACGTACCTTGGATTTCCGATACATTTAAACGCGATTATCTCGATAGTATCTCGAACCGTAACTCTATTCTCAAATATAACTACGAGAATCTGCTTATCACAAAACTCGGTTATCAGTATAACTACAACTCGTCGGTTGGTGCGAGTCGGGAAACACGACGCACGATGTTTGCAGTAAGAACCAATATCGAGTGCTCGGGCAATCTGTTGAGGGGCATAAACAGCCTTTTTGGTGGACACAGAAACAACGAGGGGCAATATACGTTTATGAATATAGCATACGCTCAGTATGTAAAAGGTGACCTCGATTTTACAACATATTTGAATCTGGACGAGAGAAACTCTTTTGTGGTACATCTTGGAGTGGGTGTTGCCTATCCATACGGAAATTCAACAGTGTTACCTTTCGAGAAACGCTATTTTGCAGGTGGAGCCAACGGACTAAGAGGTTGGACGGTGCGTGGTGTCGGTCCCGGAAGTTATCGCAGTAGTGATAGTAATATCGACTTTATCAATCAGTCGGGCGATTTGAAACTTGATTGCAGTTTCGAATTGCGCTCGCATCTTTTTTGGAAACTGCATTCGGCGCTTTTTATAGATGCCGGAAATATATGGACGCTGAGATACTATCGCGAGCAACCGGGCGGTCAGTTCGATATAAAGAGCTTTCATAAGGATATTGCATTTTCGTACGGAATGGGTCTTAGGTTCGAACTCGACCTCTTTGTCTTTCGTTTGGATGCAGGTATGAAAGCACTTAATCCTGCCTATCGCGGAAAGGAGAGGTATCCCCTTTTGAATCCCGATTTCAGCAGGGACTTTGCACTGCACTTTGCAATAGGTTATCCCTTCTGATATTGTGTTATTTGTGGAAAAAATAAAAAAAGATATATATGAAAATTCGTTTTATGAGCATCGGTAGCGGCAGTTGCGGCAACTGCTACTATCTTGGAGTAGACGACTATGGTATTCTGATAGACGCCGGAATACCGTCGAAGATAATAAGAGCTACTCTTAAACGCGAAGGAATTCCCTTCGAGAGTATATGTGCCGTATTTGTGACTCACGACCACGCCGACCACATCAAGGCCTTGGGTGTAATTGCCTCAAAAGCAAATATTCCTGTTTATGCCACACGTGATACGCATCGAGGCATAAACAATAATTACTGTATGAGTAAACCCATTGACCCAATGTATGTACGATACGTTGTAAAGGGTGAGGCTACGCAGTTCCGTGCCTTTTCGATAACTCCTTTCGAAGTGCCGCACGATGGCACCGATAATGTTGGTTACTTTATTGAGGTGGGCGATACGAAATTCTGCATTGCAACCGACCTTGGAACTATCACTGATGAGGTGTCGTTCTACATCGATAAAGCTAATTATCTGGTGATAGAGTCGAATTACGAGGAGCAGATGTTGATGATGGGACGTTATCCGCAGTTCCTGAAAGAGCGTGTGTCGGGTATGACGGGGCATTTGAGTAATCAGGCAACAGCACAATATCTGGCCAAGAATATAAATGAACATCTGAAATCTATTTGGCTTTGCCATCTGAGTGAAGAGAATAATCATCCCGAACTTGCTTATAAGACCGTTCAGATGGAGTTTGCAAGATACGGTGTAATAGTAGGAAAGGATGTGGCGTTATATGTGTTGAAACGTGCGACTCCATCTCCAATGTATCACCTTGAATAAAAGAAATAGAATACTATCGCGACAAATAGCTTTAGTTTACCGAAAATTTATACCTTTGCAATCGAATTTTTGATGCGATTGACCTAAAAAAGATAGATAAGAACTAAAAAATAATACTAAAATGAATTTTGTGCAAGAACTTAAGTGGCGTGGTATGATTCAGGATATGACGCCCGGAACCGAAAAACAGCTTCAGAAGGAGATGACAACAGCTTATTTGGGTATCGATCCTACTGCCGATTCGCTTCACATCGGACACCTTGTGGGTGTGATGATGTTGCGTCATTTTCAGCGTTCGGGACATAAGCCCATTGCGCTTATCGGTGGTGCCACAGGTATGATTGGCGACCCCTCGGGTAAGTCAAAGGAGCGTGTGCTCATCGACGAGGAGCGTCTGCGCCACAATCAGGAGGCGCTTAAGAAGCAGCTTGCTCGTTTCCTCGATTTCGAGAGCGATGCACCCAATGCTGCTATCCTGGTGAATAACTACGATTGGATGAAGGAGTTCTCGTTCCTCGATTTTATTCGCAATGTGGGTAAGATGATTACTGTAAACTATATGATGTCGAAAGACTCGGTGAAGCGTCGTCTCTCGGGCGAGGCCGGAACCGATGGAATGTCTTTCACCGAGTTTACATATCAGCTTTTGCAAGGTTACGACTATGTGCACCTTAACGAGACTCACGGATGTAAGTTGCAGCTTGGCGGTGCCGACCAGTGGGGTAACATTACCACTGGTACCGAGATGATTCGCAAAATGTCGGGTAACGAGGTGTTTGCACTTACCTGTCCTCTTATTACAAAAGCCGACGGAAAGAAGTTTGGTAAGACCGAGCAGGGCAACATCTGGCTCGATAAGCGTTACACCTCGCCCTATCACTTCTATCAGTTCTGGCTTAATGTTAGCGACGAAGATGCCGATAAGTATATCAAGATATTTACCTCACTCGATAAAGAGGAGATTGATTCTATTATAGCTCAGCACGCCGAGGCACCCCATCTTCGTCTGCTTCAGAAGCGCCTTGCTCAGGAGGTTACTGTTATGGTTCACGGCGAGGAGGAGTATGACAAGGCTGTTGCAGCATCGGGTATTCTCTTTGGTAATGCTACATCAGAGGCGCTTCGCTCGCTCGACGAGGATACTCTTTTGGCTGTGTTCGACGGTGTTCCACGTTTCGAGGTTGCACGCTCTGTAATAGAGGAGGGTGTCAAGGCGGTTGATTTGACTGCCGAGCACGCTGCAATCTTTGCATCAAAGGGTGAGATGCGTAAACTGGCGCAGGGTGGAGGAATTTCTATCAATAAGGAGAAACTTGCTGCCTTTGACCAACAGATTGGTGTCGAGAATTTGCTTAATGATAAGTATATCCTTGTTCAGAAAGGCAAGAAGAACTACTATCTTATTATAGTAAAGTAATTATAATAACTCTAAAAAACA
Organism: Bacteroidaceae bacterium; assembly: GCA_017938245.1. GTDB lineage: Bacteria > Bacteroidota > Bacteroidia > Bacteroidales > Bacteroidaceae > HGM04593. The sequence goes on from JAGBBX010000009.1 coordinate 9,654, forward strand.
GTGTACGTAGTGAACCTGTCTTACGTGCACTGTTTTTTTTCTGTTGTTCTCTCTCCTTGATTTACAAAGTGTTGTAATTTATTTGTGTTTGAAAAGAAAAATATTCCTAAAAAAGTTGGTTTTAAATTTTGTGGTAACGGGATAAATTACTACCTTTGCAACGCTTTTAAGAGGCAGATGCGCTGTTAGCTCAGTTGGTAGAGCAATTGACTCTTAATCAATGGGTCCAGGGTTCGAGTCCCTGACGGCGTACAAAGAGGTGGCTGATGAGGCTGCCTCTGTTTTTTATGAGGTGGGGAAATTTTTAATTTAATTTTTGCTTAAATGCTTTGTAAATTAAAAATAAAGTAGTACTTTTGCATCGCTTTTAAGAGACAGATGCGCTGTTAGCTCAGTTGGTAGAGCAATTGACTCTTAATCAATGGGTCCAGGGTTCGAGTCCCTGACGGCGTACAAAGAGGTGGCTGAAAAAGCTGCCTCTTGTTTTTTTGATGAGCCCCTTGTTTTTTGTAATCAAATTCTGATAATATGAGAAAGTTATTCTTAATGTTGCAATTGTTGTTGCTTCTTGTTGCTTGTGCTCCCGCGACAAAGGAGGCTTACTTGAATGACTATAAGTCTTTTATCGAACGTGTTGGCGACGAGAGAAAGGAGTATGGCGAGGCAAAATGGGCTGCAGTGAGGGCAGAGTATAAACTGTATTCCGATGAGTGGTATAAAAAGTTTGAGAATGAATTAACCGTAAAGGAACGTATGCAGGTAGCCGGATATGAGGCTAAATTTGCTTACTATACTGCTGCAAAAAAGACAAGCGAGGCTTTTGATGATATGATGGAGTCGCTGCGCTCGTCCGATAAAAAGAGTCTTCGTGCAAAGATTGAAAGGTATGTCGAGAAAGATATGGAAGATGATATAAAGGATTTATATAAAGAGGCTAAGAAAATTGGTGGAGAGACATTAGAGGCTGTTGAGGAGGTTCTGGATGAGTTGGATATCAAATACTAAAAGTGTAGAGAGGGATATGGGAAAAGAGAGGTTATGGAGTTGTTCTTATTTGCTTGTGTGCATAGCATCGTTCCTGACCTCTTTTTCTTTTTTTCTGCTTGTGCCTACGTTGCCTTTCTATCTTGTATCGGAGTTGGGGGTAGAGCAGGGAATGGTAGGTGTTCTTCTATCGTGTTATGTAATTGCGGTTTTATGTGTGCGACCCTTTGCCGGATGTGTTGCCGATATTTTCCCGCGTAAAAAAGTGTATTTAATTTCGTATATGCTTTTTGCGTTGGCTTTTGTAGGTTATCTTGGGTTTATATCCTCGGTGGCTGCATTTGTTGTGCTTAGGATTTTTCACGGTTTTGCATTTGGAGCATTGACAACAACAGCTAATACTCTTGTTATTGATATTATGCCATCGTCGCGTCGAGGTGAAGGGCTTGGGTATTATGGAGTAATGAATAATCTCGCTATGGCATCGGGGCCGATGACAGGGCTTTTTATAATCTCATCGGGCAATTATACGTTGCTTTTTGCAGTGGCGCTTGTTACAATAATAGTCGGATTGGTTATGGCAATGGTGGTACGTGCTCCTGAAAAAGAGGTTTTACCGCTGGACAGGGCAAAACCTGTTATATCGGCCGACCGTTTCTTTCTCTTTGCGGGTATTCCAGCCTGTGTAGCAATGATGGCTATTGCTGTTCCATACGGAATAACAACGAGTTATATGGCGGTGTATGCCGAGGAGGTAGGCCTGACTATAAATTCGGGACTGTTTTTTACTGTTATGGCTTTTGGACTTATCGTTTCTCGTCTGCACTCGGGTAAGATGGTCGATAGGGGGTATATTACACAAACAATATCGACCGGTATGTTCATAGCTCTCTTTGGCGTGTTGGGCGAAACAATTTTGCATTATGTCGCCGGATACAGTATCATTGCAGCCGATGTGCTTTATTTTCTTTCGGCACTGCTTATGGGATATGGATACGGAACAATATTCCCGGCTTTTAATACGCTTTTTGTGAATCTTGCTCCAAACTCGCGTCGTGCAACAGCTAATGCGACTTATCTGACAGGTTGGGATGTAGGTATTGGAATAGGGATGTTGCTCGGTGGTTTGCTATCGGCGTCAGGATTCCGTTTCTGTTTTGCTTTTGGACTGTTGATGTTGCTTTTTGCATTGCTCTTTTTTACATCTTATGTTACCCGACATTTTAATAAACATCGTCTAAGATGAAATGTTTATTGTGGAAAAATAGAGTTTTATTGGTGTAATTTAAAGATTATGTGTAAATAATCGACAAAAATTTTGCAGGTTATAAAGTTTTGATTACATTTGCAATGTGCGTTTGCTATGTGAATAGCGCGACGTACAAGTAATATACCAGTTATGATAGTATATAGTTTTTTCTTAGTTGTTTAGTAAATTGGGGACTGTTGCTTTGTGAAAAGCGACAGTCTTTTTTTATATCGGTAAAATTTTTTTAATAAATAATTTCCTTTTTTATAAAAGATTAGTTCATAAATAAAAATATATACGATAAAAAGAATTAAATTTGCATTCGATAATATATAAGGTGTGGGATTCTGTTTGGTCTATAACAAAATACCACATTTTTATATGGTAAATTGATATTATAATAAATAAAAATATATGGAAAATAAAATTCAAGAACTTACCGAGAAAATCTACAACGAGGGTGTAGAGAAAGGAAAAGAAGAGGCTGCACGCATTGTAAATGAGGCACAAGAGAAGGCGGCTGCAATACTTAAAGAGGCGCAGGAGGATGCCGATGCTCTGTTGGCTAAAGCACAGAAAGATGCCGAGGAGCTGCAACAGAATACAAAGGCCGAGTTGAAGCTTTATGCAGGTCAGGCGGTTGGCGCGTTGCAGTCCGAGGTGGCAACTTTGGTTACCGATACAATTATTAGCGAGTCGGTTAAGGATGCTCTCTCGGGTGATGCTCTCAAGGCTGTAATCGTTAAGATAGCCGAGCGTTGGAGTGCCGATGAGCCTCTTGTAATATCTACATCAGAGGCCGAAGAGCTTAAAGCCTATTTCGTGGCAAAGGCAAAGCAGTTGCTCGACAAGGGTGTTGAGATTAAGCAGGTGAACGGTCTTAAGACTTCGTTCTCTATTTCTCCGGCAGATGGCTCTTACAAGGTTAATTTCGGTGAGGCTGAGTTTGAGTCTTTCCTAAAATCGTTCTTGCGTCCTGTCATTGTTGAACTTCTTTTCAAGAAATAAGAATGAGTGAGTATTATTGCTTGGTTGCAGGCCTGCCCGATGTTGCTTTCGATGGTAGCAAAGCAGGTTATTCGGTCGAAAAGTTCAGAGAGGATATAATGCCCGAACTATCGGTCGAAGATGCACGCATAGTAAATTTGTCGTTCTATAGATTGGATAATGCCAATATTCTTCTGTTGTTGCGTCAGGGTGCCGAGATAGAACTTCAGACACTCGGATGTTTCACTAAGGAGCAACTGCTCGACATTATCTCAACTGCAAAAGAGGGCGATGCACGCAGTAAGGATGTTCCGGCATATATGTACGATTTTCTCGACTATTATTTCGAGAATATCGAGCAGAATATGTTCTGGGAAGATGTTCTTTGCGGTTACTATTATAATTATGCAGTTTTGGCACCAAATAAATTCGTTGCACAGTGGTTCGAGTATAACCGCAATGTGAATAATATTTTGGTGGCTCTGCTTGCTCGTAAGTATAAACTCAGTGTTTCGGAGTGTGTGATTGGTGACGACGAGGTTGCCGAGGCTATACGTACATCGGGTGCAAGGGATTTCGGTCTTGCGGGAACATTGGATTATCTCGATGAGGTTGTACGTCTGAGCGAGAATGACAAACTGCAGGAGCGCGAACGACAGCTCGATAATATGCGTCTTAAATGGCTCGAAGATAACTCGGTGTTCAACTACTTTACAGTCGAGAGACTTTTTGTTTTTCTGGAACTGCTGATAGTTGTCGAGCGTTGGGCAAAACTCGATGCCGATACAGGTATGCAGCGCTATAAAGAGATTATCGAGGAGTTGAAGAGTGGTGCGGTATTCACCGACGATATTAAGAAATAAATAAGAATAAATAATATATGGCAACAAAAGGAAAAGTAACCGGTGTTATAGCAAATATGGTGCTATTGGCTGTTGACGGCCCTGTGGCACAGAACGAAATTTGCTATATAAAGACCGGCGGCGACCGTCTTATGGCCGAGGTCATTAAAATTAACGGCGCCAAGGTGTACGTTCAAGTATTTGAAAGTACAAGAAGACTGAAGATTGGCGAGGAGGCCGAGTTTACAGGACATATGCTCGAGGTTTCTCTTGCCCCAGGTATGCTCTCGAAAAACTACGATGGTCTGCAGAATGACCTCGATAAGATGGAGGGTGTATTCTTGAAACGCGGTGACTACACCAATCCTCTTGATGAGGATAAACTTTGGAAGTTTACCCCATTGGTAAAAATTGGTGACAAAGTATGTGCAGCAGCGTGGCTTGGTGCAGTAGAGGAGAATCATCAGCAGTTGAAGATTATGGCGCCCTTTGGAATTAAAGGCGAATGGACTGTAAAAAGCATTGCAAATGAGGGTGAATACCGCATCGTCGACACCATTGCTGTAATAGTAAATGCTGAGGGTGAGGAGCGCAGTCTCAATATGATTCAAAAGTGGCCTGTACGTGTGGCTATGGAGGATTATCGTGAAAAACCACGTCCCTTTAAATTGCTTGAGACAGGTGTTAGAACCATTGATACATTGAACCCTATTGTAGAGGGTGGTACCGGATTTATACCCGGCCCCTTCGGTACAGGAAAAACAGTGCTTCAGCACGCAATCTCTAAGCAGGCCGAGGCCGATATTGTAATTATCGCAGCTTGTGGCGAGCGTGCAAACGAGGTTGTAGAAATCTTTACAGAATTCCCCGAGCTTGTAGACCCTCACACAGGTCGCAAACTGATGGAACGTACAATTATCATTGCAAATACATCGAATATGCCCGTTGCGGCACGCGAGGCATCGGTTTACACAGCTATGACAATAGCCGAGTACTATCGTGCGATGGGATTGAGAGTGCTGCTTATGGCCGACTCAACTTCGCGTTGGGCGCAGGCACTCCGTGAGATGTCGAACCGTATGGAGGAACTCCCCGGTCCCGATGCTTTCCCTATGGATATTTCATCAATCATTGCCAACTTCTACAGCCGCGCAGGATACGTCTACCTTAATAACGGCGAGGCGGGTTCAATCACATTCATCGGAACAGTATCACCTGCCGGTGGTAACCTTAAAGAGCCTGTTACCGAGAATACAAAGAAGGTAGCACGTTGTTTCTATGCTCTCGAGCAGGCTCGTGCCGACAAGAAGCGCTACCCGGCAGTGAATCCAATCGACTCTTACTCGAAATATATAGAGTATCCCGAGTTCGAGCAGTTTATCGTGGGACGCATCGGTGATGGTTGGCTCGAGATGGTAAACGAAGCAAAAACACGTCTGTTGCGCGGTAAAGAGATTGCCGAGCAGATTAACATTCTTGGTGATGACGGTGTGCCTGTAGACTACCACGTTACATTCTGGAAAGCCGAGCTTATCGACTTTGTTGTATTGCAGCAGGATGCATTCGATGAGGTCGATTCGGTTACTCCTCTGGAGCGTCAGGAGAGCATTTTACGTCAGGTAACAGAAATGTGCCGCGCCGAGTACGACTTCGAGGACTTTACCGAGGTTACCGAGTTCTTCAAAAAGGCAATCAACCTGTGCAAGCAGATGAACTACTCCGAGTATAAATCGGATAAGTACAACTCTTATCACGCACAGCTACAGGAGTTATTGGCTACTAAACAGATTGCTTAATCCTATAAATACCTATTTATATTATGGCTACAGAAGCATTCAAGAAAATATATACAAAGATAAATTCTATCACCAAAGCTACTTGCTCGCTCAAGGCTACAGGTGTAGGATATGATGAACTTGCTACAGTAAATGGAAAACTCGCGCAGGTTGTGAAGATTATGGGCGACGAGGTAACGCTTCAGGTATTCGAGGGTACAGGTGGTATTCCCACAAATGCCGAGGTGGTGTTCCTGGGAAAAGCGCCTACACTGAAGGTGAGCGACCAACTTGCAGGACGTTTCTTCAACGCATACGGTGACCCTATTGATGGAGGCCCCGCAGTAGATGGCACCGAGGTCGAGATTGGAGGCCCCTCGGTGAATCCCGTTCGTCGTAAACAGCCTTCGGAGCTTATTGCTACCGGTATTGCAGGTATCGATATGAATAACACGCTGGTTACAGGACAGAAGATTCCCTTCTTTGCCGACCCCGAGCAGCCCTACAACCAGGTTATGGCAAACGTGGCTATGCGTGCCGAGACCGACAAGATTATTCTTGGTGGTATGGGTATGACAAACGACGACTATCTCTATTTTAAGAATCTGTTCTCTAACGCAGGTGCTCTCGACCGTATCATCTGCTTTATGAACACTACCGAGGACCCCGCCGTAGAGCGTCTGCTTATCCCCGATATGGCACTTACCGCTGCCGAGTATTTTGCTGTTGAGAAGAATCAGAAAGTGTTGGTGCTGCTTACCGATATGACAATGTATGCCGATGCACTCTCTATCGTGTCGAACCGTATGGATCAGATTCCCTCAAAGGACTCAATGCCCGGTTCGCTATACTCGGATCTTGCCAAGATTTACGAGAAGGCGGTACAGTTCCCCGCAGGCGGTTCAATAACAATTATTGCTGTGACAACACTTTCGGGTGGTGATATTACACACGCTGTGCCCGATAACACAGGATATATCACCGAGGGTCAGCTCTTCTTGCGTCGCGATAGCGATATTGGTAAGGTAATTGTCGACCCCTTCCGTTCACTCTCTCGTCTGAAACAGCTTGTTGCAGGTAAAAAGACGCGTAAAGACCATCCTCAGGTTATGAATGCCGCCGTGCGTCTGTATGCCGATGCTGCGAATGCAAAGACAAAGCTCGAGAATGGATTCGACCTTACAAACTATGACGAGCGTACTCTCTCATTTGCAAAGGAGTATTCGGATAAGTTGCTTGCCATTGATGTGAACCTTAACACCACCGAGATGCTTGACGTGACTTGGGGACTCTTCTCGAAGTACTTCAAGCCCGAGGAGGTCAACATCCGTCAAGAGCTTATCGATACATATTGGAAACAGTAAGAATTATTTCCATAGAATTAAAGAAACATAATGATTGCGTTTCAATATAATAAAACATCGCTTCAGAATCTCGAAAAACAGCTGAAGATGCGACAGAGAACTCTTCCTATCATCAAGAGTAAGGAGAGTGCACTGCGCATCGAGGTCAAGAAGTGCAAGGCCGAGATGGAGCACCACGACGAGGAGTACGAAAAACTGTTGCAGCAGTATAGTACGCTCTTTGCTCTGTGGAACGAATTCGACCCCTCGCTGGTGAAGACAGGCAAGCTCTCTATCGGTCGCCGTAAGGTGGCAGGTGTGTTGGTGCCTGTACTCGAAGATGCCGAGTTCGAGGTGGCACGATACAGCCTTTTCTCGGCTCCCAAATGGTATGCCGATGGAATCGAGTTGCTGAAGCAGATGGCAATGACGGCTATTAGTCGTGAATTGCTTAACCGCAAACTGCGATTGCTCGAGGTAGCACGAAAAAAGACTACACAGAAGGTGAATCTTTTCGAGAAAGTGCAGATACCCGGCTACGAGGATGCGATACGTAAGATTAAACGTTTTATGGAGGACGAGGAGAATCTCTCGAAATCATCGCAGAAGATTCTGAAATCGCTCCTTGAACAAAGAGAGGAGGTTGCTGTATGATAAGTAAAATGAAAAAACTAACAATGCTCGTATATCACAAGGAGTATAATACATTCCTTGAGAAACTACGTAGTGCGGGTGTTGTGCATATTGAACAGCGTAATGCCGATATAACCGAGTCGCACGAGATACAGAAACTGCAGGCCGAGTATAGTTCTTATATACGTCTTGTAGCAGGTCTCGAGAAGTTGGCTCCCGGAAGTAAAGAGATTGCTTCGTCGTGCGAAGGCGCGCAGGATGTGGTAGCCCGTGCCGAGGAACTGTATACAACACTCGAGAGCTTGAAGCAGGCACTTCAGGTTGTAGAGAAAGATGCTGCATTGATGGGTGTATGGGGCGATTTTGACACATCGCTTTTGACGAAACTTTCGGCCGAGGGGTATGTGCTTAATTTCTTCCAGACTTCGGTGAAGTCTTTTGATTCCGAATGGAGCGAGAAATATAATGCTGTTATCATCAAGCAGAAAGGTTCACGTGTTTACTTTGTGACAGTAACCGACGGCACTGTACCCGAAATTGATGCAGAGTTGATGCGACTTCCCGAGAATCGTCTTGCTGCTCTTTTGGCCGAGACCGAGCGTCTGCAGGTTGAGATTAACCTTGCTACCGAACAGCTGACGTCGTTGGCAACCAATAAGCTGCCGGTGTTAAGAGCGAAGGTTAAGCAGTTGAAGAGCTGTATCGATTTTTCGTCGGTTGTCTATAGCGGCGAGAAAGTTACAGGTGACAAACTGTTGCTTTTGCAGGGATGGGTGCCCGAGGAAGATGCCGAAGCTCTTGTAAAAGCGCTTGATGCTGAGCCTGTATTCTATGAACTCAGTAAACCTTCGCCCGATGACAATGTGCCTATTCGTTTCAAAAACAACGCCTTCTTCCGTCTCTTCGAGCCTATTTGCGAGCTATATATGCTCCCCAAATACAATGAGATTGATCTTACACCGTTCTTTGCACCGTTCTATATGCTCTTCTTTGGTCTATGTCTTGGCGATATAGGCTATGGTCTTGTGTTGAGCGTTGCAATGATAGCTGTTTTGCTATCGGGTAAGTTTAAGAGTATGCGTGGGTATTTTAATCTGGTGCTTACGTTAGGTGTAAGTACTATGTTGTGCGGTTCGCTTACAGGAACATTCTTCGGGTTTAATATCTACGAGTGGAATATTCCTTTGCTCGAATGGTGGCGCGATAATGTATCGTTGGCATATATAAATCCTGAAACCGGCCAGATGAACGACCCCAATCCATCACTGTTTAACTTATCACTTATCCTTGGTGGAGTGCAGATTCTCTTCGGAATGGTTATAAAGGCTGCAAACCAGACTATTCAGTTGGGGTTCAAGTATGCTCTATCTACAATTGGATGGCTTGTGATATTACTGACACTGGTGGCTATGTTCCTTCTCCCCGGAATGAATACGACTGTGGCATACGTACTTATTGGTATCGGAGCGGTGGGTGTTTTCTTGTTCAACTCTCCCGGCAAGAATCCTTTGCTGAATATCGGTTTAGGACTGTGGGATTCTTATAATATGGCAACAGGTCTCTTGGGAGACATTCTCTCATACGTGCGTCTGTTTGCTCTTGGACTCTCGGGTGGTATTCTTGCAATGGTATTCAATAGCTTGGCAATGGGATTAAGCCCCGATGTACCGGTACTTGGCACGGTGGTAACTGTGTTGATATTTGTTATTGGACATTTTATAAATATGTTTATGAATGTCCTTGGTGCAATGGTACATCCTATGCGTCTTACTTTCGTGGAGTTCTTTAAGAACTCGGGCTACGAGGGTGGTGGAGCAGCATATAAACCTTTTAAGTAAACTCAGAAATAAAGAAAATAATAATAACTTAAATTAATTACAATTATGGAAATTACAATGAATCTGTTTGTGGCCTACATCGGTATTGCAGTGATGATTGGTCTGGCCGGTGTCGGTAGTGCGTTTGGTGTTACTATTGCCGGAAATGCTGCTCTTGGAGCAATGAAGAAGAACGATAAGTTCGGTAACTTTTTGGTGCTTACAGCTCTTCCCGGTACTCAGGGACTTTATGGATTTGCAGGTTACTATATGTTTCAGAATATGTTCCCTGTATTAACTCCCGAGATTACAGGTATTCAGGCTGCAGCTATCCTTAGCTCTGGTATTGCACTCGGTTTGGTTGGTTTGATGTCTGCCATCCGTCAGGGCCAGGTATGTGCCAACGGTATTGTATCAATTGGTCAGGGTTTCGATGTAATGGGTAAGACTCTGGTGCTTGCCGTATTCCCCGAGCTTTATGCTATTGTAGCTCTTGCAGGTACTTATCTTATGGCTGATGCTGTTTTTGTAGGGTAATAAGAAAACTAGAGAACAATAAGTGTCTTAATCCGAGGGTTTTCGTGAAAATCCTCGGATTTTTTTATATTTCTGCTTAAATTTAAAATTTACGAATTGAACTTTTCTGTAAAAAGTGCCGAAATAATGACTTTTTACTGCATATTGCTATACTTATTGGCTGTTGTCTCTTAATATATTTTAATATTCCAAAAAAATGTATTAAATTTGCAACAAAATAGAATTTGTGGTTGGGCATCTTCTGTTTTTATAATATTATAAGGTGTTTCAGGAGTGAATGCCTTTGTTTTTTTTGTGTTATACTTATATATAATGAAGAAAAATTTGATGCTCCCCGACTATCTTTTCGAGATTAGCTGGGAGGTATGTAACAAAGTTGGAGGTATCTATACCGTACTCTCTACAAAAGCCGAGACAATTTCGCATATCGATGGCCTTAACGCCATCTACATCGGTCCCGACCTTTGGACCGAGCAGGAGAACCCTCTCTTTACCGAGGATAAACGCTTGTGGAGAAACTGGCGTAACAGTGTGGCAGATGAGAAATTTAAGGTTCGTTGCGGATATTGGGAGATTCCCGGCCGTCCCAAAGTGATACTTGTAGATTTTGACGACTACTTTGCCGAGAAAGAGAGCTTCTATTATATGCTGTGGGATAACTACAAGGTAGACTCGCTGCACGCATACGGCGATTACGACGATTCGGTGCTATTTGGCTATGCAGTGGGACAGGTTATCGAGAGCTTCTATAAATTCCACTTGACAGCAAAGGATAATGTTGTGGTTCAGGCACACGAGTGGCAGAGCGGTAGTGCAGCCCTCTATCTTAAAAAGAATCTGCCTGAGGTGGGTACAATCTTTACAACCCACGCTACAAGCATAGGACGTTCTATTGCATCCAATGGTAAACCGCTATACGATTATTTCGAGGGATACAATGGTGACCAGATGGCCGACGAACTGAATGTGCAGTCGAAACACTCGATAGAGAAACAGTCGGCACTGAATGTCGATTGCTTTACTACGGTTAGTGAACTGACAGCAAAGGAGTGTAAGCAACTTATTGAACGCGAGATTGACGTAATTCTTGAAAATGGATTCGAGAAGGATTTTGTTCCCTCGGGCGCCGAGTTCGAGAAACGTCGTGCCGAGGCTCGTGCATCCCGTCTAAGAGTGGCTCGCGCTCTCACCGGCGATAAAATCTCGGACGATGCTATTATAATAGGTATAGGCGGACGTATGGAGATGCGCAACAAGGGTATCGACCTCTTCTTGGAGACTATGATACGACTGAAATGTTGTGCACAGCTTCAGCGCGATGTAGTAGCTTTTATCGATGTTCCCGCTTGGTCGGATACAGCGCGTGGCGACTTGCAGAAACGTCTGGCATCGGGCGAGAACGAGTGGAGTACTCCTCTTCGCGACCCCTATCTGACACATAATCTCTGTAACTTCGACCACGATGCCATTGCTACAACAATCCGTAACATCGGATTGGCTAATTACGATGGCAAGAGTCGTGTGAAAGTTATATATGTTCCCTGCTACTTGAAAGGTAACGATGGCATATTTAATAAGGATTACTATGATATTCTCATCGGTAACGACCTTAGTATCTATCCTTCGTACTACGAGCCTTGGGGATATACTCCGCTTGAGAGTGCTGCTTTCCACATCCCTACAGTTACCACCAACCTTGCAGGATTCGGACTTTGGGTCAACTCGGTGCTTAGTCGTCGGGGCGAACTGGCCGATGGAGTAGCGGTTGTTGAAAGAAATGATAGCAACTATTTCAATGCAGCCGATGTTATTACAAAAATTATTTGTACCTTTGCAAAAATTTCTGAGGCAGAGGTGGCAGATTGTCGCCGAAAAGTGGCGCTTTTGGCCGATAAAGCTTTGTGGAAACACTTTATTAAGAACTACTTAAGAGCTTACGACCACGCACTGAAAGCTGCTGCAGAAAGAAAATAAAGGAGAGTGGGGCGCTGTTTTTGAAAAAGAACGGCTGTCTGCCCTATTGACTATTTATTAAAAAGAACTATAACCATATATTAAAAATATGATTGCAATAAGTAATTCAAATCAACCCGCTTGGAAAGCGATTAATGTTAAGTCGTACATCCCCGAGTCGTTGACACGTCTCGAGGAGTTGGCACACAATCTTTGGTGGGAGTGGAACCAGGATGCTAAGGACCTGTTCCGTATGCTCGATGCCAAACTTTATGATGAGTGTGTCGAGAACCCCGTTCTTTTGCTCGAGAAATTGGGCGTTGAGAAGCTCGATGAGCTCTCAAAGGATAAGAACGTACTTAAGAAGCTCGATGAGGTTTATGCTAACTTCCGTGCTTATATGGATGTTAAGCCCGATGCTAACCGTGCATCAGTAGCCTATTTCTGTATGGAGTATGGTCTTTCACACGTACTCAAAATCTATTCTGGTGGTCTTGGTATTCTTGCCGGTGACTATTTGAAGGAGGCTTCAGATTCTAATGTTGATATGTGTGCGGTAGGTTTCCTTTATCGCTACGGATATTTCTCGCAGTCGCTCTCGATGGACGGCTCGCAGATTGCTAACTATGAGGCACAGAACTTCAACGCTCTGCCCATCGACCGCGTTTACGAGGCAGATGGTGTAACACCTATGGTTGTAAGCGTACCTTTTATGGATTATCAGGTATACGCTAACGTATGGCGTGTGAATGTAGGTCGCGTATCACTCTATCTTCTTGATACAGATTTCGAGATGAACAGCGAGTTCGACCGTCCTATCACTCACAAACTCTATGGTGGTGACTGGGAAAACCGTTTGAAGCAGGAGATTCTGCTTGGTATCGGTGGTATGATTATGCTCGAGAAGCTCGGCATCAAGAAGGATATCTACCACTGTAACGAGGGTCACGCAGCTCTCTGCAACCTCTATCGTCTGACACAGTACATCAAGGACGGTTTCTCTTATGAGGAGGCACTTGAGATTGTTCGTTCATCGAGCCTTTACACTGTACATACTCCCGTACCTGCAGGTCACGACTACTTCGATGCTAACCTCTTCGGTAAGTATATGAAGGGTTATGCTGCACAGCTCAACATCACTTGGGACGACCTTATGAACCTCGGTCGCACAAATGCAGGCGATGCTAACGAGCGTTTCTGTATGTCAACATTTGCTTGCAACACTTGCCAGGAGATTAACGGTGTGAGCCGTTTGCACGGTAAGGTATCTAAGGATATGTTCGCAGGTATCTGGAAGGGTTACTATCCCTCGGAGAACCACGTTGGTTATGTAACCAATGGTGTTCACTTCCCCACATGGGCTGCTCCCGAGTGGAGAAACCTCTATGACAAGTACTTCGACCCCAACTTTATGAAGGACCAGTCGAATGCTTCTATCTGGGAGGCTATTCAGAATGTTCCCAACGATACAATCTGGAGCACACGCGTAGCTCTTAAGAAACGTCTCATCGAGCACATCCGTCAGGCGTTCCGCGAGAACTGGCTCAAGAACCAGGGCGATCCTATGCGCATCGTTGATGTTGTTAACAAGATTAACCCCAATGCTCTTGTAATTGGTTTTGCTCGTCGTTTCGCTACTTACAAGCGTGCACACCTGCTCTTCACCGACCTTGAGCGTCTCTCTAAGATTCTTAACAACCCCGAGCGTCCCGTACAGTTCCTCTTCGCAGGAAAGGCTCACCCCCACGATGGTGCAGGTCAGGGACTTATCAAGCGTATCATCGAAATTTCACGTCGTCCCGAGTTCGTAGGCAAGATTATCTTCCTCGAGAATTACGATATGCAGCTCGCTAAGATGCTCGTTTCGGGTGTTGATATCTGGATGAATACTCCTACACGTCCTCTCGAGGCATCAGGTACATCGGGTGAGAAGGCTCTTATGAACGGTGTTCTTAACTTCTCTGTTCTCGATGGTTGGTGGTGCGAGGGTTACAAACCCGGTGCAGGTTGGGCGCTCAAAGAGAAGCGTACATACCAGAACCAGGAGTTCCAGGATCAGCTCGATGCTGCTACAATCTACACACTTCTTGAGAGCGAGATTCTTCCCCTCTACTACAATCGTGGTAACAAGGAGTACAGCGACGAGTGGATACAGTACATCAAGAACTCTATCGCAGGCATCGCACCTCACTTTACAATGAAACGTCAGCTCGACGACTACTATAGCAAGTTCTACAACAAGCAGGGTGAGCGTTATCACCATCTTGCAGCTAACGACTACAAGGCAGCTCGTGAGCTCGCAGCTTGGAAAGAGGCTGTTGCTGCTAAGTGGAACGAGATTGAGGTTGTTGCTGTTGAGCGCGATTCAAATGTTGACGCGGGTACAATCAACGCAGGTAACAAGTATAGCATCACCTTCAAGGTTGACGAGAAGGGTCTTGACGATGCAATCGGTATTGAGCTTGTTACATTGGCAACAGACAAGGACGGCCGCGACTATGTATTCTCGGTACAGCCCCTTGAGGTTGTTAAACGCGAGGGCGACATCTTCACATTCCACACCGATTATGTGATGAACAATGCCGGCAGCTTCAGAATCTGCTACCGTATGTATCCCAAGCACGAGGAACTTCCTCACCGTCAGGATTTTGCATTTGTTAAGTGGCTTGCTTAATAAACAGCATTCAGTTGATAAAAATAATCCGGTGGAGCATATAGCTCTATCGGATTATTTTTTTTATTAGTTACTATGTTTGCAATTGCTAACAATATAAGAACTACGGATAAGACACTACTCTCGGGGACTTCGAGCCCCCTGCCGTAAGGCACCCCCTCGGTGTTTTTCATAGTTTTAAAGTAAAAGTTGGTACGA
>JAGBBX010000055.1 GCA_017938245.1 Bacteroidaceae bacterium
GAAGCGAGTTCCGCAGCACCCAAAAAACATCGTGAGCATTTTACGTTAAGATTTTCGTGCGCAGAGCCTTTTGCCTACTTTTCGTCGGCACGAAAAGTAGGAGAAAAAGAACAATAAAAGGCTGAATTTAGCAAACAAGCCCTAAATGAGAGACTGAAAAAGTTTTACCGGACAGTAATATTTTTTTTATTCAAACTTTATGGCTTTTGTTGGTTCTATGCGAGAAATGAGCATAGATGGCAATACAAGCATTGCAACCGAGATTATGAACATTACAATGTTCATTGGTAGCAACCACCAGGTAAACATAATTGGTACGCGGTCCATATAATACATTGTAGGGTCGAGGGCTACGATGCCTGTTGCCTGCTGTAAGAGGCACAGGGCGAATCCGATAAGATTACCCCATAACATACCTCGGCCGATAATGAACATTGCATAATAGAGGAATATTTTTCGTACCGAGGCGTTCTGTGCTCCAAGGGCCTTCATAACTCCAATTAGATTGCTCTTCTCTAAGATAAGAATCAGCAGTCCCGAAATTACTGTAAAGCCTGCTATGCCAAGCACAAGAACAAGGATAATCCACACAGTACCGTCGAGAACTTCGAGCCAGGCAAACATTCTGGGATTCATCTCTTCGACAGTCTGAATGTAGAGCCCTTGACGGTGGCGGTCGGCTATCTCTTCGATACTGTTTATCATTGAGTCGCGTATGGCGTTGATGTTATCGTAGTCGGTAACAGAAATCTCTAATCCAGCCGACTGGTTGCTGTTCCACCCGTTGAGGCGTCGGGTGGTGTAGATGTCGGTAATGGCAAGCAGCTCGTCCATCTCATTAAGATTGGTTTCATATATTCCCTCAACGGTCATACGACGTGCTTTTATTCCATCTTGAATGAAATAGATGTTTATCTTGTCGCCTTGTGCAATATTTAGTTTGTTGGCTATGAGACGCGAAAGTACAATCTTGTTCGAGGCAGCTGTATCGCTGAACAGTGGAAATGAGCCTTCTACAATGTGTGAGGCGATGAAAGTGGTGTCGTACCCTTCTCCAATGCCTTTCAAGATTATTCCTTCGAATTCATCGCCAACCGATATTAGTCCGGGCTTTTGTATGAATTGCTGAATATGTTGCACCCCGGGGTTGCTCTCTATAGTGCGTATGTCGTCAGGGGTGGCGGTAACAGGCTTCTCGGCAAAATCGGCAGCTTCGTAGTTGCGTACCTGAATGTGTCCGCCGAAGCCGATGATTTTTTCCTTAATTTCGTGCTTGAAGCCTACCACAATGCACATCGATACTATCATAACTATTATGCCTACCGACACTCCCCATTGGGCTATGGTTACGGCGGGCTTGGAGATTCTGTGCTCTCCTTTGCGTGTGCCGAAAAGACGGCGGGCGATGAATAGTTCGAGGTTCATTTAGCGGTTTATTATTTATCTGCGCGAAGATAGTAATAAATAGTCTATTATAGGTTAATTAAATTGGAAAAAAGCAAGCGGTTGCTAATGCAGTCGCTTGCTCTGTTTATAATTGTCGTAGATTCTCTATTATATAGCACGAGGCTGCATCAAAAAGATGCAGCCTCGTGGAGTATTCGTAGATTGTTTGTTTATGTATTAGAGACGGAAGTCAACACCGATTGATGCGTTGTGTGTCTTGCGCTCGTAACGTGTTAAGCCATAATCGTTTTTGCAGTTGTCGGGAGCGTAGTTGGCATAGCAGTAACCGAAGTTGATGTCTACCTTCTCGCTGATGCTGTACTTACCACCAATACCTGTAATAAATGAGTCGTTGATGAAGCCGAGGTCGCTTGTGTAATTGTCGTTGATACCGAAGTTGCTGTACTGGATACCTGCCGATACAAGGAACTTATCTGTTACCTTGAACTCTGCACCGCAAAGGTACTCGATTGTGTTGCGGCTGAGCTTCTTCATATTGTCACCACCCATCAAAGACTCAATCTTAGCGTCCTTGTCGAAGTAGTAGTTCCAACCGGCCATTACCTGAAGGCGGGGGATAATCTGCCAAGAACCTGCGAGTGTGAGGATTGCGGGAGCGTCGGCACGAAGTGTGTTGCCATCTTTAAAGCCACCGAGGTAGCTACCGAGCTTCGCATCTGCTGCCCCCTTGATTACATCGCCCATACCTAACTGTGTCATTAAATCACCGGCCTTAACATCTAATGCCTTTGTGTCGTTCTCGACTGTTGTAACGGCGCGGAACTCGTACTTTGCAGCAAAGTTGAAGTTACCAATCTTGTAGTCTACACCTACAATGGGAGCAAAGGCGATACCGCTCTGATCCATATCAAGGTTAACTGCCATTACCTCAACACCGTTTAATGCTGTAGGAAGCATTCCTGGAATTGCAGGAATATCGGCAAGAGCTCTGATGGTACCCTGGTAGTTGTTGCTAATATAGTTACCACGAACACCTGCGTAAGCCGAGAGGTTGTCGTTGATTCTGTAAGCAGCACCAAGCTGAAGAGCAAAGAGATACTGTGTAGACTCGAACTGTGAAGCACCTGTGATTGTCATAGGAATGGGTGACATTGCACCAAGACTTGCACCAAGGCCACCGATGAGGTTGTCGAATAGGGGAAGACCACCGTCGAACTCGGCCTTACCACCACCACCGGGCATTCCGAAGAAACCGCTGAATGTCCAGTCGCCTGTCTTATATGCAGCGAAAAGAGTGGGCATACAGGGAACATATACCTTACCATCGTACTTCTGGTTGTTTACGAGGTTGATAGCGTCGCGCTGCTGCCAAATCATCTGCCAGTTAGCCGAGAACGACCAACCATCCTCGAAGAACGCTGTACCTGCGGGGTTGAAATAGATAGCATCGGTTGACAATGATGCGTAGCGAGCAGGGTTACGTACAAATGATGCACTCTGGTTTGTGTTTGTGAGCAAACCACCTGCAAAAGATACTACTGCGAGTGATGCCAATGCAATACTTGTGAATAATCTTTTCATAATAAAAGTTTTAAGTTATACTTAGAATTGTTTTATTCTGCGTTTTTTCAGTTTCTGAACAATTTATGTTTTCAAAAACTGCACAAAAGTACGCGTTTTGTGCAAAACAACAGTGCCTATTTTCTAATTTAACATAAAAAATGTATAAAATGAAAAGGAATTATGCTAAATATACTCTTGCTTGTCTACTATTCTGTGGTAATTGTATGTTTCTTTATCTCTTTTCTGAAACGAACAAAGTAGAGTATGGCGGCAGTGGTGAGTCCTACGGGGAGTCCCATTGCAACGCCTATTGCTCCCATCTGCATAATGAAACCTAACAGGTAGCTGACGGGGAGTGCAAGGCATAAGTATGATACAAAAGCGTATATTCCCAATGGCTTTGTCACCTCAATGCCGCGCAAGGCGTTGGCATAGTTTGTCTGTATGCCGTCGCTTATCTGATAGGCAAGCATTGGTACTAGCAGTGCGGTGAACATTGTCTGTATTACCTTGTCGTCGGTAAAGAGTGCGGCAAATTCGTATCGTAGTGTCGCTATCAATATTGAGAGTATTACTGCCGATGCGAGTATAATGTGCAGGCTGGCATTGGCGGTTAGGTGTACTTTGTCCCACTGTTCGCGTCCGCGATAGTGGCTCATTCTTATGCAGGCGGCGGCTCCAACACCATAATATATAAGGAAGCAGAGCGAACCTGTGGTACACATAATCTGGAAGGCGGCAAGTTCGGTGGCGCCCAACCAACCCATAAGCAGTGAGGCTAGCGAGAATGAGGCGGTCTCCATTCCCATCTGCAGGGCAAGCGGTGTACCGACATTGAACAGGGTTGCGATGTTCTCTCTGCCGGTCTTGTGCTCGTGGAATCCTTTGCCGAAGATGCTGAATTTCTTTTGGCTCTTTATGAGTATATACATCATTATTACCATCAGAATTCGTGATATCAGCGTGGCGATACCGGCACCGGTAAGACCTAATTGTGGCATTCCGCACTTTCCGTATATGAGCAGGTAATTTAGTATTACGTTCAGTATGTTGCCTATTATAATAACCCACATTGCGGTTTTTGTAGATGCCACCGAGTCGGTAAACTGTTTGAAGCAGTTGAATAGCACAACAAAGGGCATTGCAAGCAAAAAGGTGAGAAAATAGGGTCGCATAAGGGGGATAAGCTCATCGGGCTGTCCCAAATTATGCAGATTGAAGTAGAGTAGGGTGTATATGAGTGTTACACCTGCTCCGCATATAAGATTGGCATATATGCTGTCTTTGAACGAGGCGCCTACGTTGTCTTTTTCGTCTCGTCCATAATATGCTCCTATAATGGGTGTCGCTCCGTAGCTGAATCCTATGAGGGCTACAATACCTAAATTGAAGATATTGGTTACAAAGCCTGCCGACGATAGTGCATCGGCACTGTAATGGCCTACCATTATGGTGTCTATGAAGCCGAGGATTACGTTGCCAAGCTGTCCAAGCACGATGGGGGCGCCGAGGCGTAGTATGGAGCTGTAATATGGTTTATATCTCATATATATTATTAATAGGTATATAGGGTAACTGTGGAACTCGTGACTCTTTTCTTAGTTTGTTCACTTAAAGAGGGTGCACCATTACGGTACACCCTCTTTCGATTTTTTATAATCACTTGCTTAACAAGGTATTGCGTCTATTCTTCTTTGGTGTCGACCTCCTTCAAATTCTGTGCCGAGGAATGTCTCGACGCACTCTTTGGCGGTGGATTCTTCGATGAAGCGTCCGGGCATTACAAGGATATTTGCATCGTTATGCTGGCGGGCAAGGGCTGCAATCTCGGGCATCCAACAGAGGGCGCCACGCACTCCTTTGTGGTGGTTTACCGACATATTTATTCCGTTGCCTGTACCGCAGATGGCTATTCCTGTGTTGCACTCGCCACTCTCTACTGCCGATGCTAGGGCGTGACCAAACTGTGGATAGTCGCAGCTGTCGGTGCTGTTGGTTCCGTAGTCTTTATATTCATAGCCCATTTGTGTGAGCCACTCTTTTACGCGCTCCTTAAGGGGGTAGCCTGCGTGGTCGCTTGCAAGTCCTATTGTTTTCATCCGAGCATCTCTTTTACTTGGTTATATACATTTTGTGCTGTGAAGCCTAACTTCTCGTCAAGCACTTTATAGGGTGCCGAGAATCCGAACGAGTCGAGTCCGTAGACCTTTCCGTTAGGGCCTACAAGACCTTCGAGGTTTACGGGCAGTCCGGCTGTGAGACCGAAAATTTTAGCGCCTGCGGGAAGGATGCTCTGCTGATACTCTTTGCTTTGTGTACGGAAGAGACCCTCTGAGGGTACCGAAACGATTCGTGTCTTAATGCCGTCAGCCTTAAGGAGTTTTGCTCCATCGACAAGGGTAGATACCTCGCTGCCCGATGCAAGCAGAATTACGTCGTAGTCCTCGTCGCTGCCTGCAATGACGTATGCGCCTTTGCTTGCCTGGCTGTAGTCGGTGCCTGCGGGTAGGTTGGTTACATTCTGACGCGAGAAAATAAGTCCTGTGGGGGTATTGTCGTTCTCCATTGCCAGACGCCAAGCCTCGGTAGCCTCGTTTACGTCGGCGGGACGAAGCACGAGCATAGAGTTCTTGCCGCTGTGGTTCTTTATCTTCTCCATAAGGCGCACCTGTGCCTCTTGCTCTACAGGCTCGTGGGTGGGGCCATCCTCGCCTACGCGGAATGCGTCGTGCGACCAGATGAACTTAACGGGAAGCTCCATAAGGGCTGCCATACGAATGGCGGGCTTCATATAATCGCTGAATACGAAGAATGTGCCACAAGCTGCAATAACACCACCGTGCAGTGCCATACCAATGCACAGACAGGCCATTGTCAACTCCGATACTCCTGCGTGTAGGAAAGCACCGCTGAAGTCACCGGGAACAAAAGCGTGGGTCTTTTTGAGGAAACCGTCGGTCTTGTCGCTGTTGCACAGGTCGGCCGATGCGCATATCATATTGCCGTAGTTCTCGGCCAGTATTCCAAGGATGTGTGCCGAGGCATTACGGGTGGGTGAATCGGCTTTCTGCTCTATAGCTGACCAGTCGATTTCGGGCTGTATGCCGGTGAACCACTCGGCGAGTTGTATTGCAAGGTCGGGGTTCTTTGCTGCCCAAGCAGCCTTGCGTGCGCGACGCTCGGCTACGATAGCGCGAAGCTCATTGAGACGATTGTTATACATCTCTTTTACCTCGGGGAAGAATACGAAAGGATTTTCTACATCGCCACCAAGGTTTTTGATTGTGTTTATATATGCGTCACCGCCAAGAGGTGCACCGTGTGTGCCGCAGTCGAATTCGTAGCTGCTGCCATCGGCGCGGCGTGCTCCCTTACCCATCACGGTGTTACCGATGATAAGGGTGGGGCGCTCCTGCTCTGCCTTGGCCTCGGTGAGCGCTGCGCGAATGGCATCGCAGTCGTTACCGTCTATAGTAATTACTTTCCAACCCCAAGCCTCGTATTTCTTGGCTGTGTCCTCGAACATTACCTGGTCGCAACGTGTCGAGAGCTGTATCTGGTTGGCGTCGTAGAACATTATAAGGTTGTTGAGTTTCAAATAACCTGCCATACGACCTGCGCCTTGAGAAATCTCTTCTTGTATGCCACCGTCCGAAATAAAGGCGTAGATGGTCTGTCCCATAACCTCGCTGCCCAAACGTGCCTCAAGGAATTTGGCTGCGATGGCGGCACCTACAGCATAGGTGTGTCCCTGACCAAGAGGGCCTGAGGTGTTCTCGATGCCACGAGCAATATTTACCTCGGGGTGACCGGGGGTGTTGCTCTTCCATTGACGAAGCTGCTTGAGGTCGTCCATTGTGTATTTGTCGGAGAGAGCAAGGACGGCATAAAGCATTGGAGACATATGACCGGGGTCGAGGAAGAATCGGTCGCGACCCTCCCAAATGGGATTCTCGGGGTCGTAAACCAAAAACTCGGAGTATAGCACATTTATAAAGTCTGCACCACCCATCGCACCACCGGGGTGTCCTGACTTTGCTTTTTCTACCATTGCAGCAGTGAGAATACGGATATTGTCTGCTGCCTTGTTCATCAGTTGCTTGCTGTTCATACTTTCTTATGAGGTTAGTTGAAAACAGTATTCATTAATTATTATTGCAAAAGTAGTACATTTTGTTGGATTGAGGAAAATATTTAGCTACAGTTTTTCTCTAAGAACAGTTTTTGAGGTAAAAATAATTGGTAATAGATGTTAATTTCTCTTTTTTGCGTTAATATTGTGTTATCTTCGCACCGAAAAACCTGAAAGTTTATGCTTATAAGAATAATAGCAGGGCAGCTTGGGATTGCTGCCGATAGAGTGAAGAATACTGTTGAATTATTGAACGATGGAGCAACTGTTCCTTTTATAGCTCGTTACCGTAAAGAGGCTACGGGCGGATTGGACGAGGTTGCCATTGGCAGTATTAAGGAATTGTACGAGAAACTACAGGCTGTTGTGCAGCGTAAGGATACGATTCTCTCGACAATAGAGGAACAGGGGAAACTGACTCCCGAACTGAAGAAGCGTATCGAGGAGTGCTTCGACAGTGTGGAACTTGAGGATATCTATCTGCCTTATCGTCCCAAACGTCGTACACGCGCTACAATGGCAAAAGAGCGTGGTCTTGAACCGCTTGCCAATCTTATTATGTTGCAGCAGGTGGCCGATGTGAAGGGTAGGGCGCAGGCATATATAAATAAGGATGTGCCTACTGTCGATGATGCTGTCGCGGGTGCCTGCGATATTATCGCCGAGCGTATCTCGGAGGATGAGTGGGCGCGTAATAGCGTGCGTCGACTTTTTGGTCGTCGAGGAACAATTACATCAAAGGTGGTAAAGGGCAAGGAGGCCGATGGTATAAAATATGCCGATTACTATGAATGGAATGAGCCGGTGCAGCGTGTCTCGTCGCACCGTCTGTTGGCTATGATGCGTGGCGAGGAGGAGGGCTTTTTGCGCCTCTCAATCACGGTGGATAATGACGAGGCTGTTGAGCAGCTTAGTCGTCACTTTATTAAACGTGGTTCGGCCTCGGCAAATTATATGCAGATGGCTGTGGCTGATGGCTTTAAACGACTGTTGGCTCCATCTATCGAGAATGAGACGATGGGAAACACCAAGGAGCGTGCCGATGATGAGGCTATCGCCGTATTTGCCGATAATCTGCGTCAGTTGCTGCTATCTTCGCCGTTGGGGCAGAAAAGAGTGCTCTCCATTGACCCGGGATTCCGCACGGGATGCAAGGTGGTTGTGCTCGATTCGCAGGGTAATCTGTTGCACCATACTGTTATTTATCCGCACCCGCCACAGAACGACCGTGAGGCGGCTGCCGAAAAGATAAAATCTCTTGTCAGGGACTATCGTATCGAGGCTTTTGCCATTGGTAACGGTACGGCAGGACGCGAGACCGAGGAGTTTGTACGTCGCCTTGCGCTCTCGCCCGAGATATTTTCGGTGAATGAGGATGGTGCTTCGGTCTATTCGGCATCGGCGGTGGCGCGCGAGGAGTTTCCCGATGAGGATGTTACGGTGCGTGGCGCTGTCTCTATCGGTCGCCGATTGATTGACCCGCTGTCGGAGCTTGTGAAGATTGAGCCGCGCTCAATAGGGGTGGGGCAGTATCAGCATAGTGTCGACCAAACGAAACTGAAAGACAAACTGAATGTGGTTGTAGAGAGCTGCGTTAACAAGGTTGGTGTGAATGTGAATACTGCTACAAAGCAGATTCTTACGCATATTTCGGGGCTTGGCCCGTCGCTTGCCGAGAATATTGTAAAGTATCGTGCCGAGAATGGCGATTTTCCTACACGCAAGGCACTGCTTAAGGTGCCGCGTTTGGGTAGCAAGGCTTTTGAGCAGGCAGCAGGATTCTTGCGCGTAATTGGTGGAAAGGAACTTCTTGACAGTACGGCTGTGCACCCCGAGTCATATAGCATTGTCGAACGTATGGCTAAGGATGCAGGAGTTACATTGGAACGCTTTATCACAGATGCCGAGGTGCGTAAGGGCGTGCAGCTGAAAAACTACGTTACCGATAAGGTGGGTATGCCTACGCTGACGGATATTATGGAGGCGCTGAATAAACGTGGGCTCGACCCACGTGAGCAGGCAAAGGCTTTC
This sequence comes from Bacteroidaceae bacterium, assembly GCA_017938245.1. Lineage (GTDB taxonomy): Bacteria > Bacteroidota > Bacteroidia > Bacteroidales > Bacteroidaceae > HGM04593. The sequence continues at coordinate 9,134 of JAGBBX010000055.1, forward strand.
TCTTTCGACCCTAATGTGCACGAGATTGAGGACTTACGTGAAGGGATGATTCTTCCCGGACTTGTATCTAATATTACAGCCTTTGGCGCATTTGTAAATATAGGTGTGCATCAGGATGGGCTTGTGCATATTTCGCAGCTTGCCGATAGGTTTGTATCGTCGCCCTCGGATGTCGTAAAACTTGGGCAGCAGGTGATGGTACGGGTCGTTGAGGTTGATATTAAACGCAAGAGAATAAGTCTTTCGATGAAGGGGGTATAATTAAAATGTTTGCTTTGTGGCGGGCTTTTGTAAAGAATAAAAACTAATATTTTTTCTATGGATTATTAAACACTCGGGGTGCACTGTAAGAAAATAGTGCACCCCGAGTGTTTGTTGTTAAAGTGTTGTTATTCCAATAATTCCGCAAAGGATTATTCCCATTAACCACCAAAGGTGGTAGTGGTTCCAGAATCGGTACTGTTCTTTTTGGGGAATATCCGAGGGCTCGGCGCAGAATATTGCGGGGGTTATAACTGTGTATAGCAGAATTATATTTATCACTTTTATTGAAAGGTTTATTATGTTATACGTCTCAATGCTATTATGGAGTATGGGTATCATCAATTTGTATATTGCGGGTTGGATTATATAAATGAATGCTATATAGCTGTTTATCTTTGTGGCGCTGTTTTTTGTGAGCTTTTGGTTGCGTTTTACGGCTCCCCAAAGGTAGCTTATAACAAGCATATTTATCAAGCCGGGCAGGCCTAATAATATACTCTTTAAGGCTGTGAATGTCTCATTGAGGCCGGTTAGTGAATATTGCCAGATAATGTCTTTCAACAATATGGCGCCGGCTGTGATTTTCAGAATGTTCTTTAGGGCTCTATTGCTTGTGGCTGAGGATAGCAACAGATAGGCTGTCGGGGCTGTTATTATGAGGATGTATTTTATGCTCTTTATAATTGGTTGATAATCGTTTATGGCAATGTTTAATACAAGGTCGGCTATTATCAATAATGTGTCGGTGAATAATGATAATGATAGAAGCAGGAAGGCTACTAAAATCTTGTCGCTGTTTGTGAAATTTTTATATTCGTTGCTCATATTGTTTGTTTATTGCTGATTCATATAATATATGGAGGTGATTAAAATCTCTGCAATTGAAACTACGATGAAAAGCAACTAATATATCAGTTGCTTGCATTTGAGCTTGAGGACAGATTCAATATGTATTTTCATAGTAGTACTTTGTGGATTGTTGGTTGCTTTAAAAAAAGTATAAGGGGATGACCCAAAAGTCGAAAATTTACGAATTTGCGGTTGATTTATTCGGACACCTATCTGAGATAGCTTTCAAATATTCAATTCTCGCGAAGTAAAAAACACTTTTGGGTCACCCCCTTATACTGAATAAATTTGATGTTTGATTAGCAAATCTTACGTGAACCGTCGCCAATTACTACATCGTAGATAAGAGGAAGCTTGCCATACTGCTCTTTGTAACGCTCCTTAGCTTTCTCTACAAAGATGTCGTACAACTCCTCCTTAACGAGGTTGATAGTACAGCCGCCGAAGCCGCCACCCATCATACGTGAACCTGTTACACCGCAGTCGATAGCAACGTCAACCAAGAAATCGAGCTCCTCGCAGCTTACCTGATAGTCCTTGCTGAGGCCGAAGTGTGTCTCGTACATCTTCTTACCTACGGTCTCGTAGTCGCCTGCCTCAAGTGCTTCACAAACGTCGAGTACGCGCTGTACCTCACCGATAACATATTTTGCACGGTTGTAATCCTCGGGCTTAACCTCGGCTTTAACCTCCTCGAGCATATCGAAGTTAGCGTCGCGCAATGACTCTACCTCGGGGTGCTTGCTCTTGATAACCTCGGCTACGTGCTCGCAGCTGAGACGACGCTCGTTGTAGGGTGAACCTGCAAGCTCGTGCTTAACGCAAGTGTTAACGAGCAACAGACGGTAGCCAACGGGTTTGAAGGGGAAATACTGATACTCGAGTGAGCGGCAGTCGAGACGGATGAGGCTGCCTGATTTGCCGAATACGCTTGCAAACTGATCCATAATACCGCAGTTTACACCAACGTAGTTGTGCTCGGTTGCCTGACCTACCTTGGCAAGCTCGAACTTATCGATTTTGTTGTCGCCGAAGAGGTCGTTCAATGCGTAAGCGTATGTGCTCTCAAGAGCTGCCGATGATGACATTCCTGCACCAAGGGGTACATCGCCTGCAAATGCTGTATTGAAGCCTTTAACGGGTACACCACGCTTAATCATCTCGCGGCAAACACCGAAGATATACTTCGCCCAAGAAGCACGGGGGCAATCCTCCTCGTTAAGACCAAACTCTACATAATCTTTCTCATCGATTGAGTAAGCGCAAACCTTGTCTGTTCCGTTGGGCTTAATCTCGGCCATAATGCCTTTGTTTACAGCGCCGGGGAATACGAAACCGTTGTTATAATCGGTGTGCTCACCAATGAGGTTGATGCGGCCGGGAGAAGCATAGATGCTACCTGTTGTGCCATCGAAATGTTTGATGAAGCGACTTCTTACAAATTCTATATCCATAGTCGTAATGTTTTATGTGTTAACAAATATTGTTTATTGATTCAAGAAAATTACTTCTTTACGGGCTTTGAACCTACGAGAGCGTAGAACAAGAGGTAAGCAGCACAGAATACTACAACCCAGTAGCTTGTGATGTAGTCGGTCATCTGAGCAACCTGTGCCTGGATAGCCAACATTACAGCGCAACCAAATACCATTGTCATAAAGATACCCGATGCAATAGCTGTGTATTTGCCAAGACCCTCAACAGCCATATTGAAGATAGCACCCCACATAACTGATGTGCAGAGACCTACCAAAAGGAATGAGAAGATGCCAAGAGGAACATCGGCCCAGATGAGTGTAAGTGTACCCCAGTCGATTCCGGGGAAGCTAACGAGAACGTCTGTGGGAGCAAACATACCGAAAAGTACCAATACCAATGTGGCAATAGATACTGTTGTAATCATCGCGCGGCTTGATACTTTGTTACCGATACTTGCACCAACGAAACGACCGATAAGCATCATAAACCAATATACGGCAACGATAAGACCGGCTGTTGCAGCTGAAATACCAAGCTCGGGAGTGTTAACAAGATACATATTTACGTATGTGGGAACACCTACCTCGATACCCATATAAAGGAAGATTGCAAGTGCACCAAGAGCAAAATGACGATAGCCCATAGCGCCCTTGATGAGACTTACATCGATAGGTGCCTGCTCGGGCTCCTCAATCTTTGTGAACAGAATAACGATAAATGCAACAACAAAAATGCCAAGAGCAATCATAAGAGCAGGTGTCGCATCGGAAATAGCTGTGTCCTTGGTGATTTCACCAATGAGAGCACCCATAATGATGTATACTGCTACGGCTGCCGATGAGTTGAACACACCACCAAGCTGGATGAGCTGGTTACCGCTGTTACCACCACCACCGAGGATGTTGAGCATAGGGTTAACAACACAGTTAAGGATACACATACAGAAACCTGCGATGAATGCACCAAGAAGGTAAACACCAAATACAAGGCCAAGGTTCTCTTTTGCATCGAGCAAGCCGCTGCACCACTGGATAAGGATACCTGTGATACCTACTGCAAGACCGATAAGGGCTGTCTTCTTGTAACCGAACTTTGCAATGAGCATACCTGCGGGAATACCCATAAGAAGGTAAGCAACGAAGTTACCGTAGTTACCAATCTGTGCAAGAACTTCGGGAATATCACCCTGTGCTTTGATGATGTTTGCCATAGGTGAACAAAGGTTTGTCACAAAGGCAATCATTGCGAAGAGCGCAATCATAACGATGATAGCTCCCCATTGTTTTTTTTGTTGACTCATAATGATTAAAAATTTTTGAAGTTTATAAGTTTATAAATTATTTCTCTACACCAAATTTGTAAATGGTAACCTGTGAGTAAAGCTCACCGGGTTTAAGTACAACGCTGGGGAAGTGTGCGCGGTTGGGGCTGTCGGGGAAGCACTGTGCCTCGAAACAGATGGCGCTGCGTTTGGGGAATGTGGCACCGTGTGCACCGGCAAAGCCGCTGTGCCAGTTAGATGTATACACCTGCACACCGGGTTCGGTGGTGTAAACCTCCATTGTACGACCGCTTATAGGCTCGGTGATTTTTGCTGCGTAGCTAAGCTCACCTACCTCTTTCTTATTTAATACATAGCAGTGGTCATAGCCTACACCGAATTTAATCTGCTCCTCATCGGCATCGATGCGTGCACCAACCTCGGTAGGAGTGGTGAAGTCGAATGCAGTGCCCTTTACGGGTGCTATGCTGCCGTTGGGGATTGATGTCTCGTCAACGGGAACGAAAAAGTCGGCGTTAATGTGGCAAATGAGATTGTCTACCGTTGCTGTGGGGTTTGCAATACCCGAGAGTGAGAAGAAACCGTGACTTGTGAGGTTTACGATTGTTGTCTTGTCGGTAGTTGCCTTATAATCGATTTTCAGCTCGTTGTCGTCGCTGAATGTGTATACTACTGTTACATCAAGATTGCCGGGGAAACCCTCTTCCATATCGGCCGAGAGGTAGTGCAGTTTAAGTGTCTGCTCGTCAATCTGCCGGGCATCCCAAACGCGGGCGTGGAATCCTGTGGGACCGCCGTGAAGGTGGTTGGGGCCATTGTTTACTGCCAACCGGTACTCTTTGCCTTCGAGTGTGAACTTGCCTTTGCAGATGCGGTTGCCGTAGCGACCTACAAGTGTGCTAAGGAAGGGCTCGGGGCTGTTAAGAAGGTTCTCTATGCTGTCGTGTCCCTGAATTACGTTGGCGTAATTGCCATTTTTGTCGGGAACCATAATGCTGCATATTGCTCCGCCGTAGTTGGTGATGGCTACTTCGCTGCCTTTCTTGTTTTTAAGAATGAAAAGAGCGGTTTCTTTTCCGTCGATTGTTTTTTTGAAGTCGGCGGCCTTCAACTGTGAAAGGTTTTCTGTACAGCTCATATTTTAAAGTTTATTCGCTTGGTTATCTGTTTTTTACGGTTGTCGTGTATATGTATGCGCCAAAACAACGGGACAAAGGAACCCTTTGTCTTGTTATTGCGCGTACTATTCTTACAAGAATATTGTTCTAACAATAACTCTCTGCGGTGGTTTGTTGCAGCGAATTAGGGACAAGATGTGTTACCTGCCCTTTGTTACAGCATACTCCTGCGAGTTTACGATGCAAATAAAATAAAAATATGGCTTACTTCAAAGTATTTCAATGTAAAATTTCTCGGAGTGTTAAAAAGAAAAACTCCACAGTAATCAACTGCGGAGTTTTTAGATGTTTTTGTTCTTTAAATCTTGCTTTTATTTGCAACCTTGCAATGACGATAAAAGGTCGGCTATGACGAAGCAGCTACCTCCTACAAATATAAGGTCGTTGGGCGATGCATCGCGTTTGGCGGCCTCTAATGCCTTGTGTACGGTGGGGTAGTGCTCTCCTTTTAAGTTGTATACAGCGGCCTGCTCTGCAAGCGATTCGCTTGGCAGGGCACGTTTAACCGTTGCGCGTGTGAAATAGTAGGTGGCGTTATTTGGCATCATCGAGAGTACGCTGTTAATGTCTTTATCGTTTACCATTCCAAAAACGATGCGCAGGGTGTCGTATTTTTGTCGTGATAGCTGTTCTACAATGTACTTTATACCGCCTACATTGTGTCCTGCATCGCAAATGATAGTGGGATTTGTCCCTATCTTTTGCCAGCGTCCCATAAGTCCTGTTGAGGCGGTGATGCTTGAAAATCCTTTTCTAACGTGCTCGGCACTTATATTATATCCTTTTTCTCTTAGAACTTTTAATAGCGATAGTATTGTGTTTGTGTTTTTTATTTGATACTCGCCTCCAAGCTCTCCCTCGATTTTTCCATATTCAAGAGTTTGGTATAGCATTCCGTCGCCATAATGTTGTGCCGAGAGTAAAAGTTTTTCATCTTCGGCAAAATGTATGGGGGCTGCAACGGATGCTGCTTTTTCGCTGAATACGACTCGCGTCTCGGGGGTTGTCTCTCCAATGACAACGGGAACGGCCGGCTTTATTATTCCTGCTTTCTCGCCTGCTATCTGTTGAAGTGTGGTTCCGAGAAACTGTGTGTGGTCGGGACTTATGTTGGTTATTGCGCAGGCATCGGGGATGATGATGTTGGTACAGTCGAGTCGACCGCCTAATCCAACCTCAATTATCGCTACATCTACCTTCTCCTGTGAGAAATAGAGTAGTGCCATAGCTGTGCACAGCTCGAAAAATGAGGGGTGAAGCGGCTCGAAGAAGCTGCGCTCGCGCTCGACAAAATCAATCACAAACTGCTCGTCTACGGGACGGCCGTTTACGCGTATGCGCTCGCGAAAATCTATAAGGTGGGGCGAGGTATATAATCCTACCTTGTAGCCTGCGGCCTGCAGAATGGATGCCACAGTGTGTGATGTAGAACCCTTGCCGTTTGTTCCGCCAATGTGTATTGTGCGGTAGTTGCGATGGGGATGGGAAAAATGCTCGTCGAGCAGGTGGGTGGTCTCTAACCCCTCCTTATATGCAGAACTGCCCACCTGCTGAAACAGCGGTGCGCAGTTGAAAAGGTATTCTATTGTCTCTTTATAGTTCATTTTTTGAAACAGTCACTTAAACGGTCTCTAAAATAATCATTTAGTCAAACAGATTGCGGAAGCGACGGAATATCTGCTCCTTTATGCTTTCTGTGGGCTTGAAATTCTCCGACTCCTTGAAACTCTCGATGACTTTTTTCTCGTCGCGGTTCAGGGTCTCGGGGATATATACGCTTACATTCACCACAATGTCGCCGCGACCATATTCGTTGAGTGAGGGGAGTCCCTTACCACGCAGGCGCAATGCCTTGCCGGGTTGTGTTCCGGGCTCTATGGTGAGTTTGATATTCTCTTTGATTGTGGGAATCTCTACTACGCCGCCCAATGTGGCAGTAGGAATGTCGAGCAGAAGATTGTATATAAGGTCGCGCTCGTCGCGTATAAGGGTAGGGTGCTTCTCTTCTTCTATTTGTATAAGCAGGTCGCCTGCAATGCCGTTGCGCTTTCCTGCGTTTCCTTTTCCGCGCATAGACAGCTGCATACCTTCGGCTACTCCGGCAGGAATCTGTATCTCTACAATCTCTTCGCCCATTGTGATGCCGTCGCCACTACAGTGCTTGCATTTGTTCTTTATTATGCGACCTTCGCCGCCGCACCTTTGACACACTGTCTCGCTGTTCATTATACCGAAGGGGGTACGTACGGTGCGCACTGTACGACCTCTTCCGTTGCAATCGGGACAGGTCTCGGTCTCGTTGCCTTCGGCGCCGCTGCCGTTGCAGTGGGGACAGGGTACATATTTCTTCAGCTTGAATTTCTTTGTAACGCCCTCGGCTATCTCTTCAAGTGTGAGTTTTACCTTTACTCTTAAGTCGCCTCCGCGATGACGTGACTGTGCCTGTCCGCCACCGAATCCGCCGAACCCTCCGCTGAATCCGCCACCACCGAATCCGCCACCGAATATGTCACCGAACATCGAGAAGATGTCGTTGATGTCCATTCCCTGGCCACCGAATCCGCCGAATCCACCGTCACCACCCATTCCTGCGTGGCCGAATTGGTCGTAACGTGCCTTTTTGTCGGGGTCGCTGAGTACGCTGTAGGCTTCGGCTGCCTCCTTGAACTTCTCCTCGGCCTCTTTGCTGCCGGGGTTCTTGTCGGGGTGGTACTCCATTGCCTTGCGGCGATAGGCTTTCTTTATGTCGTTTGCCGATGCGCTCTTGTCGATGCCCAGCACTTCGTAATAGTCTCGTTTTGCCATTGTTGTGGTTGTTTTTGTGGCTTCTCGGTTATTTGTTATTTATCTTACTCGCCAACGGCTACTTTTGCGTGGCGTAATACTTTGTCGTTGAGCATATAGCCTGTCTGTACGCAGTCTATTACTTTGCCTTTAAGCTCTGCGACGGGGGCAGGTACCATTGCTATTGCCTCGTGGTAGTCGGTATTGAAATCGGCATTCTCGGTCTCTATTTTTTGTAGTCCGTTCTGCTTTAATATACCGATGAACTTGTTGTGTATCAGTTCGATACCTGTGAGAATCTCCTTGGCACTCTCGTCTTTGCCCATATTGGCAAGTGCGCGCTCGAAATCGTCGAGTACGGGCAGTATCGACTCCATAACACGCTCGCCACCATTCTTTATCAGTTCGGCTTTCTCTTTCATTGTGCGCTTGCGGTAGTTGTCGAATTCGGCAACCTGACGCAAATATTTATCGCTCAGTTCTGCAATTTTGGCTTTGGCAGCGTCAAGCTCGTTTGGTTGCTCTTCGTTGTTTTCTTGTGTATTTTCGGTGGTTGCTCCGTTTTCGTCGGCAACCTGTACGTCTTCTGTAAACTCCTGTTCTTCGATTCTATTCTCTTTTTCGCTCATAATGTTCGATTTTTTATGTATAATAACAAATAGCTTGCCAATCGGTTTTTTCTGACAATTTTTAGGGAAAATAGGACTTTTATGCCGAAAAATGTGTCATTTTGGCAGATTGGGAGATTTTACGTGTCGCTTTCAGTTGTATGCTGTCTCTTTTTGCATTATCTTCGCTTGCTCTAAAATACTCTCTTATATGAATAAATATAATCTTGGATTATTTACTGCGGCAATGGCGCTTCCGCTCTCGTTGCAGGCACAAGCCGATGGCGAACAGGCGGCTTGTCTTAGTCGTCCTAATGTGGTGCTTATTTATGCCGATGACTTGGGATTTGGCGACCTTTCGTGTTATGGTGCCCGCAATGTGTCGACACCAAATGTCGATAAACTGGCGGCAAATGGTTTGCGTTTTACACAAGCTCATGCGGTTGCCTCGACGAGTACTCCGTCGCGTTATGCGTTGCTTACGGGTGAGTATCCTTTTAGAAAAAAAGGAACGGATGTGGCTGCGGGTAACGCTGCAATGATTATCTCGCCCGAGCAGTATACGGTTGCCGATGTTTTTAAGGAGGCCGGATATACAACCGCAGCTTTTGGTAAATGGCATTTGGGATTGGGTGCCGAGACGGGTAAGCAGGATTGGAATGCTCCCATTGAGCCGGCGCTTGCCGATATTGGATTTGACTACTCTTACATTATGGCGGCTACTGCCGACAGGGTACCTTGCGTGTTCATAGAGAATGGGCGCGTGGCAAATTATGATGCCTCGGCACCCATATTTGTGAGCTATAGGCAAAATTTCGAAGGGGAGCCTACGGGACGCGAGAATCCCGAGCTGCTCTATAATCTGAAACATTCGCACGGACACGATATGTCTATCGTCAACGGTATAGGACGTATAGGATATATGAAAGGTGGTGGAAAAGCATTGTGGAAAGATGAGAATATTGCCGACAGTATTACTGCACACGCGGTGGAATTTATAAAGGAGAATGGCGAGAAACCTTTCTTTATGTATTTTGCGACGAATGATGTTCACGTGCCTCGCTTCCCCCACGAGCGCTTTCGCGGTGTGACGGGAATGGGACACCGAGGCGATGCCATTGCTCAGTTCGATTGGTGCGTGGGAGAGATTGTGAAAGCGTTGGAACAGCAGGGGGTGCTCGAAAATACTCTTATAATACTATCGAGTGACAACGGCCCTGTAGTTGACGATGGCTACGAGGACAGAGCCGAGGAACTGCTTAACGGTCACGATCCTATGGGCGGCCTGCGCGGAGGAAAATATAGTACTTTCGAGGCGGGTACACGTGTGCCTTTTATTGTTCATTGGCCTGCGAAGATAGATAGGCCGGGGGTAAAAGATGCGCTTCTCTCACAGATTGATTTTCTTGAAGTTATGGCAAATGTAGTTGGACGCTACAGAGGTAAAGCTCTCTCTCCCGACGGTGTGGCTTCCTCTATGGCTGCTTGGATGGGCGAGGACGAGAAAGGTCGTGCTTATACAATAGGTATGGCTGCCAATCACACATTGTCGCTGTGTACCTACGATTGGAAATATATTGAGCCTAAGGGTGGCCCTAAAATGGTTCCCTGGGGACCGAAGATCGAGACGGGATATTCTACCGAACCACAGTTGTTTAAAAAGGTGGATGGGGATTATAACGAGAGTGAGAATGTGGCTAATGAGAATCCCGATGTGCTTGGTCTGTTGCGTATATTATTAAATGAGGTAAGACGATGATGAATGGGGGAGGTGAATTTTGTATAGAGCAGGTACTACGTAAACTGAATATAGAGTCGCTGAACGGTATGCAGGCTGCCGCCGTGGAGCACTGCGCAAAAAACAGCAGTATGGTGCTTCTCTCGCCTACGGGAACGGGAAAGACGCTTGCCTATCTGCTGCCACTGCTGCAAAGGCTGAATGTCGGATGTAATAATGTCGAGGCGGTTATTGTGGTACCTACTCGCGAACTCGCCCGTCAGGTGGCGCAGGTATGGCGCTCGATGGATACGGGATGCCGTATGACGGCGCTTTATGGCGGACGCCCCGTTGTCGAGGAGGTTGCGCTCTTGCAGAATACCGCGGCAAATGTTATTGTGGGTACACCGGGACGTCTTATAGACCATCTTAAGCAGGGGAATCTTATTGCCGATGAGTGTCGGCTTTTGGTTATCGACGAGTTTGACAAGTGTCTCGAAATGGGATTCCACGAAGAGATGCAGCAACTCTTGGAGCTGTTGCCAAGTGTCGACTCGCGGTTTTTACTCTCGGCAACCGATTGCGAGGAGATTCCTGAGTTTGCCGCTGCCGATGGTGTTGAGCGTCTCGATTTCAGAACCGATGATGAGCAACCGTCCGAGCGTACGCAGTTCTACACAATTACAACAACTCCCGACGATAGGTTGCAGGCGCTCTATAATCTGCTGTGTGCAATAAACGGCGAGCCTAGTATTGTCTTTTGTAATTTCAGGGAGACTGTCGAGGAGGTGCGCAGCTATCTTGCTAAAGGAAAGTTAATTGTATCGGCCTATCACGGTGCGCTTGAGCAGAAAGAGAGGGAGCTTGCTCTTTATCGTTTTTCGAGCGGATGCAGCAATATTCTTGTGAGTACCGACCTTGCCGCGCGTGGATTGGATATTAAGGATGTACGTCACGTTGTTCATTTTCAGCGTCCTATGAGTGCCGATATTTTTACTCACCGTAATGGTCGCACCGCGCGTTGGGATGCCGAAGGTGCTGTATATATCATATCTTATCACGAACATCCGCTGCCCGATTTTGTTCCCGAGGCGATAGGGGAGTATAGACTAAAGGGAAAATATCCTCTTCCTGCATTGCCCGAGTATATGGCTCTTTACATTGGCAAAGGTAAGCGCGATAAGATAAGCCGTGGCGATATTGCAGGGTTTTTTATGAAAAAGGGCGGGCTGCGTCCTGAGGATATTGGGGCGATTGCGGTGTTCGACCGTTACTCTTACGCTGCTGTAAAGCGTAGTAAGGGGCGTGCATTGCCCGGATTGCTGTCGGGTGAGAAGATTAAGGGGGTTAAGACTGTTATTGAACCGGTGCGAGGGTAGTGACTTCCTGTTTTCTTTTGTTGCACATTTTTGTGTCGATTGTGCTATTTTTTAGCAATTTGTGCTATTTTGATGAAAAAAAGTTTATAAATAGCATAAATATTAAAAAAAATGTTAACTTCGCGGCCTATTAGTTGCTTTTTGTGTATGGCAACGGGTTATTAACTATTGAATATTAACTAAAAATCGACATAATAATGAAAAAGTATAATTTTAATGCCGGCCCATCGATATTGCCGCGTGAAGTTATTGAAGAGACAGCAAAGGCAGTACTCGATCTTAACGGTATAGGTCTTTCCTTGCTTGAGATAAGCCACCGTTCAAAGGATTTTCAGGCTGTTATTGATGAAGCAACGGCTCTTTTTAAGGAGCTATTAGATATTCCCGAGGGTTACTCGGTGCTTTTCCTTGGTGGAGGCGCAAGTATGCAGTTCTGTATGGTACCTTATAATTTCTTGGAGAAGAAGGCTGCCTATCTTAACACCGGCACTTGGGCAAACAAGGCGCTGAAAGAGGCTAAAAACTTTGGCGAGGCTGTCGAGGTTGCTTCGTCAAAGGATAAGACTTACAGCTATATTCCCAAGGATTATGTAATTCCCACAGATGCCGACTATTTCCACATTACAACAAATAATACAATCTATGGTACCGAGATTCGCAAGGATATTGATTGTCCTGTACCTCTTATTGCCGATATGTCATCGGATATTTTCTCGCGCCCCGTTGATGTGAGCAAATATACCTGTATCTACGGTGGTGCGCAGAAGAATCTTGCTCCCTCGGGTGTAACATTTGTTGTTGTAAAGAACGATGCTCTTGGAAAAGTGTCGCGCACAATTCCCACAATGCTCGACTATCGCACGCACGTCGAGGGAGGCTCGATGTTTAATACGCCCCCTGTATTACCTATCTATGCCGCAATGCAGACATTGCGTTGGATTAAGGCACAGGGTGGTGTAAAGGAGATGCAACGTCGTGCCGAGGAGCGTGCAGCTCTTCTCTATGGCGAGATTGACCGTAACCCATTGTTCAAGGGCACAGCTGCCGTTGAGGACCGTTCGCTGATGAATATAGATTTTGTTATGGCCGATGAGTACAAAGAGCTTGAGGCCGACTTTATGGCTTACGCACAGTCAATGGGAATGGTTGGTATTAAGGGTCACCGTTCTATTGGTGGATTCCGCGCTTCGTGCTACAATGCTCTGCCTCTTGAGGCTGTGCAGGCACTTGTCGATTGTATGAAGAATTTCCAGAATAACCATTAATGTTGTAGGTGGATTATGAAGAAGGTAGTTGTTGCAACCGAGAAACCATTTGCTGCGGTTGCTGTAAATGGAATTAAAGAGGTTATTGAGGGTGCAGGTTATCAGCTTGCTCTGCTCGAAAAATATAGCGATAAGGCTCAGCTTCTTGAGGCTGTTGCCGATGCCGATGCAATTATCATCCGCAGCGATAAAATAGATAATGAGGTGCTGGATGCTGCAAAGAATCTTAAATTGGTAGTTCGTGCAGGTGCAGGATACGATAATGTCGACCTCGCTGCGGCAACAGCGCACAACGTGTGTGTGATGAATACCCCCGGACAGAATGCCAATGCTGTTGCCGAGCTTGCCTTTGGTATGATGGTATATGCCTATCGTAATATGTATAACGGTACTTCGGGTCTTGAACTTAAGGGTAAGAAACTCGGTATTCACGCTTACGGTAACGTGGGGCGTAACGTGGGTCGCATAGCCAAAGGATTTGGTATGGATATTTATATATACGATTGCTATACTCCGCAGGAGATTGTTGATGCCGACGGTGTAAAGCGCGTCGATACGGTAGAGGAACTTTACAGCACCTGTGACATTGTATCGGTACACATCCCTGCTACTCCCGAGACTAAACAATCTATTGGAAAGGCACTCGTTGGTTCAATGCCTAAGCCTGCGCTGCTTGTAAATACCGCGCGTAAAGAGGTAATCAACGAGCCCGAGCTTCTTGAGGTTCTTGCCTCTCGTGGCGATATTAAGTATGTTACTGACGTTGCTCCCGATGCGTTGGCCGAGTTTGCAGCCTTCGAGGGACGCTTCTTTGCGACCCCCAAAAAGATGGGCGCGCAGACAGCCGAGGCTAATGTGAACGCCGGTATTGCGGCTGCCCGTCAGATTGTAGACTTCTTCGAGAATGGTAACGAGAGATTCAGAGTGAACAAGTAAAAGAAACAAGATAGTATGGCAATAATAAAACCTTTTTGCGGTGTACGTCCGCCACAGAATCTTGTAGAGAAGGTGCAGAGTCGCCCATACGACGTTCTTAACTCGGATGAGGCGCGAGCCGAGGCCGAGGGCAATGAAATGTCGCTTTATCATATAATTCGTCCCGAGATTGATTTTCCCGTTGGTACCGATGAACATAATCCCGAGGTGTATACCAAGGCTGCCGAGAACTTTGCAAAATTTCAGCAGAAAGGATGGCTTGTTCAGGACGAGAAAGAACAGTATTATATCTATGCGCAGACAATGAACGGAAAGACTCAGTATGGTCTTGTGGTATGTGCATACGTCGAGGATTATATGAATGGGGTGATAAAGAAACACGAACTAACCCGCAAGGATAAAGAGGAGGACAGAATGAAGCACGTGCGTGTGAACGATGCAAACATTGAGCCTGTATTCTTTGCTTTCCCTGATTGCGCCGAGCTTGACAGGGTAGTGGCATCATACACCGCCGAGACGCCTGTATATGACTTTACTGCACAGCTCGATGGCTTCCGTCATCAACTATGGATTGTTGACAAGGACGAGGATATTGCAATAATAACCAATGAGTTTGCCAAGATGCCTGCACTTTACATTGCCGATGGACATCACCGCTCGGCTGCGGCAGCGTTGGTTGGTAAGGAGAAAGCCGATAATAATCCCAATCATCGTGGCGACGAGGAGTATAACTACTTTATGGCGGTCTGCTTCCCCGCAAGCCAGTTGACGATTATCGACTACAATCGTGTGGTTAAGGACTTGAACGGTCTTACAAGCGAACAGTTCCTGGCTGCTCTTGAGAAGGATTTTGCGGTGGAACTTAAGGGTGAGGAGATTTATAAGCCGGCAGCACTGCATAATTTCTCGCTTTATCTCGATGGTAAATGGTACAGCTTAACTGCAAAGGAGGGTACATACGACGATGCCGACCCGATAGGAGTCCTTGACGTAACAATCTCATCGAATCTTATTCTTGATAATATCCTGGATATAAAAGATCTGCGCACAAGCAAGCGTATCGACTTTGTAGGTGGCATAAGGGGGCTTGGCGAGCTTAAACGTCGCGTCGACAGTGGCGAGATGCGTGCGGCTCTTGCACTCTATCCTGTCTCTATGAAACAATTGGTCGATATTGCCGACACCGGTAACATAATGCCTCCAAAGACAACCTGGTTCGAGCCGAAACTGCGCTCGGGACTTGTAATTCATAAATTATCGTAATGCTTCCCGAGGACGTTTATAAGACAATTGATATAGCAGGTGAAGGAATTTACTCCGAAAAAAGGAGTAAATTCCTTGCCTTTGCTCTGCCCGTTACCACTCTTGACGAAGTAAAAGCGCAGGTCGAGGCTTTTCAGAAAAAGTACTACGATGCACGTCACGTCTGCTATGCCTATCGTTTGGGAGAGCGGGGTGAGCAAGAGCGCGCCAATGACAATGGCGAGCCATCGGGCACTGCGGGAAAGCCTATATTAGGGCAGATACACAGCCGAGAACTTACCAACGTGCTTGTTATTGTGGTGCGTTATTTCGGTGGAATAAAATTGGGTACAAGCGGACTGATTGTTGCCTATCGTTTGGCAGCGGCCGAGGCTCTTGATGCTACCGAGCACGTCGAAAAGACTATTAATGGGGAGATTACATTGCGCTTTTCTTATCCTCTGCTGAACGATGTTCTTCGCATTGTAAAAGAGGAGGAACCGAAAGTGGTAGAGCAGATTTTTGATAATGACTGCGTGGTGCGTCTATCGATGCGTCTATCGCGTCTGCCGCGTCTTATAGAGCGTTACGAGAAGCTTGTGATAAGCAGTAAAGGGGATTTGAAAATAGAGAAATAGGTTTAAAATAAGTTGATAGATTAAGAATCTGTTTTGAAATGATTAAAAAATCTATTAAGCGCAATTTGTATAAAAGCTTCCATTTTCGGAAATAGTAATAAATCGTTTGTCAAGGAGCAAAGTCTGAGGGGAGCATTCGCCACTGACATCTGCTCTTGTTGACATAGAATATACCGTTTACAATTTCCTGAGTGAACTTTTTCTATTTCTTTCTTGTGATTCAACTATATTTTTTATAACTTGCCACTGTTTTTCAGTTAGGTGGGTTGGATAATCGCTCATAACTTATTTGTTTGCAACCTTAAAGTTACGAAAAATAACTCAATTAACCAACTGATTAACAGAAAGATATATATAATTTATTCATTTTAAAACAGATTCTAAGGAAACTCCACGCTATCGTGGTGAAGAAGAAGTATGCAAGTTATCCAATATATATCTCCGCATCTTCGGCAAGCCTTTCACTAAGGTAAATCGTCGTATGGGTGTTGTCGTAAGCTATGCTCCTAAAGGGAGCAATCTTGATGCTTTACGCGATAAGTGCAAGGCTGCTGCAAAGGTAGAGGTATATTAATTTTAACGGATACTTGTTTTTTGTATTATAAGTAATAATTGTTTAATTTAATGATAAGGTTATGAGAAGTATATATATGATGCCAGTACTTTTGTCCCTTGTACTGCTATTCTTCAGCAGTTGCAATAAAAACAATGGGGTAGAGACAATTCCTGCTAAAGAATTTGCAAAAGTAATATCGAATCCGGATGTTCAACTTATAGATGTACGCTCGGCTGAAGAGTTCATTGAAGGCAATATTGAGGGAAGTGTTAATATAAGTCTTGCAGGGGAGGATTTTTGTGGTCAGGTTGTTAGGACACTTGACAAGGAACGCCCTGTAGCAGTTTACTGCCGTGGCGGACGCCAGAGTGCGGAAGCTGCCGAAAAACTTGACTCTATGGGATTTAAAGTCTTTGAACTTGAAAATGGCTACAAAGAATGGGTTAAAGATGCGAAATAGTGTACAGGCCTATATAGAGTAAATAACTGTTTGACAATGTTGTTATGCGTTGTCAAACAGTTGTGTTTATAATACTCGCTTTTTATTGTTCTTGATATGAATTAACTTAGAAGCTGTTTAAATTTCTAAAAAAAATATTATATTTAAAGTTGCTATTTCGTTGTCTTTTATGTTCAAAAATGCCTGTTTTTCTCTTTTTCTCGGTTACGTAGTCCGCTACGCGCCCTCAAAAAATAATAAAACATTCTATTTTTGACCTATAAAAAACTAAACGATATAAATTTAAACAGCTTCTTAGACTATAAGTTGTTCATCATACAATACCCTATTTTATGAAGTTCTCTAAAACACTGTGTGCAATGGCTCTCCTGCCGTTTGTCTCAAATGTGCAGGCTGAAGACAAGCGCCCCAACATAATACTCTTCTTGGTAGATGATATGGGATGGCAGGATACATCTGTACCATTTCATACTCAAAAGACACCGTTGAATAATCGTTATAATACCCCAAATATGGAGCGCCTCGCTGCTATGGGAGTCAAATTTACCCAGGCCTATGCTTCAAGTGTCAGTTCACCTTCAAGATGCAGTTTGATGACAGGTGTAAATGCTGCACGCCATAGGGTAACAAATTGGACTTTTACAAAAAACATCCCTACCGATGAAAGGCACGAAACACTTAAAATGCCCCAATGGAATGTCAACGGTATACAGGCTGTTGAGGATGTACCTTATAGTTTTCCGGTTACATCTTTGACCGAAATCCTCTCAAATAATGGATATATTACGATAAATTGCGGTAAGGCTCATTTCGGTGCAACTGATACACCTTCGGCCAATCCTGTTAATTTGGGATTTAAGGTCAATATAGCCGGGCATGCAGCCGGTGGACTTGCTTCATATTTAGGCACCGAACGCTTTGGCCACAATTCAGATGGTGAGCCTGTCAGCCTTTTTGCAGTTCCGGGGCTTGAAGAGTATTGGGATAATGATGTTTTTATCACTGAGGCTCTGACACTTGAAGCCATAAAGGTGCTTGAAAGTTCTATTGAAAAGAAAGAACCGTTCTTCCTTTATATGTCACACTATGCAGTACATGTGCCTTTGCAAGCCGATAACCGTTTTGTTGATAAGTATCTGCAGCAAGGACTTGCGCAATCCGAAGCTGACTATGCGTCTATGGTAGAAGGAATGGACAAAAGCCTCGGCGATATTATGGATTATTTAGAGAGCAAAGAGGAACTTGAAAATACTATCATAATCTTTATGTCTGATAATGGGGGATACTCGCTTTACGGGCGTACGCCTCCATTGCATACTCAAAACCTTCCGTTGCGTTCCGGTAAAGGCTCTGCTTATGAAGGGGGTATTCGAGTGCCAATGATAGTCTACTGGAATGGAACTGTAAATCCTGGAACGACTATTAATGATTATGTGATAATAGAAGATTTTTTTCCATCAATTCTTGAAATGGCTGAGGTTGACAGCTACGACACTAAACAACAAGTTGATGGTGTGAGTTTTGTGCCAATTCTTAGAGGCAAGAATATTGACAATGATTCTCGCTCCTTAATTTGGAATATGCCAAATAACTGGATTGCGGGCGATAATAGAATTTACGGGATTGGTGCTACATGTACAATCCGTCAAGGAGATTACAAACTGATTTATTGGTATGAAGATGGGAAGAAAGAGCTATATAACATACGTACAGATATCGGCGAGACTGATAATATTGCAGAATCATTTCCTTTACTTACTAAACAACTAAGTGAACTATTGTCGGACAAACTCCGTAGTGTAGGTGCACAGCGCCCATTCTTCATATCCACAGGAGAGCCTTGCCCTTGGCCGGACGGTCGTTAACATCGAAAAAAATATAAAAACATTATATGGCTTTTTTGTTTGTATACTATTCCAGCGCCTCGGGGTCAGAGTGGCTCACCTGCAAAAGTTTCGGGCGATTAGAAATCGCCCCTACACGCAATGGGCAGCTCTATGCAATACGTACAAAAGGTAACTTTTATTGAATATTGTGGTTCTGTACCTATAGTGTATAGTAATTTATTGGTGTCCGGTAAAACTTTTTCAGTCTCTCATTTAGGCTTGTTTGCTAAATTCAGCCTTTCATTGTTATTTTTCTCCTACTTTTCGTGCAACATTTCGGGCGATTAAAAATCGCCCCTACAAGCACAAAAAATCTTAACGTAAAATGCTCACGATGTTTTTTGGGTGCTGCGGAACTCGC
>JAGBBX010000056.1 GCA_017938245.1 Bacteroidaceae bacterium
GCGCAGGAAGTGGTTGGTGGGCTCGCTATTGGGGTCGATGAGTGCAATGATATAGTATCCGCGACCTGTCGACGAGAGGATGGAGCGGCTCTGCTTCGTGGCAATGTCATAGTAGAGATTCTCGCTATTGAAACCGCCTATTACCTGAAGCTCGTCCTTGCTCTCGCGCATAGACATCTGCATCTTTGCTGTGCCACCCGAGGGGACCTGAACAAAATTGAGATTGGCAAGGACACCACCATTTGCCATACGAGTACCCGTCATAACAAGATAGTCGCCGGCATCCATTGTTGCACCATTACGCAAAATATCGGCCCAGGTACCATCCTCGGGGTAGTTCTGCAGCACAAGGCGACCATTCTCAATTTTCGAGATAGAGAAATGTGAATAGTAACGGGGGTTATCGAGGAATTCCGTTGCTGTATATGATGCCTTGAGTACTCCCGCCGCAGATGCCTTTTTTGTATCCTCACCAAGAGCAAAGTTAGCATCGCGCCACCTTCCATCGGCCATATACTGTGTTTTTCCTGTAACCTCATCGATGCGCGACACAATACCCATACTGCGTGCTGCGGCCACAAAGAAAATATCGCGTGAATGAGCATCGGCAGTGCGATAGTCCCACACACCCTTAGGCGACATACAGAGACTGAGAGGGTTCCAAGCGCCATCTACCTTTATATTGCGACGACACCACTCTACCCATTGTTCAGGGTTGTTTCTATAATTCTCGGCATCTTTCTCAGATATTACATTTGCGAAGAAACTCTTATATGGAGTAAGCATCTCGTTACTTACACGAGGATTAAGAATATAGTTGCTGTAAATATCATCTATCTTTTCGTGATTCGGAGTCATCATAAAGTGGTCGTTAAGCACCTCTGAAGATATATCGCGACGGTCTTTCTGCGAAACAGCAAGAAGAAGAGCAAGAGCCTTCTCTTGTGCAGCCTTGTCTACACCCTTTAAAAAAGATGTTACCGCCGCGTGATTTCCGCGAGACTCTTTCACTATCTGTATAATGCTCTTTTCATCGGCGCCCAACTCTTTTGCAAGAGAGGATGCATCGGCTTCGGTGGGGAATGTCGCAACGTATGCATTGCGGATAGAGTCTTCGTAAACAAAGCGCTCGGTGTTCTTTGCCACCTGCTCGGGGGTAAGTTCGGGAACGGTATTACGCTCGGTTGGAGGCACAATATCCATCTGCACCGTTGCTTCGTAACCGACACTCTTATCAAGCACGACCTTTACATTATTATCCTTTCCCGCAGTAAACTTAGCATAACCGAACTTGCCATCCTTAGAGGCCCAGGCAATCATATCGCCGTGTCCGGTGGTGAGCGATGCGCGACCCTCGTCGTCGCACTCCTTTGTAGCAGCCGAGTAGAATTCTGCGTAGTTATAAATTTTAAACTCCACCGTTGCCTTTACGGGAGCGCCACTCTCATCTACTACCTGAACTGTGGTTGTTGCAACAGGTGCATAGTTTGATGTTACATTAATCTCGGTGAAGCAGGGGGTGCGCGATACAACCTCCTCGGGTCCATTGTATTTTCCGAAAGCATTAGTATGCATCAACATTCCACGCGAAGCGGGAGCATTGAACCATCCGAGATTAAGCACCGGTTCGGGCTCACAGGCACCCAAGAAATACCACTTACCATCGACCCAGGCCTCGACCCAAGCATGATTATCGTCGGTGTGCGCCCAACGGGGAGTATACACCTGACGAGCAGGGATACCGACTGAGCGAAGCGCAGCAACACCAAAAGTAGACTCCTCGCCACAACGTCCGTAGGCAGTGCGCACCGTTGCCAAGGGCGAACTTGTACGAATATCCGAGGGAGTATATGTTACCTTTTCGTGACACCAGTGGTTAACCTCAAGCACAGCATCGTACATCGAGAGTCCCTTCACACGCTCTTTAAGTTCCTCGTAAAAGACCTTGCGGCTCTCGTCGAGGTTCTCATTATTTACACGCACCGGGAGCACAAAATGCAAAAACTCTCGGTCGGGAACTATTTTTCCCCAGGGCATTTCGGCACGAGCTTTAAGCGCATAATCGACATTCATAAGGTGAAAATCGCCCGAATAGTCGACAACATCGGGAAGCGGCATATAGGCATAGAGAAACTGCAATGCCTGACGTCTGTCAGCGTCAAGAACGCCATCGAAAATCTTAAGATAATCGGTTCCGGCAAACTGCGCACTGCGCTGCTCATAATCCTTAACAAATACCTCGCTACCCTCGAAACCGCTCTTCTCGGCTCCGCCACAAGCCACCAATAATAATCCCACTGCTCCTATAAGAGCCTTGACACATTTTCTCATAATATATTAGTTATAGTTTTGTCTTTATTTTCTACTTTTTCGATAGCTGATTGATAACCTTAACAAGCTGTTCGCCCAAGCCAATGGAGTAACCCTGTGACATAAACACTATGCGGTTGAAAGTATCGGCAACAAGAATTACGGGACGGTTGGGACTTTTCAGTTTCATATTGGTAATTATCTCGTTGCTTATCTTGTCGTCAATATCGGTACCCCAAACAACTGTCGAGGGAAGATTGGGAAAGTCGTCGCTCTTGAAACGA
>JAGBBX010000057.1 GCA_017938245.1 Bacteroidaceae bacterium
AATGAATATCAATGATTTACCGCAGACTGTAGGGGCGATTTTTAATCGCCCGCAACCGAGGCAATGAGAAAAGGTTATGATTCGGGCGATTAGAAATCGCCCCTACTCTCAATAAAAAAATGATGAATATCAATGATTTACCGCGGAATGTAGGGGCGATTTTTAATCGCCCGCAACCGAGGAAATGAGAAAAGGCTATGATTCGGGCGATTGAAAATCGCCCCTACTCTCAATGAAAAAGTAATGAATATCAATGATTTACCACGGACAGTAGGGGCGATTTTAAATCGCCCGAAACCGAGGAAATGAAAAAAGCAATGATTCGGGCGATTGAAAATCGCCCCTACAAGCAATGAAAAAAGTAATGAATATCAATGATTTACCGCGGACTGCAAAAAACGAGCGACCCTCCAAAGAGAGTCGCTCAAAAATATTATGCTGTAAATAATTACTCTACAACAACCTTAGCCGAACGGATAACGTTACCATTCTGCATCTTAACAAGGTAGATACCGGCAGCAGCATCAACCTCAGTAGGATTACCACTGACAAACTTAACAAGCTTACCATCGGCGCTGTAAACCCAAGCCTTCTCTACATTGCTGAGGTTGATGACACCCTCGCCTGCAACAGCAGCCGAAACCTCACCTGCAACCTCCTCAACAGAAGTGCTGACGCCAAGACCCTCGGGCTCGTCGGCCTCGCCCTGATCACGTGTATCAGCAGCTACACGACCGGGATTAGTACCCTGAATCTCGGCACTGAAGTCCATTGAGAAGCCCTTAGCGTGGAGTCCAGTGGGAAGGAACATACCTGCAAACCAAGCATCAGAGAATACGATGCGCAGACGGCTCTTACCGGGAGTTGCGTCCTCGGGAACTTTGAACGAGAATGTGAGACCGGGGTTCTGGAACTCGGGAGTAGCAGCACGCAGTGTACCGGCAAAGAAGATACGCTCGCTCAAGGGATCATCCTCTATTGCACCGGGATGGTTGAAGTCGCCACTTGCATCGAGGTCGAGCCAGCCACCTGCGAAGCACCATTTGAGACCGTCGCTGAAGTCGGCACACTTGATAGTCATTGTAATCTCCTGACCCTGCTCAACAACAAGGACGTGGTCGCGTGCATCGGCATACTGTGAACCATCGGCTACGGGGCCATCGGCCGAGTAATCAAGATTCTGAACAGCACCTGTGGTAACAACCTTCTCTACATAACGCTGCTGACGTGCAATAGCTGCACCCTCGCAAGCGGGATCCATAGCACTTACGCCGTATGTATCCTCCTCAACCTCATCGGGCAAAGATGACTGAGGTGCACGTGCAATCTCGACCCACTCAATGGGTGAATAGGTCTTAAGATCGGTAGAAACGGCACGAACACCTACAAAAGGAACATCGTTTACGCTCTCGAAACGTACATTGGGAACAATTGCTGCCCACTGTGATGTTGTACCAACAAGGGCTACCTTACCCTCTTCACCTACTTTGTAGAGAATCTCGAAGTGGTCGATGTTAGCCTCGTCGTTGTAAACAAGACCCCAATCGGCACGTGTATTAGCAGTAGCATCAACATCCCAATGCAATTTCACTGTCATTGAAGCCTTAGTCTCTTTCTTAACCTCGGCAACAACATCCTTAACAGCTGCGGGAGTTACCTTGTTGTCGTCGTTAATCTCGAGCTTACCAACATAGAGCTGATAGTCGTTGTTTGCACCCTTTACGCGGAGACCGATGCGGTCGATAACATCACCTTCGGCAATACCTGCGAGGTTAATCTTCTTCTCTTCCCAGTTGTTACCTGCAACCTCGCCGAATGCATACTCGTTCCAAGTCTCGCTGCCCTGCTTTCTTACGATGAGATAGAGGTCGGTAGCCTTAACTTCCTTCACTGTCTTAACTGCCAACTTAGCGTATGCGTTTGAAGAAGCCTCAAGCGCTGTCTTATAGAGTACGATATCGGTACCGTTGCCATTAGAAGCACCTGTAAGTTCGATACAAGAACCGCCTGTGTAAGCGTCAAGGTGAGTATAGTTAACCTCGATGTTTGAAGCACTCTTAGAGTGGTCGGCACTCTCAACAACAAGCCAACGATAGGTGGGAACAATGTCCTGAGCACCCATATTGTACCAGCTGCTTGCAGCAGCCTTCTTGCCCTTATAGAAGTAACGGTCGCCGTTACCAAGAGTAAAGTGAGTAGCAAAAGGAAGCTTACCCTGAATAGCCGAACGCTCGGGAATCCAAGTAGCGATACCTGCGAATGTAGAAAGAGGCAGCTTATCACCATCTTTCTCCCAGTTGTTACCTGTATTGCTTACAGCAGGGCGTGTAAGGGGGTTACGGTTACCACCCGAGAAACCACGCTCGAGCAGACGCTGGTAGTTACCCTGAGTATCGTAAGCACCGTCACCGGTATTATAGCTCATAAAACGGCTCTGACCGTGCTCACCCCAGAGGCAGATACCTGCTCTGTGAGCATTGCCATTGTCGAGGTCGCTCCAACGACGGTCCATACCTACAATCCACACACCGGTGTAGAGACCATCGGCAGTACCCATTGCATTCTCGGCAGCAACTACCGATGCAGCAATCTGATAAGAGAAGTCACCGTTAGCATAGTTAAGCATTGTATCGTGAGTCTTACCCTTTGCAGTAGAACCGTAAAGAGCCTCAACGTTACCCGGATTAAGACCTGAAACTGATGTGTAGATACCACTGTGGTAGTTATCGAAGCCAACCTCGGCAGCATATTTGTAAAGCTGCTTGTGGAAGTTTACGATGTCGGCATTTGAATAACTGTTATCCTCCCAGTTGTAGTTGATACCATCTGAACCGAAGAACATCAAACAGTTGATAAGGGGCTTAACATAGATAAACTCGCCCTTAGAATCCTTCTTGGTGATGAGAGCACTATACTCACCATCGCCACTACCTGCTGTCCAAGACTCGAAGAACTTAATACCGCTCATAATGTCGGTACCATTGCGGTGAGCAGCATCTACCCACGCACCGGGAGCCTGGAAAATAGAGTGGTTCCAAGAACCGAAGAGATTAGTGTACTGCCACATAGAGTAAACGTCGGCAGCAAACTTATCACTGGGATAACCGGCGTCACCACCCGAACCTACGTCCATAGGGATATTCATCCAAAGGTTACGTGTCTCATAAGTACCGGGAACAAGACGGTCGGCGCGGCTCATAATAGCTGCACGACGAACGTGTGAACGAACAAAGGCTATATCCGAAGCCTGAATACCGGCTGCCTCAAACTCCTCCATTGTAGGATAGTTGCGTCCATCCTGAAGTGCATTGTAGAAGAGCTCAAGCAGATTCTTGTCGCTGAAACCTGCGAAATCATAAACAGCGTCATCGGTCTGAGCCGATACAGGTGCTGCACACAACAAGCAAGCAAGCGCCAATCCTGCGATGTAGAATCTTTTCATAATCACAATTTTAAGGTTAGTAAATAATATTAAATCACAAAAAAATATATTCATACTTACAGAAATAAAGCAAAGCTGATAATATGCTATACAAATTATCAAAATTGCATTACCCACATTTTATGTTATTTAGGCAAATATAAGAATAAACGAGCGAAAAAGTATCAAGTTTACTTGATTATTTTTTCAAAAAGCGAGTGAACCGGATATTAGCGCGAAGCGCAAATGCACCCCGGAAACGAGCGAAAATACATCAAGTTTACTTGATTATTTTTTCAAAGCGAGTGAACAACTACTCCTCTTGTTTGTAATTAAGAGGTGCCGCGGATTTGCTTGGAAATTACTTTTGCCGATGATTCGGGCGATTGCAAATCGCCCCTACAAGCAATGAAAACAATGAATATCAACAATTTACCCCGACGACAATCCTCGCGGACAGTAGGGGCGATTTCTAATCGCCCGAAACCGAGGAAATGAAAAAGCAATGATTCGGGCGATTACAAATCGCCCCTACAAGCAATGAAAAAGCAATGAATATCAACAATTTAACTTCGCTATAATCCTCGTGGACAGTAGGGGCGATTTTCAATCGCCCGAAACCGAAGAAATGAAAAAGCAATGAATATCAGCAATTTACCTCGACGACAATTCTCGCGGACAGTAGGGGCAATTTTCAATCGCCCGAAACCGAGGAAATGAAAAAGCAATGAATATCAACAATTTACCCAGACGACAATCCACGCGAACAGTAGGGGCGATTTTCAATCGCCCGAAACCGAGGAAATGAAAAAAGCAGTGATTCGGGCGATTAAAAATCGCCCCTACAAGCAATGAAAAAGCAATGAATATCAGCAATTTACCTCGACGACAATCCTCGCGGACAGTAGGGGCGATTTTCAATCGCCCGAAACCGAGGAAATGAAAAAAGCAATGCTTCGGGCGATTGCAAATCGCCCCTACAAGCAATGAAAAAGCAATGAAAGTAATGAATATCAGCGTTGGGCAAAAAAACATAGGCGTGTGTCATTGCGACACACGCCTATTATCATTCAATTAACGGTAAGTTATTTATTCAATAGTTTCACGCTGCGAACCAACTTACCATCCTTCTCAATTACAAGTACAAATGTACCCTTAGCAGCAATAGCAATCTGCATCTTGTCGCCTGCAGCAACTGTAGCACTCTTCGCAGCAACAGCAGCACCTGCCACAGTGTAGAGACTTACATTGTAGTTACCCTCCTGAGCAAACTCAACGATAGCAGCACCGTCGACAACGTATGTAGCAATATCGGCACCTGCCACACTCTCTACCGAGCTTGCACCATCGACCTTAATCACCTGGAACGAACGAACGTCGCTACCCAATGAGTTGGCAAGAGTAAGTGTTACAACATAGTCGCCACCATTCTTGTAGCTAACCTTTGCAGTACCTGCTGTGTCGTTACCCTCGACATCGGTTACAACACCCTTCTTGGCTTTCCAGCTGGGCAGTGTGACAACGGGGAACGCTGTACCCTTTACAAAGGGACAACCCGATGTGTAATCCGATGCAATCCAAGCAAAGGCACCCTGTCCCTCGCCACCTGTTGCAGCGTAGTTGTGCAGACCGGCTCTTACATCCGCCTTAGGGCCAACCGAGCGGAAGGTCAAGTCGCTCTCGGTCTCGGTCTCAAGATCCCAATATGAGGCAAGACCCTCGGGAAGGTTATTGGCATCGAGAGTAGCCATTGAAGCAATCACATCCTCGTCGGTCATTACCTTATCCCATATCTGGAAGTTATCGATTACACCATCGATACCGTTACGTCCGTGTGCCGAACCACCAACCGACAATACCTGACCGCTGGTAATGTTATATACACCGCTCTGGAATCCGGGGTCGCCGGCTTTGTCATCGGGATTATTTGTACGGTTCCAAGCTGTAACCTCCTGTCTCACACCGTTTATATAGAACTTACAGTGCAGCTGACGACTTGCGTTATACTCGAATGTGAATGCCATATGTATCCAAGTACCAACGGGAACTTTTGTATTGGCAAACTTATATCGAAGCTCGTTGTTATTGCTTGCATCGGTACCGCGGAATGTGAAGCTACCCATTGTACCATCGTCCTTGATGTTTGTCCAAATCCAACCCCAGTCGGTCTTGGGCCAAGCATCTACCTTGTTGGCAACAGCAAGAAGCTGAGTCTCACCTGCCGACAACTTGTTAATCTTAATCCAGAATGCAGTAGAGAAGCTCTTTGTACCCACAACACCAATATCGGTACACTTAACACCGAAACGCTCCTCGGCAAGGTCGACACCCTGTGAACCCGAACCATCGGCCTTACGTCCTGTATAGGCAAGAGCAATCTCCTCGCCGCGATTCACTGTAATATCGGCATCCTTTCCGTTGGCTGTGAGGGTGTAAATCTTAGGCAGAGCACCAACCTCATCGGATGTTATCTGGATGTAGCCTGCATAGTCGCGTGTAGCCTCTACACGATTGCCGTCAGCATCGTAAACCATACCGACAACTCTCAGATCGTAGCTACCTATTCCCTGAGGACCCTCGGCAACGGAAATACCCTGTCCTGTAGCCTCATAGAGCACGCTACCCGAAGCATCGAGAATACTCCACTTACCATCCTCGTGACGAGCATCGACGTAAGAAATCTCGAAATCCTCGCCCGGCTTAATCATAGTCTTATTTATCTGAATATCATCGTCATAGACATAACCATCGGCTGCCATATAGTCGCTCCAGGCAATCTCAGACTCGCTATTCATATCGAGTGCCACTGCCGAAACACCAAAGCGCACCTTGTCAGCCTTTGCCAAGTCCATAGGAACGCGATAGAGCATTGCAGCCCAAGAGGTTGTAAGACCCATAAGAACAGGCTCGCCACCCTCTTGCTGTGCATAAATCTTGAAGAGCGATGTATTTACATCGATATTGTAGCAAGGCTCGCCCGCAGCTTTATCGTTAGGCATATTGAAGATAATCTTACCATCAACACCATACTTGCTGAATGAGAGAACCTTAGAGCTTGCAATGACGGGAACGGCAGGAGCAGCAGCCTTACCGCGAACGATAGAGAGCTCACCAAGATAGAGGTCGATATCCTTTGCATTTACAAATTCAAGTGCCATAAGAGCTACATTTGCAGCATCAAAGTCCTTGCCTGCCACGAAACTCTTCTCGACCCATACATCCTCGTCGGCCTCGTACTCTGCTGTGCACAGCGAGAGGTCGCCAATGGGATTGCTCTCGTCGCCAACAGCGGTGAGGACAAGGTTAATATCGGCAGCGCCCTTAGAGAGCTTATAGCTGAATGTCACTACGTCGCCATCCTTAACATCGAACTGAGTCTTGAACAGATGCAGATACTCCTGCTCGGTTGAACCAAAGATGCGAACTGTTGAACCACCGACGTATGCCTCGTCCCAAGTAAACTCGGCATCGAGACCATTTTCGGGAACGTCGCTTGCGTTACGTCCCAACAGGTTTGTCGTGAACCACCAGCGCCAAGTAGGCAGATAGTCCTGAACACCGATGTTGTACCACTCCTCGTTGTGCTGACGAACGCCCTTCCAGTTGAAGAAGCGACCGTTACCAAGGTTGAAGTATGTTACAAAAGGCTCGGTAGCCAAATCCCAGCACAGAGTACTCTTTGCTGTCATAAACGATGACATACCGTGGAAGGAAACATTGTCGGCGTGGTACTTCATCGAGCTTGTTATCTGGGGGCAATTAGCCGGGTTACGTGTACCGCCTGTAAACCAACGCTCGGTGCGCAACATATAAGTACGCTGCTTCACCTCGGGGGCACTACCCTTCTCACCGCGGCTCTCCCAGAACATATTACTGCTGTGAGCACCCCAAAGACCGATAGAGATAGGATAATCCTTAAGCAAAGGCCAGCTGTTGCTGCCCGGCTCGGCACCCTGCATATTCACACCGGCATAAATCATCAAGGGGTCGTAACCGTTATTATTGGCATAATTTACCGAACTGCTCAAAAGAGTAGAACGATTCCAGTTGTAGTTAAAGAATAGCGACGCACCCTTTGCAATATCGTCGTTGTGTGTACCAAAGCCCTGGTCGAACGAGATATAACCATTGTCGTTTGTACCATCGTACCACAGATTCTCGAAGAAGGGGTTCAAAGGTTTCGAGGCCTCGACAAGAGCATTGTGGTAGTTGATGAGCTGCTTAACGATATAAGCACCACCCGAGAACTCCGAGTTATAACCGAGACCATCGACACCATAATAGTGGAGGAACTTTGCTGTTTTCTCGGCACCTGCATCGACTGTTGCCTGCATAGCCTCTTGCCAGCCGTTGCCATAAAGACCACCGTATGGGATTCCGGCTACCGACGACACTGCCACACCATTCTTGTGGGCAACATCGGCAAAGTTACCGGGAACACGTCCCTGAGGAGCTGTCCAGTTGCCATAGTGCGAGATATAAGGCCACATATTGAACACCTCGGAGTCGAATACTCCATTAGGCAGTGCATTCTCGGCGGCATCGTCAATGGGTACCCACATAAGCAGTCGCTTGTCGTTTGTCTCGTTGATTGACGAACGTACCTGTGTGGCAGCATTGCGGAAACGCTCCTTTGGTTTCACACGTGAGATAAAGAAGTTGTCATCCTCGGTAACTTGGCTGCCCGGTGTCCATTGTTTCAAAGTGTTACCGAACTGCTGGCCAAAATTACCCCATTTGATGTAACCCTCTTGATAGGTCTGTGCATTAGCCGCTACAGCCATCATAGCAAGGGCTCCTAAAAAGGTTAGTTTTTTACTCATAGTTGTAATTTAAGGTTAGTTATAAAAAAGCCGGTGCCCCCCACCAGAGAGGAAACACCGGCTAAGTTAATTTTTGTATTAGAAGTTAGGCGCGTCAACATCCCACCACAGACGTGTAGCCTGCTCATCGGGACCGCCAAGTGCAGGAACACCTGTAGCCTCAACCATACCCATTGCAACGGGGTCGGTGGGCACCCAAGGAATACGACGGATAATGTCGCCATACTCCAATGAACCGTCGCCATCGTCGGGGTTCATAACGGGGAACATCTTGGGATAGCCTGTACGACGCATCTCGGCCCAAGCCTCGGTAGAGAGGGGGAAGAGTGCGATGTACTTCTGTGTGATAATCTTCTCGAGCTTTGTCTCGTTATCGTCGGCCTCGTTCCATTTTACACCGATAGTGGTAACGCTGGGCCAGTCGGGACCGTCACCCATAGGATCGCTGCTTACATACTCAACAGGTTTTTCGAGCTGCATATACTCGTCGACCATTGCTACGTATGGAGAAGCCTCGGCCATAATGGGATCCTCGAGATAAGCATTGCGGATACCGCGCTCGTAGAAGAACTGAGCTGTTCCACCCATCTCCCAACCACGAAGAGCACCCTCGGCACGTAGGAAGTCAACCTCGGCCCACTTAACAAGGTAAGCAGGAGGCAACATACCACCCATCACGCTGTTGTCGAATGTTGAGTAAGCCTGACGCTGGTTAAGAGCGTATGTCTGACCCGAACCAACGAGAACACCTGCACGAATACCACAGAGTTTTGTTCCGGGCTCCATCTTCTCGCCTGTCTTTTTATTCAGAATCTCCTGGCTGTTAGGCAAGAAGAGATACTTTGAATAGGGGTGATCGAGACTCATAAGAAGGCTCTCGAAAGAAGCACACAGACGAAGGTCGCCCCAGCTGTTTGCAATGTCGATAAGAGGATGAGTAAAACCACTTACGATGGGATAGAGAGCCGACTGCTCATCGGCATTCTCGACAACACCCGAAGCAACAGCCTCCTCGGCCCAACGCTTTGCTGTCTCGGGCTCAACCTTTACAATGTGAAGAGCCATACGCAACTTAAGAGAGTTTGCAAGCTTAATGTATGAATTAACAGTCATATCACCGGTAATCATAGCACGATTGGTCTGATGGTAAGGCATAAGCACCTCGTTGTAAAGAAGTTGCTTGTACCAGTCGGGACGCTGCTCGAAGTGGTTCAGACAAGCTACGATTGTATCGAGATTCTCGACAATACCGTAGTATATTGTCTTAAGGTCGTTATACTCGTAAGGAGCCTCGGAGTTCTGCTTGTCCTCGAGATAGGTGAAGGGACCCGAAAGGTCGGCCTGCTCCTGAGCCATAAGGCTGTAGTAAAGCAGGTTGATAGCCTTAATCTCGGGAATAGAGTCGACCAAAGGATGGTGCAACAGAGGCATAATAGCGTTCTTTGCCATTGTGTAAGCACCAAGAGGGCCATTGTTAAACTCGGCCGACACGTTGTAGGTAGATGTCAGCGTACCATACATAAAGTCCTTGTGAGGAACAGTGAAGTACTGAGCGTATGTATCGGGACCAAGAGAGTACTGACGCTGATAGGCGTGAGCTGCGGGCATACCGTTCTCCTTACCACCACGCATATTGAACTGACCACCAAGGCTCTGACCGAAATAACCCAACTTATTCATAGAGTCGATGGCAAGCTTGACACCTGCCTCGGTGGGAACATAGTCGCGGAAAGGAATTGTATCGACATTACCGATATATTCGGTAGTTTCGGTTGTTGTAGAACCAACACCAAGCTCGGCACCCGGATCATCGTATTCGAGACACGACTGCAACGCAAACGAGGCAAACACAAGGGAGCCGGCAAACATTATATATTTTTTCATAATCTTCCTTTGTTTATTTTGTTTATACTCTTTTACCTATTATTAAAGATTAAGCTTCAGGTTGAAACCGAATGTACGAGCCGAGGGGAAGTTGAATACATCGATACCACCAAGACCGTTTGCTGTCGAGAGCGATACGTCGGGATCAACGGGAGAATCCTTATAAATGAAGAAGAGGTTACGGCAAATGAACGAGAGGTTCAGGTGCTTGTACTCGCCAAAGAGGTTACGGAATGTGTAACCAAATGAGAGCTCACGCAGACGGAAGTTTGTAGCATCATAGATGTAGCTGCTTGCATCGGCACGACCAACGAATGTGTAGTAATCCTCTACTGCAACCAAATCACGACCATCGTTCAACCACATACCGTGACGACCATCCTCGGTGTAGATATTGTTCTTCTCGGCATAGAGACGTGCGTTACCCGAACGCTCCGATGCACCGTAGTAGTCGAGATAACCCTCGGTGAGAGAAACAACCTTACCGCCGATACGTCCGTTGATGAGGAAGTAGAGCGAGAAGTCTTTATAGCTGATTGTATTAGACCAAGAGAGCTGATACTTGCTATTGAGGTTACCTGCATACTTCTGGAACTTCTTGCTGGCATCGCGCACGCGCAAGTTACCCGACTCGGTTACCTCGACATAACCACCAAGAGCGGGGGTTCCGTTGGTGATGTAAAGGTCGCCTGCCTTGTTCACAAGCTCACCACCCTCGACGGGAGTAGAGCTATACTTAACAACATCCTGCATTACAACCTGATTGTTATCGTCTACAACCTCTTCCTGAACAGTATACTTGTAAACGTCAGAAGAGTAGCGACGGAAGTCGGTTACGTAGATGTCGCCATACGAACCACCCTTGCGGTAGAGAAGCTGAATCTTACCCTCGGCAAGTGAAGTTGACATATCCTTGTTGAAGCCATACTTATCCTTGTTTGTAGCCTCAATCTCGTTGTGGTTGTAAGAGAAGTTTACATTGGTATTCCAACGCCAATCTTTGTTGATAGCCCAGTCGTAGCCAACAGAAAGCTCGACACCCTGGTTGCGGATGATACCACTGTTCACAGGCTGCATCTTACCGTTAGAACCTGCAATCTCGAGGTAAGACTTGTGCATTGCCGAGTTATAGTATGTAACATCGACATTCAGACGGTCGCGGAAGAACTGCATCTCGAGACCTGTCTCGAATGACTTTGTCTTCTCGGGCTCGGGGTCGAAACGGTTACGTGATGTAACACCCACTGTACCCAATACGTCGTTGCGACCTACCTCGTTGAAAAGAACGTTGGGAATAGAGTTACCTACCTCGGAGTAGCTGATACGATACTTTGCATAGCTGAACCATTTGGGGAGCTTAACAAGGTCGCTGATAATGGCGTTGGCACCAACACCAAAGTAACCATAGCTCTCCTTTGTGTCGTAACCCCAGTCGGCAAACTGCTTGAAGGGACGATACCAGTCCTGACGATATGAGGCATCGACGAAAATTTTGTCTTTCCAACCTACCTGTGCAGTAACAAGTGCAGCTCGGTCCCAGTCACTGCTCTTGCCCTTGCTTGTCACCCTTGCACCACCCGATGAGGGGTCGAAACGGTTGACAGCAGTTGCTATGTCCTGAACTATACCATCGATAGTCATATCTACAGTAGCATTACCAACGTAGGTGTTGCTTGAGTTACCCTTGATAGTGTGGCCTACATAACCTGCCGAAGCCGAGATACTCCAATCCTCGCCAAGCTGTTTGTTATACGAGAGCATATAATCGGTGTAAATCTCATTTGTGCGGCTGTTGTTCAGATAATATGTACCATATTTATACATATCAGTGGGGCCCCAGGTTGTAGCGTATGTACCACCCTCGCCCTGATATTTGCTGTGGTCGATTGATACACGTGCCTGAAAGTTAAGTCCTTCGAGGATATTCACAGTTGCATTGAACGATGCCGAGAAGCGCTCCTCGTTTGTCTCACCATTAGCCATATTGCTAATCCAATAGGGGTTGTTCTGCATAGGAGCCTGGAAAGCATACTGCTGCATAGGGCCATTGAGAATTGCAAAGCCGGTGTTGTCCTTTACGTAAGCACCATCCTGCTGACGGTAGATAGTCTGTGCACCGGTATAAACAAGACCCTCGCCATATATGCCATTGTGGTTCTTGTCCTCACCTGCTTTCTCATCAACAAGAGCCTGAGAAGAGAACCACTGACCATTGGCCTTG
Source organism: Bacteroidaceae bacterium (assembly GCA_017938245.1). GTDB lineage: Bacteria > Bacteroidota > Bacteroidia > Bacteroidales > Bacteroidaceae > HGM04593. Next base: position 12,350 of record JAGBBX010000057.1, read on the forward strand.
TAGTTATCCTTATAGTAATCCATATCTACGTCACGAGGAGTAGTATAGAGGTGATAGATGGGGTTACCTACTGTACCACCACCGACACGGTTCTTGGTCTTTGCCTGGTTGTAGCTTACGTTTACACCCAACTGAATGCGATCCCACAATTTGTAGTTCTGACGCAGTGCGAATGTGTTACGGTTGTAACGGTTCGACTCAATCATACCCACCGAGTGAGAGTTAGAATAAGATACGTAAGTCTGGATTTTCTCGGTACCACCCGACACCGAAATAGAGTTATTGGTGTTTACTCCAAGCTCGTAGAACTCGGCAATGTCGTCCTTTGCATAGTTGCGCAGATAGGCATCGTGCATTGTGCCCTCGGGGTAGTATAGACGGTCGGCTGCTGTGCTATATACGTGCTTGCCATCGCCACTGAGACTAGCACCCCAGCTGTTATAGTCGATAGACTTGTTACCGAACTGGTCGACACGGTAGCTACCGTAAGCATTCTGAAGCGCGGGAGTGAGAAGAGGAGTATCGAATGTTGTATTCGAGTTGAATGTAACCTCCATCTTACCCTGCTTACCCTTCTTTGTGGTAATCATCACAACACCGTTGGCAGCGCGTGAACCATAAAGAGCCGCAGCATTCGCACCCTTAAGCACGTTCATCGACTCGATATCGTCGGGGTTAATCATTGACATAGGGTCGCTACCCTCGGTTGTACCTGCGTATGTAAGGTCGGCAGCGTCGCTCACCTGGCCACGAATACTGTTTGTCATAGGCACACCGTCGATAACGATAAGAGGTGCGTTGTCACCCATAATAGATTTGTTACCACGCAGTGTGATTTTTGAAGCACCACCGGCACCACCGGCACTGGGGGTAATTGTGATACCCGAGATTTTACCCTCGAGTGAGTTTACGAGGTTAACATCCTGCACCTGAAGCAGGTCGGCAGCCTTAATCTGCTGGGTAGCGTATGTAAGAGATTTCTCCTTACGCATAATACCCATCGCTGTAACCACGAACTCTTCGAGCATCTCGGTCTCCTCGGCAAGAGTAAAGTTAAGAGGGCCACCGTTCCAAACAAGTTCCTGCTTTTGGTATCCCATCATCTGTGCACAAATTGTAGAGCCTTTTTTTACAAGGTCGAGCTTGTAATTACCGTCAAAGTCTACCTGTGCCGAGTTTGTGGTACCAACCACAAAGACAATGGCACCGAACACCGGTTCTCCTTTGGTGTCCTTTACAACGCCCTTGACTACTCCACCATCCTGTTGCATCACATTAGTTTCGGCGTATGCCTTTGGAGCAAAGCCGCAAAGCGGTAATCCCAGAAGAGATGCCGCCAACAGTGAAATTCCAACTGTTTTAAGTTTCATAAGTTATAAATTTAAAGGTTGTTAGGTCTTTACGTTCAATAATTCCTCACAAAAAATCGGGGTTTGTCCGAAACCATTGCCCGCCTATCATACACACAATTTTGCCAAAATTACATAATTTTTCCAATTCTCGGCCCTATTTCTCATCTTTTTTATTAGTACTTGTTTTTTTTAACCAAAAATGAAAGCTTTGCGCCCGAATAACAGCTTTGCTCATTACCGCTGTTGCGGGCGATTAAAAATCGCCCCTACGCGCAATGAGTTTTATTAATGGGTATAAAGTGTTTATATCTCCGCGGATAGTAGGGGCGATTTGTAATCGCCCGAATCATTGTAATCGCCCGAATCATTGCTTTGTCCGATACGTTTGCAAAAGTAACTAGAAACAAGCAAATATGAAGAGATTATCAATGTGTTAATTCTTGCTTGTGTTTCGGGCAGGGGAAGGGAATATGTAGCTATTCGTATATGCGAGCTGCATCTGTATTAATAAAATTTGCTTATTTGCCATAAATTAACGAAATTTACAACGCAATATAGACCTTATATAATTTTACCATAATAATGAGCAAGAATAACCCGTTTGCGTGGATACCGACACTATACTTTACCGAGGGACTACCCTACTTTGCCGTTACCGCTATATCGGTAATTATGTATAAGCGACTCGGCGTCGATAATACTGCAATAGCTTTATATACCAGTTGGCTCTACCTGCCCTGGGTGATAAAACCCTTTTGGAGTCCGTTTGTCGATATGCTCTCGACACGCCGAGGATGGATTATCACCACCCAGCTTATTATGGGTGCAGCTCTTGGTTCAATAGCCTTTCTTATACCTGTTAGCAATTTCTTCCAATGGACGCTGTGTCTCTTTTGGCTCATAGCATTCAGCTCGGCGACGCACGATATTGCCGCCGACGGTTTTTATATGCTCGGCCTCGACGAACAAAATCAATCCCTGTTCAGCGGAATACGTAGCATATTCTACCGCATAGCCACAATTTTCGGGCAAGGAGTACTGATATATATTGCCGGACGCTTAGAGGACCTGACAGGCAACATTCCCTTAGCTTGGGGTATCACATTCGGACTGCTTGCCGTAATACTGTTTATTATGGGATTCTATCACTCATACTCACTACCCACCCCCGACAAAGACATTCCACGCAACATCAGCAATACCAAAGAGGTTTTTAATAATTTCGGGAAAATAGTATCGAGCTATTTCAAAAAACCCGGAATCGTCGTTGCCCTACTATTTATGCTCCTGTTCCGCCTGCCCGAGGCGCAGTTGGTAAAGATGATTAACCCCTTTCTTTTAGATGGAAGAGATATAGGCGGTCTTGCACTGACTACCGAGCAGATAGGTATCATTTACGGCACTATCGGTGTAATCGGTCTTATAATTGGCGGTATTGTAGGAGGTATATGCGTTTCTTTGAAGGGACTTAAATATTGGTTATGGCCTATGGTAATGGCAATATCACTTCCCGACCTTGTCTACGTTTACCTAAGCTATGCACAGCCCGACAATTTGATTATTATAAGCAGTTGTATTTTCGTAGAGCAGTTGGGATACGGTTTCGGTTTTACAGCCTATATGCTATACCTTATATATTTCTCACGCGGAGAATATGCAACGGCACACTATGCAATCTCCACAGCCTTTATGGCGCTTGGTATGATGCTCCCGGGAATGGTATCGGGATACATACAGGAGGCAATAGGATATAAATATTTCTTTGTGTGGGTAATGATATGCTGCCTCGCCACATTTGCGGTATCGGCATTGCTGAAGATTGATCCCAAATTCGGAACCAAAAAACAATAATCAATAATTTTACAAAATGAGAAGAATCAAGACATTTGCAGTGGCAGCGCTGTTGGCGCTCACAGCACAGGCACAGACCGACTACACACAAGGTCTATCGGTGTGGTTCGACAAGCCTACTACATTGAACGGTCGACAAGTTTGGTACGGAGGTCGTCCCGACCTTTGGCAAGGAAAAGGCAAGCCCGAGTGGGCAGGAGAAGGAGCCTATAACCCCGACCAGGAGTGGGAATCAAAATCTCTGCCCATAGGTAACGGCAGTATCGGCGCCAATATTATGGGTTCTCTTGAGGCCGAGCGCATCACACTGAACGAAAAGACTCTGTGGCGCGGCGGTCCCAACACCGAGAAGGGCCCCGACTACTATTGGAACGTAAACAAGGAGTCGGCACATCTGCTCGACAGCATACGTCAGGCATTCAAGGATGGCGACGAGGCAAAAGCAGCCAAACTGACACGCGAGAATTTCAACAGTACAGCTGCATACGAGTACTATGGCGAGAAACCTTTCCGCTTTGGTAACTTCACCACAATGGGCGAGATACATATCGAAACGGGACACAGTATGATTGGTCTTGGCGACTACAAGCGCATACTCTCGCTCGACTCGGCACTCGCAGTGGTACAATATACCAAAGACGGCGTTAATTATGAACGTAAATCATTTGTTTCGTACCCCGCCAACGTGTTGGTAATGAAATTCAGCGCAAGCAAGCCGGGAATGCAGAATCTTACATTTAGTTACGCTCCAAACCCTGTTTCCGAGGGCACATTAATACACGCAAGTTATGATCAACTTCTGTGGAAAGCAAAACTCGACAACAACGGAATGGAATACACCGTACGCATCAAGGCTGTTACAAAAGGTGGCCATTTTACTCTTAAAGAAAACGGGATTCAAATAATAGGTGCCGATGAGGTCTGTTTCTATGTGACAGCCGATACCGATTACAAAATCAATTTCGACCCCGACTTCAACGATCCCAAAACATACGTTGGTGTAGACCCCGAAAAGACAACAAAGGCTTGGATGCAGAATGCTGTTGCAAAGGGCTATGACGCTCTGTTTGCCGAGCACTACGCCGATTACTCGTCACTCTTTGGTCGCGTAAGCCTCGACCTTAATCCCAACGCACCCACTACCCTCGAGTATCCCGGTGTTGCATCACTGCCCACCCCTGCACGTCTCAAGAGCTACCGTACCGGAAAGCCCGACTTTGGATTAGAGGAGCTTTATTTCCAGTTCGGTCGCTACCTGCTTATCGCAAGTTCACGCCCCGGAAACCTACCCGCCAACCTTCAGGGAATGTGGCATAATAATGTCGATGGTCCCTGGCGTGTCGATTATCACAACAACATCAACTTGCAGATGAACTATTGGCCCGCCTGCGCCACCAACCTCGACGAGTGCGTCCTTCCCCTTGTCGACTTTATCCGTACTCTTATGAAGCCCGGCGCCGTAACCGCAAAATCCTATTTCGGTGCACGCGGATGGACAGCCAGCATCTCGGGTAATATCTTCGGATTCACCGCACCGCTCATCAGTCAGGATATGTCGTGGAACTTCAACCCAATGGCAGGTCCCTGGTTGGCAACACACGTATGGGACTACTACGACTACACACGCGACAAGAAATTCCTTAAAGAGGTTGGTTACGACATTATAAAGAGCAGCGCCATCTTTGCTATGGACTACCTGTGGAAGAAAGAGGACGGTACATACACCGCTGCCCCTTCGACCTCGCCCGAGCACGGCCCCATAGACCAAGGTGCAACCTTCGTACACGGCGTTGTACGCGAGATTATGCACAATGCCATCGACGCAAGCAAGGCGCTTGGCGTAGACAGCAAGCTGCGCAAAGAGTGGCAGCAGGTACTAGACAAACTTGCCCCCTACCGGATTGGCCGCTACGGACAGCTTATGGAGTGGAGCAAGGACATCGACGACCCCAAGGACCAGCATCGTCACGTGAACCATCTTTTTGGTCTGCACCCCGGACACACCATCTCACCTGTAACCACCCCCACCCTTGCCGAGGCATCCAAGGTAGTGCTTGTGCATCGTGGCGACGGCGCAACAGGTTGGAGTATGGGTTGGAAACTGAATCAGTGGGCACGTCTGCACGATGGCAACCACGCCTACACCCTCTTCGGCAACCTGCTGAAGAACGGTACCCTCGACAACCTATGGGATACACACGCTCCCTTCCAGATTGACGGAAACTTTGGTGGTACAGCCGGTATCACCGAGATGCTTATGCAGAGCCATATGGGCTTTATCCACCTTCTCCCCGCCCTCCCCGATGCCTGGAGCGAGGGTAGCATCAAAGGAATCTGTGCAAAAGGAGGCTTCGACGTAGATATAACTTGGAACGAGGGCAAACTGACACAAGCCGTAGTAAAATCGAAGAGCGGAGGCAAGTGCAGCCTGCGCTACGGCGACAGCACCCTTAATTTTGGCACAAAGAAGGGCAAGAGCTACACCGTAGTACTAAAGAACGGCAAGCTGAAAGTAAAGTAAACTCTTATCAAAAACAGCTATAATATTTTATCCCGATGACCTTTACGGTTATCGGGATTTTATTTATTATTTATAATTGGTGTCCGGTAAAACGTAACAAATCTATTAATGTCGATAAGAATATATTTATTCTATTACTGTCCGATAAAAATAGAATAATCCCAAGAAGTGCTATTGACAAAGCTCATATTGCCACTTTTACAACAAAAATACTAACAAACGAGCGAGAAATATGAAGTTCACTTCAATATTTTTCAAAGCGAGTGCAGTCTATTTTAGAGGTTTACCTCAAAAATACTAAAGCAAGCCCACTTTTTCATAAAATCATAAGGTTGTTCATTGGTGCGCCATAGGAAAATTAGTAAAATGGTAGATGTTTTTTGGATTAAGTGCGAGGATGTTTGAGCGAAGCGAGTTCCGCAGCACCCAAAAAACATCGTG
>JAGBBX010000058.1 GCA_017938245.1 Bacteroidaceae bacterium
AGCCGAGTCACCTATATGAGAAATTTCCTTTGGAAGAACTATTAATACACCTTTATAGGCATTTTTACTCTTCCAGTTATAAAATGCCTTTCGAGGTATTGAGTCAATCGTAGCATCGCGCAGGTTCAACACCTCCATATTGACAAAATTGTCTTCACGTATGAACCTGTAATCCTCGGCCGACATTGTACCTGTCACCGTTAGTTTTGTAAGTGTACTTTTCTGCTCCTCGGTAAAGGCATTTTCCAAACGTATTGTATCAACATTCACCGTTGCCTCCTGCGCAGTTGCAGCCATTGTTGCAACTGCCATCATTGTAAAAAGTAAAATACGTTTCATAAGCATTATTGTTTAAAGTGTTTGACAGGTATTTGATATGGCAAATGTATATAAATTTATTACAATTCCAAAGAAAAATTCATTAGTTCTTATGGGGGTAAATGTCAGTGTATCAACAAGAGGCTGACCCAAAAGTCGAAAATTTACAAATTTGAGGTTGATTTATTCGGACACCTATCGGAGATAGTTTTCAAATATTCAATTCTCGCGAAGTAAAAAATACTTTTGGGTCAGCCTCTATTTTACGATAACAACATGCAAGTCTCTGCTTACCCTCGTATCCTCGACAAGCTTGCCGTTGACTTTAATGGTACGGTCAATTATCGCTTTCTTATTTTTTACTTTGGTATAATTGCTGAATGAGAGATTATCAGTTGTGCCATCGCCCCAATGGATTATTATCTGTTCATCGGTTACATCCTCTTCGCCCGAGAACTCACCAAAAGAGAGAATATAATATCCATCCTGGCCCATAAGTTTGCGCAAACCATAGAAATAGTGTTCCATAAATGTTCTTGTTTGCAGATTCATGTCATTCAGTGAATCTACAATGTTATATATTGTTCCTGAATATTCAAACCTGGTGTCATTGAACTGCTCAGATGCTAAAAGGTCGTTACCTGCTGTATCCTGCACAGCAACAATTATGTTGTAAGGAGCAAAATCAAAAATATAATTACCATAATCATCTTCGTCACTGCACGAAAATAGGGTTAGCGAGATTAGTACTAATGAGAATAGGTAAAATGCTTTTGTTTTCATAATTTTTATTGAATTTGAATGTTAGGATATATATTTAAATCAACAGTATAATTATTAGATATATTTGTACTGACGTTGGGGTCATAGCGACTCGCAGCAGCTGTGTTAAATACGTTTGGAGAAAAATAACCGTTACAATTTCCGTTCCAACCCCAATTGATATGGTTGAAACTTACAACAGAATTATCCACCCGCAAAATATCCCAATCAACGCGGCCTGCAGGTCTGACGTATGTGGTCATTGTTGTTGAAATTTCTTTATAACCATCTATAATCCATGTATGACCACCGGCTTCCCCATCTACTTCACCCGACATATATACTAAACGCCTTTTTAATAAACTATTTGCTACAACTGCACTCTGATATTGCTGAAAATTGTCACAGGTATATCCATATTTGTTTAATGCATATTTGGCATAACGATCAGTAGCACCGCTGCCTCCCAAGTTATAATCCATATTTACATCCTCGCCTATTTGACGGAAAAGTTTAGCTATCAAAGAGTGTGTTACAGATGGATTTGTACAAAGACATTGGTTGTATCTATTAGATTTGTGCATATTTATTGTTTCCCATTGTATATCCATTACGTAAGATGGAGTTTCATAATCTATAGTAAGGCTTGTTGGATGTTGGTAATAACTGAGAATCTGTGCTATGGTAGTTGCAACACATCCGGTCGGGCAATTTACTCCATTTACAATAGGCGCTTCATTATTGTATGGAGAACTTTGCCCCCATTGAACTGTTATATATGGCCCACGTTTTATTGTATCGCTTACAGCTACATGCTTTATTTCTGTAAGAGGAATTTGTGTTGTATCTACCGGAATTAAACTCGTTGATGCAATATATTCTTCTGCTAATTGCATATACATATCAAAGCCGGCATTACCGGTTGGCTCTCCGGATGTATAATTCCCTAATTCAGTTACAGCAATAAGTTCTTCTGTACTCGGATTGGTAGATACAACAGCAAAACCTGCGTTGTCTTCAAAATTGAATATATACATAAGCGTGTCAATGTCATTAACAGTACGTGTTGCGGTATTATTAAGGATATAATGAGAATCTTTTATTCTGCGTCCGCTTGTAGAACGTGTTTCGTTCACTTCATCTAATAGCGCTATTGACTCTTCTGCAATTTTCAAGGCCTCTTCATATGTACGATACGAGTACCTTTTTATATCCTTATTTTCATCTTTTGATGAAGTTACAACTTCGTCAAGTTCAGATGAACAAGACATAATGAATGGCATACATATTAAGCAAACAATTTTAAAATAATTCATAGTTTTCATACATTTGTATAGTTTAGTTGGTATTATTATTACAAAAGCCAGAGCCAAGTTAAATTTCGAAATCTCATCCGAAAAACTTTCCCTTAGTTTCCGACGCAATTCTATAACAACCATTGGTGAACTGCGTTAATTATAGTTCTATTTTTACAGATTTATTGCAACTAATAAAAATTGCAACAACTAACTATTATAGGATAAGTTCTCCAATATAGATATTACCGTCGTCGGAGATAATTTCTATTGTATATCTTTTATTGATACAATAAACTAAATCTATTATTGAAATAGAGTTATTGTAAATATAAGAACTTAAATGCTCTTCAGAATTTTCTTCTTTTATAGTTACAATTGCATTGAAATTATCATTATTACTTATATATATATGGGTGTTGTGGTAATAGGCTTCAAATAAAATAAGATTAATACTTCTATCTTTTTTTTGTGGTTTTAAGGGGATATTAATTTGAATATTTTCATTATCATTTGTTCCGCTGTCGTTTTGTGCATTTAAATGATAGCACATCATAGTTAAAATGAAAAAAGTAATTAGTCTCATAAGTGTAGAAATAGGTTAATTATTTCCTACAAAGAAAAACAATTCTGTAACATAAAGCAAAAAAATAGCCCAAAAACCGTCTGACATTGAATGTCGTAAGTATATGAAAATCAACGGATTAATGTCGTGTCTTATACTTTTTATCTGACACGGTATTAATCCGTTTATATTTGAATCGATTATTAGTTCTTATGGTAGCCTTTTAAGTGAAATATTTATCGTAAACGACTCTGTTTTCATTGTCGAGCAATAATATTTGTTTCTTTAATCTGCTTTTCTTAGCATATATTACATCTCTATTAATCCCAATTATTGCAGAAATAGCCTTTGCTGAAAAACCTGCTAACAATAGGGAAAATATGAACTTGTCAGTATCACTAAGATTGGGGAAATCTTTATACAGCCGTGATAAAACATTATCCATATAGTTATTGATGAGAGATTCAAGTTCAGTTATAGAATTTTTATCGTGTATAATTTTCTCCATTTCTTTCTTAACCTCTTGAAATATCGAGTCACGCTCTTTGTTACATGCAGATGTTTCATAGTAAGTTGTACATAGCTTATTTAAGAGAGAAAAGCGTTCTGTGAATAATTTACGAACTTTATCTTCCATTAAGCTGTTATTCTTATTTACTTTAATCTCATGTTCAAGATTGTTTACGGTTGCAATTAGACTTTCTATCTTGGCATTCTTTAATGCTACTCGGTTGCAAGAATATTTGTAAACAACATATAAGGCTATAGTTAAAAGTATAGCTGCAATAACAGAAATGGTAAGATATAGTCTATTAATGTATTCTTCTTGCTGCTTGTATTGAATCTGTGCAATATAGTAGTCGTTGAGTGCTGTGGCTATTGGCTGTGTAAGAGCTGTACGTATTTCTCTGTCATATAGGCGAAGATTCTGATTAGCGCAAAATGCGGCTTCTTTGTACTCCTTTAGGTGTGAGTGTATTATGCGCATTCTTTCGTAAAATATAATGCTGTCACTTTTGCTTTCAACCATTTGGTGTGCTTGCCCATAGAACCTTTTAGACATTTGAGCATTTGCTTCATAAGCGTATTTGCGAGATAGTGATAGTAATAATGTAAGAGTTGTATCGCATTCGGCAAGATAATTGCTTTTGTATAGATTGTCGAGTTTGTCGTATTCTTCAAGATTCTCATATAATATAATCAAGCTGTTAACTCCCTCTTGTAATATTGATGTTTCTTTGTTTTCGTAGGCCCATTTTATTGCAGTTTGTATATGTTTTTCTGTTTGGTCGTACTCCTTGAGCTTACAATATGCATCGGCGATAGCAATTAGTTTGTCATACTCTAAAGCCTTTTGGTTACATAGGCTATAGTGGTGTTTTGCTTTCTTGTACATTGATAAACTTTTTGTGGCATCAAACATATCATTGTGTATGTGACCTTTCCAACTGTAAAGAAGAGCTAATTTGTAATTATCATTAATATATGGTATTAATTCTTCTGCTACGGTAAGTGTTATTATAGCATTAACATAATCGCCTCTATTGTATTGAACTCTGGCTTTATAGAAAAGTGAAGAAAAATAATAATTCTTGCAACTTTTCTTATTCTTGTAATAATCTACAGCTATATTTATAAGTGAGTCATCAGTGATATCTATGTAATTCTTGTCAAGTGCTTGGCTATACAATAAGGCATAAAGCGCCTTTTCATCGGCACTTGTTAGCTGTTTGGTGTCTAATTCCTGTAGCAGGATAAGGGCACTATCGGGGTGCTCGTCCATCTGTAGTTCTGCTTTTGAAAGCAGTGCCTCTGTTCCTGTATGTTTGTTGCACGCGAATAATGTAAATGCAAGAAGCAAGGGTGCAAATATTGGGATGTTTTTCATATTCTCTTAAAATTCTTTCAGTAGCTCTGCGATGCTTTTCCCTAATATGGGGTGTATGAGCCCTGGGGCAATCTGGGCAAGTGGTTGCAGTACAAACAGGCGTTTGTGCAGCAGTGGGTGGGGGATTGTGAGGTGCTTGCTCTCTATCACTCTGCTGCCATAGAGTAGTATGTCGATATCTATCGGGCGGTCGCTGTAGCAGCCGTCGATGCTCTTTTTTGTGCGCCCCAAGCGACGCTCTATCTCTTGTGTGGCTTTTAATATCTCCTCGGGAGCGAGTGTGGTGTTAAATGCCACTACCGTATTTAGGAAACTGTTATCCGACCTAAAACCCCACGGCTCGGTCTCTATTATTGTGGCTACGGCGGTGGGAGTACCCAAGAGGTGCGATAGTTCTTCTATCGCACCTCTTATATTCTCCTCTTTGTTGCCTTCGTTTGTGCCGAGGCCCAAATAGATGGTATTTTCTTGGTTCATCAGTCTATAATGAGCATTGCATCGCCATAGAGGCCGAAACGGTAGTCCTCTTTAAGCGCTACGTTATAGGCGTTCATTACATATTCATAGCCTCCGAATGCCGCTGTGAGCATAAGCATTGTACTGTAGGGCATATAGAAGTTGGCTATCATACAGTTGGCTACCTGGAACTGATAGTCGGGGAAGATGAATTTGCTTGTCCATCCGTCGTACTCCTTCAACATTCCGTTGGTGAGGGTAGCTGTCTCCAGCACACGCTGTACCGATGTTCCTACGGCGCAGATGCGACGTCCTTCGAGCTTTGCCTTGTTGATGATATTTACAGCTTCGGTATCTACGCTTATAAGGTCCGAGTCCATCTTGTGTTTTGTAAGGTCCTCTACATCAATCTCGCGGAAGCAGCCAAGGCCGGTGTGCATTGTCACGTATGCGGTGTCTATGCCCTTAATCTCCATTCTCTTCATAAGCTCACGGGTGAAGTGAAGTCCTGCGAAGGATGCTGTCACCGAACCCTCTTTCTTGGCAAAGTAGGTCTGGAAGTTCTCTAAGTCCTCGGGCTCCTCTTTACGCAGACGCATGAAGTCGTCGGGTAGGGGGGCAACGCCAAGAGCATACAGTGCTTTCTTGAATTCGTCGTGAGGGCCGTCGTAGAGGAAACGCAGTGTACGTCCGCGTGAGGTGGTGTTGTCGATGACCTCGGCTACCATTGAGTTGTCCTCGCCAAAGTAGAGCTTGTTGCCGATACGTATCTTGCGGGCAGGGTCGACAAGAACGTCCCAAAGGCGGAACTCCTCGTTAAGCTCGCGCAGAAGGAATACCTCTATCTTGGCATTTGTCTTCTCCTTGTTTCCGTAGAGACGGGCAGGGAATACCTTACTGTCGTTAAGTACAAAAACGTCCTTTTCATCGAAGTATTCTATTACCTCTTTGAAGATGCGATGCTCAATCTCTCCGGTCTTACGGTGCAGCACCATAAGACGGGCCTCGTCGCGGCAGGCGGCCGGATAGAGGGCGATGCGGTCGTCGGGGATTCTGTACTTGAACTGTGAGAGTTTCATCTGATGAAAATTGGTATAAAAGGTCGAATCCATCATAATTGTAGATTGTTTTTAGTGGCTTCTTCGAGCCAGGTTTGAAAATTTTCCGGGTTAATACATTGCTCTATGCGTACGTCGCCGATGCGGGTGCGCTCTAAGCGGGTGAGATGGGCGCCGCTGCCAAGTGCTTCACCAATGTCACGTGCCAGCGAACGTATGTAGGTGCCTTTGCCGCATACCACACGTATTGTGATTTTGGGTAGCTCGCAGGCTATAAGTTCAATCTCGTCTATGCGTATCTGTTTTGGTGCAAGCTCCATATCGCTGCCGTCGCGTGCCAGTTTATAGGCGCGTGTGCCATCTACCTTACACGCCGAGAAGAGCGGTGGACGCTGTGCAATATCTCCTATGAAACGGGGCAACGTCTCTTTGATGAGCTCTGGGGTGATGTGTTCGTAGGGATAGGTGGCATCGACGGGGTGTTCCAAGTCAAACGATGGAGTGGTGGCACCCAGCATAAGGTCGGCTACATACTCCTTGGTGTGGCTCTGAAGTTCTTCGATGCGCTTGGTGGCCTTACCGGTACACAATAGCAGTACACCTGTTGCCAGAGGGTCGAGCGTACCTGCGTGGCCCACCTTGAAACGCTTCACCTTGTGGTGGCGCGACAGGTGATAGCGCACCTTGCTCACAATCTGGAACGAGGTCCACCCGTAGGGCTTGTAAAGGGGTAATATTTCTCCAGCCAGAAAGTCCATTATGCTATAGTTAGGTTATGGCCTGTTGCAAGCATCACAAGTATGATTGCACCAACGATTATTCTGTACCATCCAAAGGCCTTGAAACCATATTTTGTTACAAAGCTTATGAAGAACTTTATTGCAAGCAGAGCTACAATAAAGGCAACCACGTTGCCAATGATAAGTGTACCGAGGTTATCCTTGAGAATCTGCATTCCATCGGGCTCAAGGAATATCTTAAGCAGCTTGAAGCAGGTTGCAGCAAACATTGTGGGAACAGCCAAGAAAAACGAGAACTCTGCAGCAGCCTTACGCGTGAGTTTCTGTGCCATACCTCCTACAATGGTTGCCATAGAGCGCGATACTCCGGGTATCATTGAGATACATTGGAACATACCAATCCAAAAGGCGCGTTTCTCGGTGAGCTCGGTCTTTTCGCTGCCCTTATTGAAAATCTTATCGCAGAAGAGCATAAATATACCACCGAGGATAAGTGTAACTGCTACCACCGTTACGCTCTCGAGCATTGCATCAATCATATCGCTGAACAGTAATCCCAATACCGCAGCAGGGATAAATGCCACCAGCAACTTCCAATAGAAATCGTATTTGTGCAGGAAACGTTTTAGGGGCGTTGCTCCTTCGGGTGCGGGGGTGCGGTTGAGTTGGAAGAAACGTTTCCAGTAGAGTACAACCACCGATAGGATGGCTCCAAACTGTATTATAAAGGTAAATGCCTTTACAAACTCGGTACTCTCTACGCCCAATAGATTTTGTGTGATAATCATATGTCCGGTCGAAGAGACGGGAAGAAACTCGGTGAGTCCCTCGACAATGGCAATGATTATTGTTTCTAATGTGTCCATATATATGTTGTGTTACTTGTTTATCTCTTTCTTGCCTTTGTGCATAATAGCATAGATAATGAGTATGAAGCCTAAGAAGCACACTGCGGGCGCAACTACTATTCTGCGGAAGCTGAATATGTCAGGTTCGAAGTGAGTCTCGGTAGAGCCGGGGCCTGTCATCAGCAGAAAGCCGATAATGATTACGGCCACGCTTACAAGCAACAAAATATAGTTGCTCTTGTCGAATGCAAATTTTTTCTTGTCCATTGCTTATATATATTTGATAATACTTTTAAATGAAATAGAGGTCGTTGCCTCGCATACGCAGGAAACGGTTCACCGAGAAGAATGCACACATTACGGTTATTACAATACCGAAAAGCACTATTCCTCCGGCAATAATACCAAGCCACTCAAACGGAAGCACTGTCATAATGGCGGGTTCGCGCTGCGATAGGAAATAGAGCGCGGCAGCCAAAAGAATATTTGCCATAATACCCGAGAAGAATCCTATCCACATATTGTGTACAAGGAAAGGACGACGTATAAAACCCCACGTTGCGCCAACGAGTTTCATTGTGTGCAGAAGGAATCTTTTTGAATATATTGTCAGACGCACCATATTGGCAATAAGCGACCACGATATTATACCAAGCAGGGCAAGCAGCACAAGCAGTGCACCACCAATTTTATGTATGTTACTGTTGATTGCCCCGATAAGCTCTTTGTGGTATATTACATCTTTAACGCCTTTATCGCTGCGAAGCTCCTTCTCTATGGTGGCAAGACTCTCGTTGTTGGCAAACTCCGGCTTCATCGATAGTTCTATCGACGCTTCATAAGGGTTATAACCCAGGAATTCCACAGGGTCGGTGCCAAGCTCTTTGCGTTGCTCCTCAAGAACCTGCTCTTTTGATATATAGACCGCTTTTTTTACATAGCTGCGTTTGCTCAATCTCTTGTGGTAGTCGAGAATCTGCTTCTCGTTTACCTCGTTGCCGAGTACCACCGACACGTTAAGGTCTTCTTTTACCTGGTTCGACAGCGTTCTTGCTGCAACAAGAAGCAGTCCCATAGTACCAAGAAGCACCAATACAAGTGTTGTGCTCACATAGACACTCAGTGTCTGTATTTTAAATCCTCTTTTGCTCATCTTTTTTTACGAAATACATATATTATTGAACTCGAGGCGCTGCATTTATCGAATGTGGCAAACCATCCTAATAACCCGTTCCAAATGCCTCGTAAGGTAGCGCACTTTGCTCCTTTATATCGCTCGCTGAGCATTGATATGTAGAACCCGTCGAACGGCATTGTATATTGACGCTCCAAGATAAACCCGTGTTTCAACCCCCATTTCATTATGGTCGATGGTGAGAAGTGCCACAAGTGGCGTGGCACGTCGTATGCCGCCCAATTTTCGCGGTAATAATCGGCATCATAAGATACGCTGTTGGGTACGGCTATTACAGCAATACCATTCTCGTCGAGTATGCGATACAGTGTCTCCCAAAAGCTGTCGAGTTGCTGTATATGCTCCATTACGTGCCACATTGTAACAACGTCAAAGGCGGTATCCTCTATTGTCGACAGCTGCTCCTCGGACGCCATCTCTACTCCAAGGTTTTTCTTGGCATAGTCGCGTGCCTGGCTGCTCTTCTCTATTGCAGTTACATCCCAACCGGTTTTTTGCATTGCCTTGGCAAAGTGTCCTATTCCTGCGCCATAGTCAAGCAGGTTACCCTTGGGGAGCATTGTAAGGCTCTTTATGAGATTTACCTTTCGGCGCAGCATTATACCTCGTACAAAGTGGTACAGTTTATTGACAATGCCCTTATTGGTGTCGCTGTGCGATACATACGTGGGAGTGTCGTAATAGGGACCAATCTCCTTTTCATCGGGGACTCCCTGGGTGAACGTAAAAGAGCACTCGCTGCATTTGTATATATCGAATAGTTCACCTGTTGCAAAGTGGTCTTTGCAAGCGAACTGTTTTTCGATATTGCTGCTGCCACACAACGGGCAGCCTTTGTGAATGATTCTGTTCATCAACTATTGAGGGCTTTGGATGTTAAAAGGCATAATCTGCCGAAAATGCCTACAAAAATACGACAAATGAGTGTAAAAAACAGCTTTTTTCGAAATTATTCGGCCTGGTTACCCTGATTTTACAATTTTTAACTAAAATGTATGCCCTTTTTGAGTAATTTTGCAACAAAGAATACGGCAGAGAGTCTGTCAGATTAATAATGTAAAATATATAATTATGGGAAAATTGTATCGCTCGAATGATAGAGTGTTGGCCGGTGTATGCGCCGGTATTGCAGAGTGGGCCGGTTTGGAGGCCAAATTAGTGCGTATTATTTGGCTTGTAGGTCTTCTTTTTGGAGGATTCAGCATAGTGTTGTATGTTGTTTTGTGGATTATTATGCCTCAAAAGAGTGTTGCAAAAAGTTATTCCGACCGTATGAACGAGAAATTGGGTAGGAAATAGTAGTCCTTTATATACACATAAAAAAAGGAGCCGCGCGGCTCCTTTTTTTATGTGTATATATATATATTATTCCTCGACAAGCTCCGAAAGCAATGTGGCTGCTGTTGCGTCAACCACTCTGATTTTTACAAAGTCGCCTATCTTGTGGTTGCCTCGGTTAAATACCGCTGTACGATTCTGCTCGGTGCGGCCGTAGAACTGCTCGTTAGAGCGTTTGGATATTCCCTCGATAAGCACTTCGTACTCTTTGCCTATGCAGTTGCGGTTCTGTTGTGCCGAAAGTTCCTGTTGCAGGGCTATAATCTCATTCAATCGGCGTACCTTCTCTTTTTCGTCGATGTCATCGGCAAAATGACGGCTGGCAAATGTGCCGGGGCGCTCCGAGTATTTAAACATAAAGGCGGCATCGTAGGTGCAGTAACGCATTAGCGATAGGGTCTCTTGGTGGTCGGCCTCGGTCTCGCCACAGAATCCTGCGATAATGTCGGTCGAGAGGCCGCAGTCGGGAACAATGCGACGTATTGCGTCGATGCGGTCGATGTACCACTCGCGTGTGTATTTGCGGTTCATCGCCTGTAACATACGGCTGCTACCGCTCTGTACGGGTAGGTGTATGTGTCGGCACACGTTAGGTTCCTCGGCAATTACACGCAGTGTCTCGTCGCTCATATCTTTAGGGTGCGAGGTGGTGAAGCGTATGCGTGCTCCGGGGGCGCGACGTGCTACGCGACGCAGAAGTTCGGGGAAATTTATCGTTGTGCCATCATCGGCTACAAAATTATAAGAGTTGACATTCTGTCCCAGGAGTATAATCTCTTTATAACCTTTTGCTATAAGGTCGTCGGCCTCGTTCAGGATGCTCTGAATGTCGCGGCTGCGCTCGCGTCCGCGTGTGTAGGGTACCACGCAGTAGTGGCAAAAGTTGTTGCATCCGCGCATAATGGAAATATATCCCGATACGTTCTTGCTGCAGATGCGCAGGGGAATTACATCGCGGTAGGTCTCTGTGGTCGATAGCTCGATGTTCATTGCAGCGTGTCCCTGCTCGGCCTGTGCTATCAGCTCGGGTAGCGACAGATAGCTGTCGGGCCCGGCTACAATATTTACCTTGTACTGCTTTATAAGTTCCTCTTTTACTCGCTCGGCCATACATCCTACAACACCTATGAGGGTGTTCTTGCCTCGGCGCAGTGCATTAAGCTGGTCGAGACGACCGTAAATCTTCTGCTCGGCATTGTCGCGTATCGAGCAGGTGTTAAGCAGTATAAGGTCGGCTTCGTTTATCTCATCGCAACTATCGTATCCGGCTATGCCAAGGATGGAACCGATAACCTCGCTGTCGGCTACATTCATCTGGCAGCCGTATGTCTCAATGAAAAGTTTTTTATTCTCCACTTATAGTACTGTTTGAAAATATGGTGCGAAGATACAACAAAGTTTCGAAAGGTTATGTGCCGTGTAGAAAGAAAGTACCGCCTTTAACACCTATTTATTATCTAATTTTTGTAACAATGACGCATTCGATTTGAAAATATTGTAAAAAAACTCTATATTCGCAGCAAAATATACTATTATGGAAAAAGTACTTTTTCGTCACGAAATGAAGGTGCGCGACTACGAGTGCGATATTCAGGGAGTTGTGAACAATGCTAACTATCAGCATTATCTCGAGCACGCTCGTCACGAGTTTCTGCTTTCCGAGGGTATCAGCTTCTCGAAACTGCATAACGAGGGGGTCGACTTTATGGTCTCTAAGGCAACACTCGAATATAAAAATTCGTTGCGTGGCGACGATAGATTCTATGTCTCTATTGCAATGAAGCGCGATGGAGCGAAGCTTGTCTGCTTGCAGAATATCTACCGCCTGCCCGACGAGGCGCTCTGTGTGAAAGGCCGCATAGAGATTGTCTCGGTCGAGAATGGCCGATTGACGCGTGGCGAGCGCTTCGACGAACTCTTTAAACATCTGTTACAATAAAAAGAACAACCTTTAAAACACGAATAATATGGCATATCGCATAATGACAGCCGGGGAGGCTGCAAACTACATCAACGATGGTGACGGAGTGGGAATCAGTGGCTTTACTCTTTCGGGAACCCCAAAGACCGTGTTGCCCGAGGTGGCACGTCGCGCCGAGGAGGCGCACGCTGCCGGCAAGCCCTTTAAAATAGACCTCTATTCCGGTGCGTCTACAGGCGATGCAATAGATGGAGCCCTTACACGTGCGCAGGCAATCCGTTTCCGCGCACCGTTTATTTCTAATCCCATTGTGCGCAATGCCATCAATGCCAAAGAGATAACATACACCGACCTTCACCTCTCACTGATGGCGCAGGATTTACGCTACGGCTTTATGGGTAAGGTGAATGTGGCTATCCTCGAGGCTGTAGATATTACCGACGATGGAAAAGTATACCTCACAACCGCCGGAGGAATAGGACAGACAGTGGCCAATCTTGCCGATAGAATAATCATCGAACGCAATACTTATCATCACACAATCGGTTTACACGACGTTTACGAACCGCTCGACCCTCCCTATCGTAAGGAGATACCTATCTACAAGGCCGACGACCGCGTGGGCAAGCCTTACGTTCAGGTCGACCCCAAAAAGGTGGTGGGTATTGTCGAGGTTAATATGCCAAACGAGGTTGTGGTGTTCAAGGAACTCGATGAGGTCACCCGCAAAATAGGCGAGAATGTGGTGGATTTTATCCTCGCAGATATGAAGCGTGGCATAATCCCAGCCGAGGGACTGCCCATACAGAGTGGTATCGGTAACGTGGCAAATGCGGTGCTCAAAGGGCTCGAGGATAGCAACGGAATACCCCCTCTTTACCTCTACTCCGAGGTGTTGCAGGACTCTGTAATTAAACTTATGGAGCTTGGGCGAGTAAAGGCCGGAAGCACCTGTTCGCTCTCACTTAGCCGCGAGTGTCTCGACCACGTATATGACAACCTCGACTTTTTCCGCGATAAGCTTGTGCTGCGTCCCAGCGAAATATCGAACCACCCCGAGATTATTCGCCGTCTGGGTATTATAGCAATGAATACCGCTATCGAGGTCGACCTCTACGGCTGTGTCAACTCGTCGCACATCTGCGGAACACGCCTTATGAACGGTATCGGTGGCTCGGGCGATTTTGCGCGCAACGCTTATATCTCTATTTTTACCTGCCCATCGACGCAAAAGGGAGGACAGATAAGCTCTATTGTTCCCATCGTTACACACGCCGACCACACCGAGCACGACGTGAATATCGTTGCGACAGAGTGGGGCGTTGCCGACCTGCGAGGCAAGGGACCCGACGAGCGCGCCAAACTGCTCATCGAAAAGTGTGCTCACCCCGACTACAAACAGCTTCTATGGGACTATCTGAAAATCTCTAAATGCGGACACGTGAGCCATAATGTGGCGGCGGCATTGGGTATGCACGCTACCTTCGAGCGCAGCGGAGATATGCGACTCACCGATTGGAGTAAATTTGCATAACACCTCTCTGATGAAGAAAAAACTTGTGACAGAGATGGGGCGATTGGGACGCGACGAGTTTGTCGCGTCCCAAAAACTGCCTCTTACGGTGGTGCTCGATAATATACGGAGCCTGCATAATGTGGGCTCTGTGTTTCGCACAAGCGACGCCTTTCGCGTCGAGCGTGTGATGCTGTGCGGAATTACGGCAACACCCCCTTCGGCCGAGATTCATAAGACAGCTCTTGGTGCCGAGGATGTTGTCGAGTGGCAATATTTTGCCGATACATTGGAGGCTGTTGAGGCTTTGCGCAGCGAGGGATACGCTGTTTACTCCATAGAACAGGTCGAGGGCAGTATCCCCCTGCAACAATTCCGGGTAGAGGATGGTGCGCGTTACGCCGTTATTCTTGGAAATGAGGTAAAGGGCGTGCAGCAGTCGGTGGTGGATGCTTCGGACGGCTCCATCGAGATTCCGCAATTCGGCACAAAGCACTCGCTCAATGTCTCGGTTACGGCCGGGATGGTTATCTGGGAATTTGCCTGTAAATTGGGTTGGGTGAGATAACAAAGGATACTATAAGTTTCGGGCGATTGAAAATCGCCCCTACGCGCAATGAGTTTTTAATTAGCACAATACTTGATAGTTGTAAACCTCTTTATGTTTTGCTGTTAATGGTTGCTTGTAGGGGCGATTTCTAATCTCCCGCCACAGCGTTTAATTTGTAAGTATCCGATAAAGTACATTCAATAAATTAGCCGCTACTAACGGTGACTACCTGCTAGTGGCGGCCTTTTGCCTACTTTTCGTCGGCACGAAAAGTAGGAGAAAAATAACAATGAAAGGCTGAATTTAGCAAACAAGCCTAAATGAGAGACTGAAAAAGTTTTACCGGATACCAATACTATAAATACGTGGATTCTTTTGTGAAAGATTAAGGGTGGCTTACAACTGCCCGTTAAGGACTCTTACCACTACCTGCTCAATCATCCAATCGTCGCCCGTTGGGTCGTAGCTCTTTTTGAGACTCGCTCCGAAAAGTGAGGCAAAGGAGTTGTAAAATACAGCCTTGAAACTGCCCATAAACAGTCGAACCAATTCGTAGGCATTCTGGTTGCACTCGCGGTCGACCAATTTAATAAGAAGCTTGCCCTGCCTTAGGGTGAGCTTTTTCATTTTTGGGGTGTACTGTTTCTTAAGTCCTTTTTCAAGCTCCTTTAAATGCTTTTTTTTGGCCTTTTCATCGGGCATTTTCTGAAGAAGTTCGTATGTCTCTATTATGATGGAGCGAATCTCTATTGCCAGTGGAAGAGTCTTTTTAACGTCGCGGACAAGACGGTTGTACTCTCTTTGTTGCCGTTTGCTTTTTATCGGTGCGTATGCATAATAGGTTGGCAGATTGATATGCGGAATCTTTTCACCCAAATGGATGCTTTGCCCTACAATGTACGATTTTTGTGGTTGTATGGCAATCTTTTCTTGTGCTTCGACTCTTAGCGCCGAGAGCAGCATAAATAGAATGAATATTATGACGTGGGCGTTTTTCACATCGCGAATATATAGGAAAAATGGGTATTTTATGAAACTTATTCGGTTAAAAATCAAAAATTGAGTACATATATATAATAAAAAGCAGTATCTTCGCAGAATATTTACCGAGTGTGCCTTATTGGCTCCTCTTTAGTATGAAAAACAATATCTTATGAGAGAATTTATTAAAGTTCTGAAAAGGTACATTCCTCCATATAAGAAGTACCTTGTAATGTCGTTTGTCTTTACATTCTTGTCGGCAATACTGAATGTATTCTCGTTTATGGTTATTATCCCTATTCTTGAGATTCTGTTCAAGATGAAAGAGGCGGCGGTTGTCGATTTTATTCCTTGGAGCGAGGCTTCGTTCGATAATATTCAGGAAGTGGTTATGAATAATGCCAATTACTTCCTTAACCATCTTATCGAGGTACACGGCGCATCGATGACTCTTCTTTATCTGGGTCTTTTCCTCATCTTTATGACACTGCTTAAGACGGCTGCCTATTTTGCGTCGTCGGCGTCTATTATCCCTCTGCGTACAGGAGTTGTGCGCGATATTCGTACACAGCTATACGACAAGGTGGTGTCACTGCCTTTGGGCTTCTTCTCAAAGGAGAGAAAGGGCGATATTATTGCTCGTATGAGTGGCGATGTCATTGAGGTCGAGAACTCTATCGCAAGTTCTCTGGATATGCTCATCAAGAACCCCATCCTTGTTATAATATATTTTGGTACACTGCTTTATATAAGCTGGGAACTTACTCTCTTTACAATATGTGTAATCCCTGTTCTTGGATGGATTATGGGCCTTGTAGGACGTAAATTGAAACAGAAATCTCTTGCTGCACAGACAAAACTGAGTGAGACAATGTCGCAGATGGAGGAGACTCTTGGAGGACTTAGAATCATCAAGGCTTTCCTTGCCGAGCAAAAGATGTCGGGCCGTTTCCTTAAGGTAAGCAACGAACTGCGCAGTGCAACAATGCGCGTTACTATGCGTCAGGCGATGGCGCACCCTGTGAGTGAGTTTTTGGGTACCTGTGTCATTGTGATTGTGCTGTGGTTCGGTGGTACGCTTATCTTGGGCGACAGTTCGCCTATCTCGGCGCCTGCCTTCATCTATTATATGACAATTCTCTACAGTATAATAAACCCGCTTAAGGAGTTCTCTAAAGCTGCTTATAATATCCCTCGCGGATTGGCTTCGGTAGAACGTATCGATAAGATTCTTAAGACCAATAATCCTATTACCGACCGACAGGGTGCCGCTTCGATAAAGGAGATGGAAAAGGGTATAGAGTTTCGCGGACTATCGTTCTCGTACGATGGCGAGAGAAATGTTCTAACCGATATCGACCTTACAGTAGAAAAGGGTAAGACTATTGCCATTGTCGGACAGTCGGGCTCGGGAAAATCTACTCTTGTCGACCTTATCCCCCGTTACTACGATGCAACCGAGGGTGCTATCCTTATCGATGGTATTGATGTCAGGGATATGTCGGTGAAATCGTTGCGTTCGCTCATTGGTAACGTTAACCAGGAGGCTATCCTCTTTAACGATACATTCTATAATAATATAACCTTTGGTGTCGAGAATGCTACAATGGAGCAGGTAATAGAGGCCGCAAAAATCGCCAATGCGCACGACTTTATCACTGCGTCGGAGAATGGTTACGATACAGTGGTGGGCGATCGAGGATGTCTGCTCTCGGGTGGTCAGCGTCAGCGTATAAGCATTGCACGCGCTATCCTCAAGAATCCTCCCATACTTATTCTCGACGAGGCTACCTCGGCCCTCGATACCGAGAGCGAACGTCTTGTGCAAGAGGCTCTTGAGCGTCTTATGAAGACCCGTACAACAATCGCTATTGCTCACCGTCTCTCGACAATCAAGAATGCCGATGAGATTTGTGTTCTTATGGAGGGACGCATCGTAGAGCGCGGTACACACGAACAGCTTCTGGCACTCGACGGTGTGTATAAACGTTTGAATGATATGCAATCGCTATGATTGGCAGTGTAGGTGTTTTCTGTGCTGCTTCCGAGAGTATCGACCCTCTCTATTTTCGCTGTGCCACCGAGGTAGGCGACCTCATAGGCACTATGGGCTTAACTCTTGTCTATGGTGGAGCGGCAGCCGGACTTATGGAGGCAACGGCGGCGGCTGCAAAAAAAAACGGTGCGCATATAGTGGGAGTGGTTCCCCAAGTGCTTATAGAGCGTAATCGAGTGAGTGCTCTGCTCGACGAGCGTGTGGTGACAGCCAATCTCAGTGAGCGTAAGGACGAGATTCTTGGTCGCAGCGATATACTTGTGGCTCTGCCTGGTGGCATAGGTACTCTTGACGAGATTTTTCACGTTGCGGCAGCTGCTACAATAGGCTATCATAGTAAAAAGGTTGTTCTTTATAATGCGGGCGGCTATTGGAATAAGATGCTCGCTGCTTTAGAAGAGATGCAAACAGGCGGCTTTGTGCGTGGCGGAATAGATAATTTTTTCTTGGTTGCCGATAGTGTTGATAATTTGAAAAGTATACTTAAGAATATATGAGAAAGATTATAGGAATTGGTGAGACGGTGCTTGATATCCTTTTTAAAGACGGAGTGCCTGTAAAAGCGGTACCCGGTGGCTCTACCTTTAACAGTATGATTTCGCTTGGACGAATGGGACTTAATGTCTCGTTCATAAGCGAGGTGGGTAATGATAAGGTTGGCGAGATGATTCTTAAAGCGTTGGAAGATAGTGGGGTAGATGCGTCATCGGTGTGCAGTTTCAGTGATGGAAAATCGCCCCTCTCGTTAGCCTTTCTGAATAATAATAACGATGCAGAGTATCTCTTCTATAAGGATTATCCCAATAATCGTCTCGAAGTGGAATTTCCACAGATAAATGCCGATGATGTGGTTGTCTATGGCTCGTATTTTGTACTGAATCCGGTGCTTCGTAGCAAGACAAAAGCATTCCTTGAGTATGCTCGTGAAAGAGGTGCAATCCTCTACTACGACGTTAATTTCAGGAAAAATCATATCACCGAGCGAGTTAAATTGGGCGAGGCGATAATAGAGAACCTTGAGTTTGCCGATATTGTACGTGGCTCGACCGAGGATTTCTACCATCTGTATAACCTCACCGATGCCGAGAGCATCTATAAACAGAAAATCAAATTCTATTGCCCCAATTTCATCTGTACGCAAGGCGGTGGCGAGGTTGTTCTGTTCAATAAAGCCGGTAAAAAGAATTACTCGCCCAATAAGGTGGATGTTGTAAGCACTGTGGGCGCAGGAGATAATTTCAATGCAGGTGTTGTATATGGCATAATCTCGAGTGGAATAGATCGCGATACGCTGTATAATATGTCGCAAGAGGAGTGGGATAAGGTGGCACGTTGCGGCCTCGATTTTAGTTCGCACGCTTGCACTATGCTCGACAATTATGTCAGCAGGGAGTGGGCCGAGGAGTATAAGAACCGCTCTTGATGCTTTTTGCAACCTAATTTCAAAAACTTTATTATAATTTTGTGTCGGATTAGGATTATTTCTTGCCCGACACATTTTTTATCATATAAACAGACACAATGATGAAACGAATCTTTTGCTATATCTTTGCTGCTTTTGCTGCTGTGGCAGTAGCAAGTTGCGGTCATTCTCACGATGGTCATTCCCACGAAGCTCATTCACACGATGCAGCTTGTGACGGTCATTCTCACGATGGTCATTCACACGAGGCCCATTCTCACGATGCTGCTTGTGACGGTCACTCTCACGATGACCATTCTCACGATGGCCACTCCCACGAGGCTGATGCTCACAAAGGGGAAAATTCCTCTATTTTGCATTTTGCAAAGGAGCAGCAACAGAAAATTGATTTTGCAATAGAGAAAGTGCAATCATCCGACTTTAACGGTGCAGTTAAGGTTGCCGCACGTGTGGCGTCTGCTCCAAGTAACCTCACAACAATTATTGCCACAAATGCGGGACGTCTGCACTACGTGGGAAATATTGTCGAGGGTAAAAGTGTGAGTGCGGGTGAGTCGCTCTTCTCGCTCGATGGCAGCAATGTTACCGAGAACGATGCTGCCGTAAAATTTGCCGAGGCCGAGAGTAACTACACTGTTGCAAAGGCCGATTACGAGCGCAAGGTTGCTTTGTTCAAGGATAATATTGTGTCGCAGAAAGAGTTGCAGGCTGCCGAGGCTGCCCTACGACAAGCCGAGGCGCACTATTATAGTATGAAGAACCACTTCAGTAACGGTAAGATGGTGCTTAAGGCTCCTATGGGTGGATACATTTCAACCCTTTTTGTCGAGAATGGCGATTATGTTGCAGCAGGAACGGCGGTTGCAGCTGTGCAACGCGGTGGCGAGGTTAATATTGAGGCCGAACTCCCCGTGCGTTATGCTGCGGCTCTTACCAATATCTCCGCAGCGAATATTGAACTTTCCGATGGTACTATCTATTCTCTTGACGATGTTCAGGGGCGTGTAGTTGCTGTTGGTCGTGCGGCAAACGATTGTAGTATGATTCCCGTAACAGTGTCGGCAAAATTAGATGCTGTTGTGCCGGGCAGCATTGTTACTTTGCATTTGGCAATGTCGTTGAAGCAGGGCGATACAAGGCTCGTTGTTCCTCGCACAGCATTGATAGAGGAGATGGGTGTGTTCTATGTTTTTGTGCACAAAGGCGGCGATGCTTTCGAGAAACGAGAGGTGCGCATCGGTGCTACCGACGGCAAATATACTCAGATAATCAAAGGGTTGCATAAGGGCGAGTCTGTAGTGGCAAAGGGTGCAATATCGCTTAAACTGTCGCAGGGGGCTGCTGCTCTCGACCCTCACGCGGGACACGTGCATTAATTAAACGGTTAGGATTTTTTTACTATGCTGAACAGAATAATAAAATTCTCTCTCGACAACCGTTTGTTGGTGTTGCTGGCGGTTGTTCTGGTTGCGATAGGCGGAATATACTCTACACGTAACATCGAGGTAGACGTATTCCCCGACCTTACACTGCCCACTGTGGTGGTGCTCACCGATGCTCACGATATGGCACCCGAGGAGATTGAGCGTCTTGTGACTTTCCCGATTGAGACGGCTGTAAATGGCGCAACCGACGTTAGGCGTGTGCGCTCGTCATCATCGCAAGGATTCTCTTTTGTGTGGATAGAGTTCGATTGGGGAACCGATATTTATAAGGCACGTCAGGTGATAAGCGAGAAGCTTGTTGCCATAACAGGCGAACTTCCCGAGGGTATTATGCCCGAGCTCGCTCCGCAGTCGAGTGTTATGGGTGAGATACTCTTCATTGGTATGCAGTCGGATACAACATCTATGATGGAGTTGCGCACTCTTGCCGAGTGGGTGGTAAAGCCAATGATTCTTGCAACAGGCGGTGTCTCGCAGGTGACGATAATAGGTGGCGATTATAAGCAGTATCAGGTGCTTGCCGATGCTGTGAAGATGGATATTTACGGCGTTACAATGTCCGAACTCGAGAGCGCTGTTGCTGCAATGAGTGTGAACGTGGGTGGCGGCGTTGTACGCGACTATGGCAACGAGTATAATTTGCGTGGAATGGGGCGTACAAACGACCTCGACGAGCTTGGCCGCACTCTTGTGAAGATGAATGGCGATGCTGCAGTACGTGTTGCCGATGTTGCCGATGTTGTCGTTGCGCCGGCTGTGCGACAGGGCTATGCTTCGTTGAACGGTAAACCGTCGGTAATTCTCTCAATATCAAAGCAACCCAACATAAATACGCTTAACGTTACCGAGAATATAGAACGTAATCTGAAGGCTGTGGCAAAATCGCTTCCGGCCGATGTTACACTCGATACAAGTATATTCCGTCAAGCCGATTATATCCATTCGTCGGTAAATAATGTGGGTAGGGCGCTTATCGAGGGAGCAGTGTGTGTTATCTTAGTGCTTTTCCTCTTCCTCACAAGTTTCCGTACAACTGTAATATCCATTGTGGCTATCCCTCTTTCGCTGTTGGGCACTATGATAGTGCTCTATCTGTTCGATATGGATATAAATACAATGACTCTTGGTGGTATGTGCATTGCCATAGGCTCGTTGGTTGACGATGCAATCATCGACGTCGAGAATGTGTATAAGCGTCTGAGACAGAATCACGAACTGCCTAAAGAGCAACAGCGCTCGGCCTATACGGTCGTTTTTGAGGCATCGTCCGAGATACGTTCTTCTATTATACACGCCACTCTTATAATAATGGTGACTTTTATGCCGCTATTCTTCCTCAGCGGTCTCGAGGGACGTATGCTGAAGCCTCTTGGTATTGCCTATCTTGTGGCTCTTGTAATGTCGCTTTTGGTAGCAATGACGGTAACCCCGCTTATGTGTAAGATGATGCTGTCGAGTGAGAGCTATCTTAAGCGTGTCGAGAAGAAAAATTGGGTCGACCGTTGGTTGCTGAAGAAATATTCCGTTTCGCTCGATTGGGCGATAACTAAGGGGCGTTACGTGATAGGTGTGCTTATAGCTCTGCTGCTGCTCTGTGTGGTGCTGTTTATGAATATGGGTCGCAGCTTCTTGCCCGAGTTCAACGAGAAGGCTCTGACCATTGCGGCAGTATCGCGTCCCGGAATCTCACTCGAAGAGTCGCATCGCATAGGTGCCACCATTGAGAAAGAGCTATTGGCTATCCCCGAGGTGACAAGTACGGCGCGTCGCACCGGTCGTGGTGAGCTTGACGAACACTCGCAAACGGTGAACGGAGCCGAAATTGATGTTAATTTCACTCTCGATAAGCGCAGTAAGGAGGAGTTCCTTAAGGATGTTCGCGCACGTCTGGCGGCGGTTCCCGGTGTTGTTACATCGGTTGGACAACCTCTCGAGCACCGCATCGACCATATGGTGTCGGGTACTCAGGCCGACCTTGCTATAAAAATCTTCGGTCCCGACCTTAACCGCCTCTTTACAACGGGAAATACCATAAAGGCTCTGCTTGGAGAGTTCTCTAATGTGGTGGATGTGAATGTGGAGCAGCAGGTCGAGACGCCGCAGCTACAGATTCGTGCCGACCGTGAGCGCCTTGCCTACTATGGTATAACTATGGAGCAGTTCAATGCATTTGTCGAGGCGGCTTTCCCCGGTAAAAAACTTGGTGAGATATATGAGCAGGAGCGCAGTTTCGACCTTATCCTGCGTCTGAACCACGATTACACCGAGAGTGCCGAGGGTGTGAAGCGCGCTCTTATCGACTCGGAGCGCGGTAAGGTGCCTCTCGAAGAGGTTGCCTCGGTGGTTTCGGCAGGTGGTCCGGGTAGTATCAGCCGCGAGAATGTGCAGCGAAAGGTTGTTGTCTCGGCAAATATTACAGGTGGCGATATTGCGGGTACGGTAGAGCGTATTGCCGATTATTTAGAGAAGGAGATAACTCTTGACGAGGGTTACCGACTCGAGTATGGCGGACAGTTCGAGAGTGCCGATAGTGCATCGCGCACCTTGTGGCTCACCTCGTTGGTGGCAATAGGAGTTGTGTTTGTACTGCTCTATAGCGAGTTCAAGAGTACTATCCTCTCGTTTGTGGTGCTGCTTAATCTGCCGTTGGCACTGATAGGCGGTGTCATTGCAACGTTCATCTCGTCGGGAGTGGTTAGTATTCCCGCAATCATCGGTCTTATCACGCTGTTTGGTATTGCTACGCGTAACGGAATCCTGCTTGTGTCGCGATACACTCATCTTCGTGCCGAGGGTGTGTTGCTCGATGAGGCTGTACGCATAGGTTCGGCCGACCGTCTTACTCCTATTCTGATGACTGCCTTTACCTCGGCATTGGCGCTTGTCCCTATGATTTTGGGTGGTGCCAAGTCGGGAAATGAGATTCAGAGTCCTATGGCGATTGTTGTGCTTGGTGGATTGTTTACATCTACTATGCTTAATATATATGTAATTCCTATTGTTTACCGTTGGTTGCAACGTCGTACCAACTAAGAAGTTGTATTATGCAGAATATACCTCAAGACCCGATGATGCTCTTCAGTTTTGTTAATATGAAACTGCGCGACGAGTATCCAACGCTCGACGAACTGTGTGCGAGCCTCGATATTGAACGCTCTTGGCTCGAAGAGAAATTGGCTGCCTTCGGGTTTGAATATAGTGCCGAGAATAATAAGTTCTGGTAGTATCTGTTCTTTACTCTCTTGTATCGGCACCCCACATCATCTTCTCGTGTAGGTTCTTTATGAAAGAACAGCCGTTACAACGAATAAGCCTCTGTTTATAAGGGGCTTTTTTTATTGTAAGAACATAATCCTCGGGGCAGCTCTCGT
This sequence comes from Bacteroidaceae bacterium, assembly GCA_017938245.1. Lineage (GTDB taxonomy): Bacteria > Bacteroidota > Bacteroidia > Bacteroidales > Bacteroidaceae > HGM04593. Next base: position 23,724 of record JAGBBX010000058.1, read on the forward strand.
TGCGTCCGTCTATCGCGATAAGAAAATTATGACTGCGGCTGTTTACCTTTATCGTAACCTCGGTGTCGTCGTTCACTACAATAGGTCGCGCTCCCAAACTGTGCGATGCAATAGGAGTGAGAACCATAACTCCTGCATCGGGGGCTATTATGGGACCGCCAACGCTAAGCGAGTATCCTGTTGAACCCGAGGGGGTTGCCACTATAAGTCCGTCGGCCTGATAAATGATGCTGTCGCTCCCGTTAAGAGTGGTGATAAGTGTCATCATAGATGAACTGTCGTGCTTCATTACTGCAATCTCGTTAAGAGCGTATGGGTAGCTGTGCAGCTCTCCTTTGCTTGTCGTTACCTCTATTATGCTGCGCTCTTCTATTGTGTAACTGCCGTTGTGCAGGCTTTCGATGCTTGCTTCAATGTCGGTGTGCGATACGTATGTAAGGAAACCCAATCGGCCTCCATTGATACCTAAAATAGGGATTCCTTTATCTCCGACTCGGCTGGCAGTGCGTAGCAGAGTACCATCGCCACCGTAGCTTATAACAAAATCGGCCAGGAAATCGTTACTATCAATTATCTCGACATTTTTCAAGAGTTGCAGGTTGTTTTTTGCAAGAAACTCGTAAAAAGGCCGGTCGATGGCTATTGTGTCGCCACGACGATTGAGAGTGGCAAAGAGCATTGCTATATTCTCGCTCTTTTTTGTCTGGTAACTGTTACCGAAAATTGCAAATTTCATAACCTGCCTGTTTATGGATGAATAAATATTGTCAAAATGTATATTTGCTGCGAAAATAGTGATTTTTACAAGAATTTATTCTATTATTCCCTTATTTTGTGCTAATTTTGCACCGATTTATGTAGTTTAAAGAAAAATAGGGTCGGTTCTATAATACGCATCAAAGGCGGACAAAATAGAACTCGCCGATGTAATGTTGTTTTTTATAATTTATTGAACCAACCTAAGAAAGTTTACCGATGACGAAACTTAGTGTAAATATTAACAAAGTGGCGACAATAAGGAATGCTCGTGGTGGCAATACTCCCGATTTGTTGCAGGTGGCAAGGGATTGTGAGGCTTTTGGAGCGGATGGAATTACGGTTCATCCCCGTCCCGATGAGAGACATATCCGTCGTGCCGATGTTCCGGCTCTGCGTGCTGTATTATCAACCGAGTTCAATATCGAGGGATACCCCTCGAAAGAGTTTGTCGACCTTGTCCTAAGGGTAAAACCCCATCAGGTGACTCTTGTCCCTGACAAACCCGACCAACTGACCTCTAATCACGGATGGGATACCGTAGCCGAGCAGGAGTTCCTGCGCGATATTCTCAACGATATTCGTGCGGCAGGAATACGCAGCTCTATATTCATCGATGCCGATATTCGTATGGCCGAGTATGCGGCAAAGGCCGGTGCCGACCGTGTAGAACTCTACACCGGCCCGTATGCCGAGCAGTATCGCAAAAATCGCGAGAGTGCGATTGCTCCGTTCATAGAGACAGCCTCGCAGGTACGTCGTCTTGGAATAGGACTTAACGCCGGTCACGACCTAAGCCTTGAGAATCTAAGATACTTTAAAGAGAATATCCCCTGGCTCGACGAGGTCTCTATTGGTCACGCGCTAATATGCGATGCTCTTTATATGGGTCTCAAAGATACGATAGCAGCATACAAGGATTGTTTGCTGACAATCAAGAAATAAGTAGTTTCCAGAATATAAAATAAAACTGTATATAAATTATGAAAATGTTGTTAGCACAGGTTGCCGAGAGTGTATCAATGGCACAAGACACAATTATGAACCTTACCGAGACTGCGGCCGAGGGGGTTAACGTGTGGGAACTTGCCGTGAAAGGCGGTTGGATTATGATTGTACTTGCACTGCTTTCGGTAGTGGGTGTATATATTTTTATCGAGAGGTTTACCACATTGCGTAAGGCAGTTAAACAAAATCCCCGTTTTATGCAGCGTGTGCGCGACAATGTAAAAGATAACGATATAAAGTCGGCGATGAACTACTGTATGAACGAGGATACTCCTATCGCTCGTGTCGTAGAGCGCGGACTGAAGAATATAAACCTCACTGCGCCTGCAATACGTGAGGGTCTCGACAACAGCGCAAATATCGAGGTTGCTGCTCTCGAAAAGGGATTGCCCATCCTCTCGACAATTGCCGCCGTGGCTCCTATGATTGGTTTCTTGGGTACAGTGACAGGTATGGTTCAGGCATTCTGGGAGATGGCCAATGCCGGTAATAATATAGATATTTCACTTCTCTCGGGTGGTATATACGAGGCTATGGTGACAACGGTAGGTGGTCTTATAGTGGGTATTGTTGCCATCTTTGCCTATAACTTCCTTGTTATTAGAGTAGACAAGGTGCAGAACGACCTCGAGAACGGCATAATCTCGTTTATGGAGATTGTTCACGAGAAGAAAGAGAATATTTAAAAAGCACCATTTCAACGCTGTTTTATGATTAAGAGAAAAACAAAGGCGATAGACACCTTTTCGATGTCGTCGATGACCGACATTATCTTCCTGTTGTTGATTTTCTTTATGATAACATCGACAATGGTAACTCCTAATGCCATAAAGGTGTTGCTGCCGCAGGGTAGTCAGCAGACATCGGCAAAGCCTCTTGCAAGAATAATCATCGATAAGGAGCTTAACTACTATTCGGCATTTGGCAATGACGACGAGATGCCTATCTCACCCGATGAGATAGCAACGTTCCTCATCGATTGTGCTGCAAAGGAGCCACAAATGTATGTGGCGCTGTATGCCGACGAGTCGGTTCCCTATCGCGAGATTGTAAAGGTGCTTAATATAGCAAACGAGAATAAATTCAAGATGGTGCTGGCAACACGCCGTCCCGATAAGAGATAATGGATAAGCCTACAAAGGAACAAATCTATGGTGCAGTGGGAACGGTGCTGTTCCACATTGTGATAGCCGTAATATTGCTGCTTGTGGTGATGAATCGCCCCATTCAGCAAGAGGAGGCCGGTGTACCTGTGCTTATGGGTAATACGGTTGCATCTGCCGGCGACGCCTATCGGTATACCGAGGTCGCACCGGCGCCTGCGCAACCAACGATGCCGGCCAATCCGGTACAGAATAATGATGAACCACTTATAACACAGGATGATGAGCCTTCGGCCCAACTGCCAAGTGCCGATAAATCCAATAAAGAGAAAAATTGGGAGAAGAAAACCGAACCTTCAGAGGCTGAACTAAAAGCGCAAGAGGCCGAGAGGGAGCGTCTCGAAACCGAGCGTATTGCCCGCGAAGCTGCCGCGAAGATGGCGGCTGCATTCGGTAAAGGCTCGACTATGAATGACAGTGGAAAGAGCGAGGAGGGAAAAGGTAACGAGGGCTCGCCACAGGGTAACGAAACAGTAGGGGCTGCAGTCGGTGCAGGAGGGTACGGTAACTTCGACCTTGGTGGACGTAATCTTGCTCAGAGGGAACTGCCTCGACCCGAGTACAACGTGCAGGATGAGGGGCGTGTGGTGGTTACAATAACGGTAAATCCCGAGGGTAGTGTTATAAAGACAAGCATTAACCCGCGAACAAATACAACAAATTCGGCGCTGAGACAGGCTGCACTGAAAGCTGCCTCACAAGCTGTTTTTGAGAAGGTTGATGAACTTACCAATCAAACGGGAACAATCACTTACTATTTTAAACTTAAATAGTGTGAGTCTTGTTTGCTTGTAGAAGCGATTTTTAATCGCCCGAAATTGATGTCTTGTAATGAGAAAAAACGATGCTTTTGATTATGTTATTATAAATTGCTTAAAACGAATCGATTATGAATAAAATATATCTTTTCCTTGCCGATGGTTTCGAGACTGTCGAGGCGTTGGCGCCTGTTGATGTGATACGTCGTGCCGGGCTCGACCTTATAACTGTTTCCATTATGGGACGTCGCGAGGTGCTCTCGGCACAGGGCGTTCCCGTTCTTGCCGATGCGCTTCTCGAGGAGTGTTCTCTCTCAGATGCCGATGCGCTGATACTGCCCGGAGGAGGCGGTGGAACCGAAAATCTCTCGGTCTGTGAACCGTTGCGTCAAGAAATTGCACGTGCCGACAGCGAGGGTAAACTCATTGCAGCCATCTGCGCCGCACCGATGGTGTTTGGCCGTATGGGGATATTAGAGGGTCGCAAAGCTACGTGCTATCCCGGATGCGAGGCCGACCTGGGCAAGAGCTACACTGCTGCCGCCATTGAAAAAGATGGTAATATGATAACAGCTTGTGGCCCCGGTCTCTCGTTCGATTTTGGCTTTGCCATTGTAGAATACTTCTGTGGTGCCGAGTTGGTTGCCACGCTACGTTCACAAATGCAGTTCAACCGATGAAAAGATACCTTATCGTTGTTGCCGGAGGAAAAGGGCAACGTATGGGTGGTGCTCTGCCCAAGCAGTTTCAGTTGCTGGGCGACCGTCCTGTAATAATGGTTACACTCGAGAGATTGTATGCCATTGATAATACATTGAAGTTCATCCTTGTATTGCCACTCGAATATATTGCTTTGTGGGACGAATTGTGTGCAAAATATGAGTTCAAACTGCCTGTGACAGTTGTTGCAGGCGGAAACACACGTTTCCACTCGGTACAGAACGGATTATCGATGATAGAGGGCGACGATGAGGCTCTTGTTGGTGTGCACGATGCTGTTCGTCCCTTTGTGTCGCAAAAAGTGCTTGATGATGCTTTTCGCGAGGCGTGGATAAACGGTGCAGCAATACCTATGATTGATGTCCAGGACAGCCTAAGGCAGATAATAGGTGCAGCAGGGGCAAGCCAAGCTGTTCCGCGCGACCGCTACCGCCTTGTGCAGACACCGCAGGTGTTTCGTCTCTCTCTGTTGCGCAGCGCCTACTCGCAACGTTATGTCGAGGCATTTACCGATGATGCTTCGGTAGTTGAGGCTATGGGCGAGCGTGTATATGCCGTCGAGGGTAATCGCGAGAATATCAAACTTACCACTCCATTCGATATGATGGTGGCAAAGACAATTATTGAGGCATACTCTAATCAATCGTTATAGTCTTTAATGCTCGACCTTGCAGCAAGAAGCATAAAATATCTCCCGGGAGTGGGCGAACAGCGTGCCACTCTCCTCGGCAGGGAGCTGAATATACACTCCCTGTACGACTTGCTGTACTATTTCCCGTATAAATATATCGACCGCAGTCGTCTCTTTACCGTTGCCGAGCTCACCGGCTCGATGCCTCACGTGCAGCTGTGTGGCGAGATACGCAGTTTCGAGGAGATGGGCGAGGGTGCTTCGCGACGCATAGTGGCCCATTTTACCGATGGTACCGGCTTTGTCGACCTTGTCTGGTTCCGAGGACTCAAATACCTTAAGAACCGCTTTAAATTGGGTGAGAAATATATTGTCTTTGGTAAACCCACAGTATTTAACGGCAGAGTGAATATAGCGCATCCCGATGTAGACGTCGCCGAAGCGCTTCAGCTTAGCACAATGGGGCTTCAACCCTATTATAATACTACCGAGAAGATGAAACGCTCGGGGCTTAACTCGCAGGCGATGGTTAAGCTTATGCAGAATCTTTTTGCTCTTGCAGGCGATGTGCTTATGCCCGAGACGCTTCCTCTGTTTATAACGACAAAGCATAAGCTGATGCCGCTCTCCGATGCCCTTCGTATAATCCATTTTCCCAAGAGTATGAAGGAGTTGCGCGATGCCGAGTATCGTCTTAAATTCGATGAGCTTTTTTATATTCAGTTAAGTATATTGCATTATGCAAAAGACCGTATGCAAAAGTACGTTGGTCATAAATTTGAAAAAGTGGGCGAGATGTTCAACCGTTTCTACAGCGAGTGTCTCCCTTTTGAACTTACAGGGGCGCAGAAACGTGTGGTGAAGGAGATACGTCGCGATGTTGGTGGCAACCATCAGATGAATCGCCTGCTGCAAGGCGATGTTGGCAGCGGAAAAACTCTCGTAGCGTTGCTCTCGATGTTATTGGCAAAGGATAACGGCTATCAAGCCTGTCTTATGGCACCTACCGAGATTCTTGCCGAGCAGCATTGTGCTACATTGCGCCGTATGCTTGCCAGGCTCCCCATTCGGGTTGAGCTGTTGACGGGTAGTACCAAACAGAAAGAGCGCACTCCCATTCTCGAAGGGCTTATCGATGGCAGTGTCGACATTCTTGTGAGCACCCACGCTGTACTCGAGGATAAAGTGCAGTTTCAAAATCTTGGTCTTGTAGTGATAGACGAGCAGCATCGGTTCGGCGTTGTTCAGCGGGCAAAAATGTGGGCAAAGAGCAATATTCCACCGCATATATTGGTAATGACGGCAACGCCCATTCCCCGTACTCTTGCGATGACGCTCTATGGCGACCTCGATGTCTCGGTTATCGACGAGCTTCCTCCGGGTCGTAAACCCATCGCCACGCGGCATATATTCCGCAATCGTGCCGATGAGATGTACTCTTTTATCCATCGTCAGATACAGGAGGGACGACAAGTCTATGTGGTTTATCCTCTTATCAGTGAGAGCGAGAAACTCGACCTTAAGAACCTTGAAGATGGCTATCGTCAGCTGTGTAATATCTTCTGCGACTATCGTTTGAGCAAACTGCACGGCAAGATGAAACCCAAAGAGAAAGAGGATGAAATGCGTCGTTTTGCATCGGGCGAGACGCAGATTCTTGTCTCAACAACAGTTATCGAGGTTGGTGTCGACGTTCCCAATGCCACTGTTATGGTTATTGAAAATGCCGAGCGGTTCGGACTCTCGCAGCTGCATCAGCTTCGCGGCAGGGTGGGGCGTGGTGGCAACCAATCCTACTGTTTGCTTGTTACCGATTATAAGCTATCCGAAGATACCCGCAAGCGAATGGAGATAATGACAAGCAGTAACGATGGCTTTGTCATAGCTGAAGCCGACCTTAAACTGCGTGGCCCGGGCGATATCGAGGGAACAAAGCAAAGTGGCATTGCATTTGACCTGAAAATAGCTAATCTTGCGCGTGACGAGCAGTTGTTGCAGTATGTCCGCGAGGTGGCACGCGAGGTGATTGAGGCCGACCCCGAGTGCAATAACCCCTACTATGCTGTTGTGTGGGAGCGTTTGCGCACAATAAAGCGAAATAACAATTGGAATTGGGGCGCAATCTCATAGGGATGCGATGTTGGCGGCTGTTGTGTGTACTGTGGGAGAAATGTTAAAAATATGACGACTGTTTGCTGTTCTCTGAAAGTGCCTCTGAAATGCCTTGTAACGCTATTAAACAGATATCGTCCCTAAAAAATGCAACACATTGTAAAATGTTGTGTTAAAATGCTTTCTAGTCTCATAAAAATGTTGTAAATTTGCACCGCAAAAAGCAAAAGCGCCTTTTAGGCAGTGAAAAAACTATATATAAGTTCATTCGAAATTAATAGGAAATAATCAAAAAAATATCAATCTAATGAAGAAAATTTTATCTTTATTTATGCTTGTGATGTGCTTTGCAGTGGGTGCAAATGCACAAATTGGCACAACTGAGAATGGTCTCAGTTGGGAAGTTGAGAATCGTGTGTTGACAATTACAGGTAATGGTGCTATAAATGATGGCGAGGCACATTGGGGAACAAATTTCTCAACAGTAGTTATTGGAGAAGGTGTAACTTCGATTGGTGCAAATGCTTTTAAGAATTGTTTTGATATTAAAAGCGTGTTCTATTCTGGAAATTCGTCTATATTTGATGATTGGACTATTTATGATGTGTTTAATGGTGTGGCAATAGAAGATATTGCTTTCTATCGTTCGCCTTCAAGTAGTGTTCTTTCCTCAATTTTTACAGGATATTTTAAGGCGGATGCTTCAAATGAGATTCTTTGGACTTTGCTTAATGGAGTGTTTACTGCAAAGTCTGATAAGGCGATAACTGAAGATGGTGATTTGGAGGGTATAGCTGATAATCCTAGGATTATGATTTCAATATCTACTATATCGGTAGAGAACGCAACTGCGCTTGTTTCGGAAAATGGTGCGCTTTTGTCTTCCGATCGTTCCAAGCTGCTGTTAGCTTGCAATAAATCTGGCTCGACAGTTGTGGTTCCCGAGACGGTTGAGAGAATAGGTGCTTATGCGTTTTATGCAAGTACATCTATTTCAGGTGTTAAATCGTTGAGCGCTACTGCTCCTGCTTTGTCGAATAATTCGTTTAATGTAAATCGCAAGATAGCTAAACTTGCTCTTCCTAACAATACTCCTGCTACTGTAGATGCCTATTCTGCGTGGAGTGGATATTTCACAGTTGTACAAACAGGTGATATGCCCTCTTCTGGTACCATTGGTAGTATTTCTTGGTCTATTTCGAATAAGGTATTGACTATTGCCGGTAGTGGAACGTTGGCCTATAGTGCTGCATTGCGTGAATCTTGCTCTTATTTTGGTGTTAATGAGGTTCGTGTGGAAAGTGGTATTACCGAAATAGCAAATAATGCTTTCTATCAAAACGCAGCAAGCAAGTATACTTTCAATTCTAATGCGAAAATCTCGGGAACTTCAGGTATTTCGAAGGATGCTACATTGAATCTTCAACTGACCGATAAAGTAGACCTTGCAGCAAATGTTAATACTTTTGATAAAGTTACTCTTAATCGTACATTTGCGGCAGGTGCAACCGGAACATTGATTCTACCTTTTGCTGCTACAGCTCCTTCCGGATTTAAACTGTATAAATTAGCAAGCTACGATAATAAGGTGTTGACATTTGCTGATAATGGTAATGCGGTTCAGGCTAATACTCCTTATATTTATAAGAATGATTCGAAAACGTCTTGGACTCCAACTGCCAACGATGTTACATTGGGCAATTTCGAGGATATGTACGAATACTCGGCCGATGGTTGGACAATGTGTGGTGTATATCAGAGTAAAACCGAGTACAACAAAAATGCTGACGAAGCATCTACACTGTGGGTTTATACAACCTCGGAGGGTAAGGATGGTAACGGTTTCGGAAAGTTCAAGAACTATGCTAAATCGGTAGCAGTATCGCCCTATCGTGTGTTCTTTAAGGGAGTTCCTTATAACGAGGTTTATAACAGCAGTAACACTGTAAACTCTTATGCCCCCGAGCGCTCACTCAGTGTTGAGTTCGTAGATATGGATGGTACAACCTCTATTACCGAGATTATTATCGACAAAGATGGTAATATTACTTCTGCTGCGCAAGACGGTGTTTGCTACGACTTAAGCGGTCGTCGAGTAGAGAATCCCACAAGCGGTATCTACATTGTAAACGGTAAGAAAGTGTTTGTAAAGTAAGAAGAGGTGATAAATTATTGACAAATATTAAAACAGATAAATTATGAAAAAGATATATCAAGCTCCCGAGGTTATAGAGACAACAATGGTTGTAGAGAGTATTGTTGCGCAGTCGGCAGGAATGGCTCCCGGTCAGGGAGATCACGGTGCAGCTGACGAGATTAAGCGTCAGGATCGCGGTGATTGGGAGAATATCTGGAATAACTAACTGATATAAACTCAAAAATGGTTTAGTGATTACAGCAGAGTCAAAAGGCTAATGCTGTAATCTCTAAATCTCTTTATGTTGTTTATGCGTGAAGAAGGGTTTGCTTCACACGCATCCTTGCCTTATTTATTATATAAGGTAGGCTCGTACAAATAGGATGCAAAATTTGTTCATTTACATAAATTGTAGTAATTTTGCACTTCAAAATTTGAAAGTTGGATTTAGTAATTCTTAACTAATCCTAACAGCTTAAAACAAAAGAATTTAAGATGCTGAAATATCTATATTTATCATTGGTAGTGCTGTGCTGCACTCCCTCTTTTGCGTCGGTAGGCGTTGAGGAGGCAGATACGGCTGCGTCGGTCGCGTTTAAGGATAGAATAAGTATTCATACCAATACTCTTGGTTGGGTGCTTATGACTCCTAATATAGGTTTGGAGTATGACCTTGTTCATAACAAGCATAAGAAAATATCACTTCTTGTGTCGGGTAAATATAATTGGCAGATGAATCAGAAGTACGATTCACGCTATTTATATAATGTAGCCGGTGCAAGAGCTGAGTTGCGTTGGTACTTCAGAACACGTCGAATGGGTGATTTGGGTCCCGAGCCTAAAGAGGCGATTGTAAAGATGGGTATCTATCAGACCGATGGCGATAAATCTTTTTATACCGAGGATGCTATAGCTACTTGCAATTGGAAAACTCTTGAATTGGTGGGCGACAAGGCTGCCGAGGTTAAGGAGGATGATGTTGTCGATAACCTGTGCAATATCGAGTTTAAAAATTCTACTCCCAATGATTCGTTGCTGATAGCTTTTGAAAAGAAGGGTTATAAGGGATATAAGGTTGTTGTTACTACAAGCAATGGCAAACTGATAGAACTTAATACCGTAACCAATGAAGATATAGAGGTCGGTAAGTATAAGATTATAGCGCTTCTGGATAATAAGACTCTTTTGCTTGAGAATCCCGATAATAATGAAAATTGGGAGAAGGCAAGGGCGCGCGATACAAGAGGATTCTTCAATCGTCTAATGGCAAAAAGTCGTCTCGTAACAGCAAAACAGAATCCAAGGACTCATAGGGCATACTATGTGGGTCCTTATGCTGCGTATGATAAGTTCAGCGTTAAATTCGGTGATACCGGCTATCAGGGTTCAGCAATAGGCGCCGGCCTTGCTTTTGGTTACACAACACCGCTCTATCTTTACAAAAATGGAAACTCCATTGACCTTGAGTTGGGAACAGCTCTTGGAGTGGCAAGTGTCGAGTATGACAAGTTTGGATATAACAACGAAGATAAGTGTTACACTAACGAGGGTAGCGAGGATGCAAAGATCCTACCTATGATTTCCGATGTTCATCTCTCACTCGTTTATCGTTTCGACCCTATAAAGAATCAGGTGTACGATGTCGACTATGAGAAGTTGCTGAAAGAGAGATTCAACTATGCTTTAAGACGCGAATATGTAAAGTCGGCCAAGAAATATGTATTACCCGACTCTTTGAAGAGAGCATATACCGAGTTCAATAGAGAGGTGTTTGCTTATAATAAGAAGATAAAGGAGTATAACAGAGCAATATTGAAGCACGAGAATGCCGACTCGGCCGACCTTCTTATCGAGAAGGCGCCTGTGTTCGACTATGTGCAGGTTCCTACAAAATTCCTCGATTTCGGTTCCAATGAATTAATCCAAAATAAAGAGATAAATTCAATTGAGGAGCTTGATATCGATTACCTGACAAATATATTCAGGAGTTATCGTGCAATAGATGATTTTGCCGGTAGAACACCTGCTGAGCCTGTCAATGTTCAGATGGTAAGAGATTTTAACTCTCTCTTCTCGCAAGATGATACCTTAAGAACCGAGAAAAAATCTTATTATGAGTATCTGTTAAAGACTGTAGGAGGCATTAATGAGAACTCGGTTAAACGTCATAACGAGGCTGTATTTGTACAAACGAAAAAAGAAGAGACCAAGGCGGCCGATGCGAAGAGTGACTCGTTGCAGGTTTCTTCATTCAGAACCGAGGGTAAAAGTGGTGGTATAGCTCGTATGATAAAGGGTGTAAATAAATTCTCTATTAAGTCTATGCCCGATTTCACACTCTCTATAAACGGTGTGGTAGAGTCGACCAATCTTGGTAAGATTGAGACCATTGAGGAGAAATACGGTATAGCAGTTGACCTTGGCCAGAACGAGTCGAATAAAAAGGTGGACAAGAGTGCTCAAAAGGCTGCTAAAGCAAAGGCCAAAGCAGATGAAAAGGCCCGTAAGGCCGCAGATAAGGCCCGCAAGGATGCTGATAAAGCAGCAGAGAAAGCTCGCAAGGCCGCAGATAAGGCTGCAAAACAGGCTCGCGAAGATGCCGAAAAAGCAGCAGAGAAAGCCGCTGAGCAGGCCGAAGAACAGGTTCAAGAACAGCAGCAGGAGAATGTAGTTGAGGCAACAGAAGAGGATAAACAGAATACCGAGGAGCAGACCGATGCTGAGGTACAGGATAATAACAACAATAGCGAGGAGGAGTAAATATGAATAAGATATTAAAAAATATTGCGTTTGCCGTAGTTGCATCTCTTTCATTTGCTGCTTGTACCGATGTCGACCTTTGTACAAATGAGGAGCATCCTCACTTGGCTGTCGTAGAGCTTGGTTATGACTGGAACGGCGTCGAGGCCAATGACTCAATGATAGTGCTTCCTTATCGTTGTATGAGTGCTTGGGGTTGTACCTATATATGCACACCCGATGGCACAAAAGGACGTTATATCAGCAATGCCCCCGATAGTACTGTGCTGAATGATACACTCAAGGTGAAAGCCGGCGAACTTCGTTTCCTTACGGTAAGCTACGATACAAATAACCAGGGATTCTCATATAGAAATGTTCTGAATTCCGCAGCTATTAAGTATGGTACTATTAATTTACAGTATAGACCCTACAAACTGAACAGTGCTTTGCTGCTGGATGCCTATGGTAAAGGGATAGCTGCATTTGAGAATATGGGATATAACTATATACTCAACGGTGATATGTTCAATCCCATTTACTCACAGTATACCGACGTGATGAATATCTCAAGTGGTGTTAATTCTATTGAGTTTGCACCAAAGAGTGTTCTTACCAATTTTGATTTCAATTTCGATATTTCGGCTCAGGGGGTAACAATCGATAATATTGTTGCTCATCTGTCTGGTATTCCTTATAGATATAATCTTACAAGCGAGAAACCTCTTGCCGATTCAACAGCAGCTGTGCTTTTTGATGTTAACTCCTCGGGTGCATCGAAATATAGTGGTAGAGCAGCGGTAGCCGGTCTTTTGCGTGCTGCCAATAGCGAGAGTATAAATGGTGCCGGTATTCTGACATTGGCTATTTCGGTAACCAATGGTGCGGGTAGTACCAAGGTTTATAAGGTTGCAACAAGCCTCTATAATTATATTCCCGGTCTCGAGAATCTATTGTATGGATCAGACCGAGAGTTTGAAATTGATGCACCTATAGTTATAACAAACAACGGTGTCGATGTATCGGCAGTCTCTTCTACCGGTGCAAGATGGTTTAAGATGTGATAATTGCCTAAGTTGTAATATAACAAGAAGTTAAACATTATGAAAAGAAGTCTTATAATAGGAGTCTTTATGTTATTCTCTCTTTGTGCAAGCGCTCAGATGATTGCAGTGAAGAGTGATGCTGTAAAAGACATTGCTATGATTCCGAACTTAGGTGTCGACCTTGTTGTTGGTTCCAAACATACTCTTGGAGTCCAACTCTTTGGCGCTACAAATCCCTGGGGACAGGATGTTGAGATGATAGGTGTTTCTCCTCGTTTTCGCTATTGGATTAGCGGACGTCCTTTTGCTCAGTTCTTTCTTGGAGCAAATGCCCAGTTTGTAAACTATGATATTTTCTGGAGCAAAACCAAATATCAAGGTAATGCCGTTTCGGGAGGTCTCGAAGTGGGTTATTCGTTTAACCTCTCACAACGTTTCAATATAGAGGTTTCAGGTGGAACCGACCTTAAATATTACAAGCATAAGGAGTATAAGCCGGCCGATGGATATTTCTATGGCGAGAAGGCCAATGCATACGGTGCAATCCTTACACCTCGACTCGAGGTCTCTCTTGTGTATGTGATAAGATAATAGATTGTAGAAAAAAGTAATTACTATATATATGCGTATATTTAGATATTTTACGTTGCTTCTTCTTGCGCTGTTGTCGCTTAATGTGGCGGCACAGGGGGCCGATAGTACCAAGGTTAAAGTTACCGTTGTATTTGAATTTGGTTTAGAGGCAGGACAAGAGCATTATGAGATAGCAAAGAGAAAATTAAAACTATATACTTTCTCTCCGCAGCAGAACGGTAGGGATGCACTGAAATTCTTGGATGAATATGGTTTCAGTACAAAAATGAGGGGTGGTACTTTCCTTGAGGAGATAGACCTGTTCGATGAAAATCGTGTCAGCGAGGTTGTTGAAAGCGACTATTTGCAGCGCGAGAAATATGCCGAGAGAAACGATACCTCGAGTACAGTGCTTGGTAAAAAAATGGAGTATACTATAAATGTGCTCTCAGGTGCATCATCTTTTGTTGTGTTCTGTGATTACGATGCTCTGTTTGGTACCGAGATTAATGAGAATGGTCAGGAAGAAAAGGTCAAAAAAGGAGGTTATTTTACTTCTAAGAGTATGAGACTGCATATCTGGAAGAACCTGATTCAGACATTCGAGAAACAGGAGCAAACCGATGACTTGGTTATCGATGACAGACCAGCCGAGAAACCCGGTGTTCTTATAATGAACAAAAATTTTGTTTTTCCATATAAGCTAAGACCAAACCAACGCATTGTCGCTCAGCCTGTGTGGTACGACCGCATTGATATATCTGATGCAAACAGTGACACTGTTTTTGCATACGGAAAACCTGTTTATCTCGACTGTGCCGAGTATGCTCTCACACAGGATAGAGCTATGGACTACAAGATGAAGAACGATAAACTATATGCATACTCCGATACTGCAAAGTACTATAAGTATGCCAAGTTGAATGTTCAGCGTCTCGATTCTCTGTGGCTCGTTGTGTGCGATAGACTGAAGAACACCTCTGTCGTACCCAATGACAATGATGACCTGTTGCGTGTATTCCCCGATGATAAGAATGCCTTTTCGCGCGATGCCTGGGTATCGCTTCTTGATAACAAGACAAGTAGCGACTCTTTGCAGTCGATATATAGGACATATCTATTTTCTCATGAGGCACCAAGCAGTATCGCTTTGACAAAACTGCTTACCGACTCAATACGTACAAGTATCAGACTATCGGCAACACTCGATACCATTTATGTTCACGCATACGAGGAACTTCGCGGACACGATCCTAACACTGCGCACCCCTATCCTCAGGGATTGCAGCTGTTTGTCGAGGACTATAATAGAGTGTTGCAGGACTTCCCCGAGAAAGATGGTGGTGAGCGCAAGAGCCCCTTTAAGTTCTTGGACTTTACCTTTACCGAGTTCCTGCCCGATGCCGAGGAGTTTCACCTGATTATGCGTTCCGAGGAGTTTGGTGATAGTACCGAGGTGCGTTTGCAGTTCGAGTTTAACAGTCCCAGACTTATCCCCAATGACAGTTTGAATGAGGTCGAGATTGTACGTTTGGACACCATCTTCCGTGCTTATAGGAATGATGAGTCTCGAAATCTGCAAACAGTAAGTATTGTGGCTTATTCATCGCCCGAGGGTAATGTAGAAGGCAATAAAGACCTGGCTCGCAGACGTGCCGAGACTGCTAAGGGTCTTATCAATACAAGAGCGCGCATCAGTGTTAGTTCGGATGTGGCGCCATGGGACTCTGTAGTAAGTCTTTTACGTCGCGACGGCAAGTACGATGCTGCCGACTATATACAGTCGGTAATAGACCGCTATCCCGGCCAACTACAAAAACAAAGTACAGAGATTCAAAACAATAAAGATTACTATACTACTGAGTTTAAGGATACATATCTTGCTCCATTGCGTACCGTTAAGTTTCGTCTCGAGGGAACAACCATAGGTCAGTTGCCCGACCACAAGATTATCGAGAAATATCGCGATGGCTTGCATGGCTCATTTACTCGTGCCGAGTATTGGGTCCTTCTGAACAGATTGACCAATCCTATGGAGCATCAGCAGGCGGCAAAATTGGCCTACGAGAAGACTCGTTACCCCGGTAAATATAAGAACCACGATGGTTATTGGGCATACGCAGCTGCGCATTATGCTGCCGGAAATATTGCCAATGGTATATATGACCATTCGATATTGGCGCCTTTCCTCGATATGAAGAATGCTATCATTACAGTAGAGAATGATAGTAGTGTTCCTATTCCCGGTCGCGTGGATGTAGTATACTACGACGTTAATAAAGAGGATGTTGCTATGGTTTTTGTACCCAATGGAGAAAATGAGTATAAAGCCGAGCTTGAGGTTTACAAAAGTAAAACAAAGGAGAAGCATACCATACGAATTTCGGCAGCCGACTATAAAAATATGATTTCTCTCCTAAATAGAAATGCTGTCAATGGAGCTACTTATAACCTTTTGGGCGAGGAGTATCCTCTCTTTATAACTGATGAGGGCAATAATGTTATCACATTCCAAAGAAATTACAAGGAGCCCGATAAGATAAAGAAGTATTATAAGGGTCAGCGTATCATCTTGTCCGATAAGAAGAGCGAGAAATTCAATGATAAAGATAATATATTGTATCTTAATCAGATTGATATGGTTGCCAACCAGCTGATTATGACTCTTAAAACACCCGAGTCTTATTGGTCGCAGTATCTTTACGAGCTAGTAGAGATTCTGAAAGGTCAGATGGTAAAGTATAATGATGTGATTACACGTAGAGGCGAGAAACTTGCTTACGATCGTCTGCTTGCTGTTGCCAACTGTTACATTGGAAATTACGCTGGTAGCGACCCCGAGAGCGTTCGTCTGCGTGAGATTGTTGCGTCAACATCAAATAAGAATAGGGTTATTATGAATCTTGCAATGGATGACCCGCAGGTAAGAGGCGGTAAGGAGTTGGATATTGCCTACTCTGCAGCAAGAGCTCTGCCCGATACTTGTCCCGAATCGAACTATCTCAGAGCTATAATCAATATGAGAAAGTATGAGGCAGATAGAGAGCGCAATCCTATAGATTCGGCTTATAACCGTTTGGCGAAATCGTTCCATGGTGATCTAAGTATGATATACACAGCAAGTAACGACCAGGATTTCTTAAGCCGCGTTGCAGGTGTGGAAATGGTAGATAAGGCTCTTGACAGATGGGAGCGAGAGAAAACAACGGCATTGGATTCAGTAGTCTCTACCCTTGACGATATTGCATTCCGCTGTTACAAGGAGGCAATAGATGAAACCGATACCTTGAAGGCTCGCTTGGCTATGTATAAGGCATTCCTTTTGGACGATAACTATTACAATGTGGCGGCTGTGCGTATGAAAGGACTCCAGAAGAAGATGCTTGTGAAGAATGATGCCGAGAATCAATTGCTCTTTAACAAACTTAAAGCGATACGACGCTCGTACAGCGAGGCTCTCGAGGGTAAGAACGATGCAATTTATATACAGGCCCTGCAAGAGGTTAAGGCTTTGAGAAAGAATTATAAGTAAGAAACTCGTATAATCGTAAAGATTAAAATAGTATATGAAGAAATTGTTTATTAGATATGTTTTGCTTTTCTGCTGTGTGGTAATGGTAACACCATTCAGTGGGGCATACGGTTCTACGACATTCGACAGAGTCAGTGCTGTCGAGGGTGACACTTCTAAGTTGTCTAAGGTATTCAGAGCCACAGAGTATGGTCATAATGTCTTTGATATGCTTCAGCAGGGACGTTATCGCTATGGCGATGCTATGCCTTATTCAAACAGAGGTATCTTATCGCATCTCTCTTTCGGAACATCTATGGGAATTGACTTTATGGCTCCCCGATACAATTTTGACTACAATCCTGCATTGATGTGGGGGCTTAGAATTGGTAAGGAGCTTAACAAAAACAATGCTTTGAGCTTGAACTTCCTGTATGGTAAGAGCGAAATGAAGAGCGATGATGCTTACTTCTATCGTTATGCTTTGCAGTTGAATCACTATTTTAACTTTACAAGATACTATTTAGGTTATAATCCTTATCGTGCGCTTGAGCTATCTTCGATGATTGGTGCAGGTTATCAATTCGGAGAGGTATATGGTCAGAGCGAGTCGGCTCCATATATTACTTTGGGTATGAAGGGCGATATTCGCTTGGGAAATAGGGTGAAATTAGCAATTGAACCGTATGTTAATTTTGGCAGCGAAGGATATAATGGTGCCGGAAAGGGTTTTTGGTATTCAAAATATAATGTCTCATACGGTGCTCGTGCAGCCGTTAACTACACATTCGACAATGAGTTGAATGGTGTGATGGATACTATCCCATTCTCACGTAACTATATGTTTGTCACTACCGGTTTGCAGAGTTTGAATGCCAATATCGATTTTGTCAATACACTCGCACCTACTTTGGCGGTGGGTTACGGTCGTTGGTTAGCTCCAAGATTTGCTATGCAGTTTAGTGCAGGATGGTCGGCCGGTGGATGGCAGAGAATAAACTCTTACGATGCCGAGGGTAACTTGGCGTATACTCGTTACCCCAAGTCACAGTATTTCTTTGGTCGTGCCGAGGCTGTATATAACATCTTCTCGGCTCTTAAAGATAAGAAGATGCAGGGATTTGCTCTCGATGTAATGGGAGGTTATGAGTTTGGTAAGCTATGGAAGTATGGTACCGAAGTTTACAACCAGTATACCGACAACTACGATGGACTTACCGCTGCATTGAGAATGAAGTATTATCATTCCGAAGGTAAGGCTTTCTATTTAGAGCCTCGTGTGACTTTTGTCGATTATGCAACTGAGGGTGATGGCCACTATTCCGATGTCGATTATCGTAGATACGATACTCGTTACAGTCTGGCCCTTGGTATGGAGTATGGTAATCCTGCTATCGATGGTAAGGGACGTTTGCTCAAGTCTGAGGATGGTTTTGAACCCCGGCTATCTGTCCTTGCTATGTTTGGTCCCAACTATGTATTTAATCGTGACGCATTCAGCGGAGGTACAAATGTTAATGGTTCATACGCTTTCGGTATCGAGTATCAGCCTTTCCGTCTGTTTGGAGCACGCGTAATGGCCGACTATTCGACATATAGTTTCAATCTGCCCTATACATATAACAGTGATGTTGATGGTGTTATCGCACAGCGTACAGGCATACGAAATAAACAGTTTGATGTACTGAGTGGCATTATTGATGCTAAGCTCGACCTCACAAACCTGCTCTATGGATATAACTATGAACGTCGTTGGAACAGTGCTCTTTATCTTGGTGCAGTTATCAGCAATATTGTTGACGAGAGCAACGAGCATATCGAAGGTTCTGCTCCTGTTAACGGCGGTAAGTTCAAAGACTCAGATAAAGACAAAACACACGTTGGCGGACACGTTGCCTTTAATACATCTTACCGCTTGAATAACTATTGGAGACTCTTCGGTGAGGTCGATATGCGTATTTATGGTAATAAATTCTTGGCAAATAACTCTCTCGATTATAATCCTGTGCGCACAATGTCGTTCCGCGTAGGTTCGAGCTATTCACTCGACGCCCGCGACGTTTTCTATGCGATGCGTACAGCGGGTATAAGTACAGGAAATGCTATTGCCAACTTCTATAACACCATTACCGATAACGAGAATATGCCTTTCTCGCCCAACTATTTCTTTATATCGGGTGGTATACAGAGTGTATATGCTGGAATGTCATTCGATAAGACAGTCGGCCCTGCTTTGACATTGGGTTACGGTCATTGGTTCTCGAAATATCTCGGTTATCAGCTATCGGGCGGATGGTCGTCAGGTGGATGGTATGTGACAGGATATAAGAAGGTGCCAAAACATCAGTACGTATTTGGACGTGGTGAGCTTATGATAAACGCTCTCAGACTCTTAAATGAGCAGACCGGTCGTGGCTTCTCTCTTACTGCGCTTGCCGGTTACGATTTAGGTTATACTTGGAGATATAGAAACAGTGTAAATGACCAGACATCTGCTATTTATCACGGCTTTACAGGAGGTTTGCGTTTCAAATATCACTCTACCGAGGGTAAGAACCTCTATATTGAACCTCGTCTGACTTATACTAACTTTGACGATAATCAACTTGTTGGTACTAAGTATGACGTAAGTCGTTTGGTTACACGTTTCACACTCTCGGCCGGTGTCGAGCTTGGTACACCCTATTATGGTGGTGCAGGTTCGCTTTACAAGCCCGAGATCGAGGATGAGTTTGTACCTAAGACATCGGTGTTTGTTGCTCTTGGTCCTAACTATGTATTCAATCGTGAATCGTATTTGGGTGGTACTAACTTGAATGGTTCGTATGCTATTGGTATCGAGTATCAGCCTTATAAACTTTTTGGTGCTCGTGCTATGTTCGATTACTCTACTTATGCGTCTAATAAAAGACTCGCTTATAAAGGACTTGTCGATGGCGTAGAGGTAGATAGCAAGGGTATCTGGCGTAAGAACTATAATATCTTAAGTGCTATAGTTGATGCTAAGTTCGACCTCTCTAATATGATATATGGATACGATTCACAGCGTCGCTGGAACAGTGCCCTCTATCTTGGAGCAGTTCTCAGCCGTTACGATAATATCAGTGGTGAACTGAAAGAGGGTCCCGAGCCTGTTAAAAATATCAATTTTGATAATAAGCGACCCAATAAGAACTTCTTGGGCGGACATCTTGCTTTCAACACCTCTTACCGCGTAAGTGAGAAGTTCGGAGTCTTTGGCGAGGCCGACCTGCGTGTTTATGGTAACGATTTTATATCAGATGATGCTATAGACTATAATCCGGTTCGTACCCTGGCATTCCGTTTGGGAGCAAGCTATTCGCTCGATGCCAATGATGTTCTGCGTGCCGATGATATAGATATGCCCTTTGCACCAAGCTACTTCTTTATTTCGGGAGGTATTCAGAGTGCGTATGCGGCAATGAAGTTCAAGAATACAATCGGCCCTGCCCTGACATTGGGTTATGGTCATTGGTTCTCTAAGTATTTCGGATACCAGCTGTCGGGTGGATGGTCGGCAGGTGCTTGGTACACTACTGCTGCCGAGAAATATCCTAAGTCTCAATGGGCTTTCGGTCGTGCCGAACTTATGGTAAATGCATTCAGAGCGTTGAACGAGAACACCGGTCGCGGATTCTCTTTGACAGCTCTCGCCGGTGCCGAACTTGGTAATCTGTGGAGATACAGAAACACTGTTGATGACCAGACATCTGCAGGATACGGTGGTTTCACAGGTGGTCTGCGCTTTAAGTATCATTCAAGAGAGGGCAAGAATCTCTTTGTTGAGCCTCGTTTGACATACGCGCATTTCAATGACGATTATTTCGAGGGTACAAAGTATAGCGTTCATCGTTTGCTTACCCGTTTCACTCTCTCGGCAGGTATTGAACTTGGTTCACCTTACAACTGCGGTGCCGGCTCATTGGTTAGACCCGATGATGAGTTCGAACCTAAATTGTCGGTATTTGCTATGGCGGGTCCCGAGTATATGTTCAATCGTGAGACATACGGCAAGGAGGTCTCTATGGACTATTCGGTAGCCCTTGGTGCCGAGTATCAGCCCTATAAGAAAATCGGTTTCCGTGCTATGGTGGATGTAGAGAAGTTTACATTCACCCAAAGAGGAACATTTACCGCTAACAAGATTAAAGCTCTCTTCGATAGAGATTATACATTCCTAAGCGGTATCGTAGATGTTAAGTTCGATATGAGTAATATTATCTACGGTTACGACAGCGAGCGTCGTTGGAATACAGCATTATATGTTGGTCCCATTGTAAGCAAATGTACCGGTATGAATGTAGATTGGCATACTGGTGAGTCGAAACCCGAGTTGGAGGGTGTAAAGTTGCACAGCAACAATAAACCCGAGGATATGACTCTTGGCCTGCACACTGCATTTAATGCCAAGTACTCTATCAACAAGGATTGGAATCTCTTTGGTGAGGCCGATTTACGCTTCCACAGCAATAAGTTTATTACGGAGTATGCTGTAGACTACAATCCCGTACGTACATTGGGCTTCCGTTTTGGTGTTTCATATAACATAAAGTAATACAAAGACTATGAAGAGAAATAATATATTTGCAATTCTTGCATTATCATTTTTTATGGCACCTGTTGCAGGGGCAATGTCTCACCCCGCAACAGCGCCCAATTGGCTTGGCGTTGAGGTAGCGGATACTATTGTAAGAAGCATCGATGTTCAAGCTGTAGAGGCTTCCGACTCTACTATGAAAGCGTTGGAACCTCAAAAGCGCATCTTGACTGATGGTAAGAAGTATGGTACTGTGACAGGCGTTGTCTCCTACAATAAGGGTGAAGCTATTGTGAATGCAAAGCTTGAGTTTGTATCGGAGTCGGATACTATTTTCACAACATCCCAGGCCGATGGAGCTTTCTCTATTGAGTTGTTAGAGGGCGAATACGAACTTTTTGTCTCGTATCAAGAGGAGAAAATAAAGCCTATAGATGTAAAGGTTAAGGCCGGAAAAACAACCGAGATAAGCAAGAATAAACTTGAGTTCGATTCAAAGCACCTTAAGGAGTTGGAGGTTGTAGGTGCTAAGGGTAAGAGATATGTTACTCTTCATATATGCAATTTGGCAAAGTCGCCTTTGGCTCTTGCCGAGTTGCAAATAAGCGCTGTTTCCGATACTCTAAATAAGACTATCTATAGCGATAACGATGGTAATTTCTCCGATTCATTGCTATTGGGTAACTATATTCTTCGTCCTAAATACCTCGATTACAAATTTGACGATATTAACGTTACAATTTCCAATGCAGATGTGACGTTGGATACAATTGTAGTAGACAACATCAAACATCTTCGTTTGGGTGAGACAATGACTGTTAAGTCGCGTGATGCGCTTATTTCGCTTTATAAGAGAGAACTTGGAAATGATATTTCGGCCGAGAATTACAGCCGCGCCTACAGCCACTGGAGAAAGGCTTTCTGTGCTCGTCCCGACAGATATCTTGTACAGTATCTCGATGGTATTGCTATTCTTAATGCCTCTATAGCTGCCGATACCATACAAAAACGTTACGACCGTCTAAAACTCTATTCCGAGGAGTTGAATGACTTGTTCGAGCTTGCCATAATTAATATCGACTCGCTCAATGCGCAGATAGCAGGAGAAGATACTCTTACAATCGCAAAATTACGTGCACAGCAGATAGAGTATTTTAGAACAAACTGGCAGATGGATACTGTCTTCAGAAGCCCCGTAGCAGATAATAACAATAGAAAACTTGTCAATAATACCAACTGGATCAGTTATATCGAGCAGAATGGTCAGAAGGACTCTATAAAATGGGACGAAGAGCTCTTCCGCGATAAAACGATGAATGTGAGACTGTACAATATGTCTCGTGATATCGTAACCTCGGACGATGATTTTGTCGAGATGAAGGATGTAGATGTATATACACAGGCAATGTTCTTCAAGTTCCGTATGGACTCGGCTCGAGTAGGTCTTCAAGGTGCAAAAAGCGCATTCTATGCCGATACAACTCTGACACTTGAAAAAGCTCGAAGAGTATTAGCTGCGTTAACACCTGAGCAGATGCAAGCGAATAGAGGTATAAATGCGGTAAACTTCCAGCGTGCTATAAATGAACGTTTTTCTTTTATGTCTGCGTGGGTTGTAGATGAGGGAGACGTAGACCGTTTGGTCGAGATTTACAGAAGACGTTGGAATACCGAGGGTGACGATATAGTGGATGTAATTCTTGGTAATAAGACCTTTGCCACAAGTCGTGATAATGCGGCTGCAATGGAGCTATATTACGATGCGCTTAAAAACAAGAACGAAAGAGAACCCTCTTTCGACCTGATGTCAAATATTATCAGCCGTGCTCAGAGACTGAAAAGATATAACGACGTAGTTACATATTCGCAGAAAGCATTTGTTGAGCCTGAATTCTTTGATTTGAGTGGATATGAGCAGGCACGTATGTATATTGATGTGTATGTTGCTTATACAATTCTTAAGGGTTCTATAAGACAGAGATATCCGTATATTGAGAAGGCTATTCAGGCTTGCCCCGAATTCTCTGATGCATACTATTACAAGGCCGACTTGGCTTTTGGAGCATCAAAGAAGGTAGGACTCTCTTTCTGCGTTGCGTATGACCTTTATGCCGAGGCAAAGCAAAAGAGAATGGCTTTAGGTGATAATTCTGAAATGAAAACTGCAAATTCGGCCGAGAAAATTCAAGAAAGGATGAACCAATGTGTTAAATATTTCCCAGAGTACGATGACGAGTTCATGAAGGGTACATTCAGTTCGGGTGACAATGTTTCTAAAATAGGTGGCTATGAGGTGCACGCAGGAGTAAAAAGAGAGATTACCATCCCGGGTCTTGGAACCTTCAAACCGGTTGTCAGAGCCATCAAGCGTGAGGCTAAAGATTAATTATAATTCTCTGATGATAAATAAATCCTACTACTGTCCACAATGTCAGTAGTAGGATTTATCGTTTTATCACCATTTATTTAAAGTGTGACCATTATAAATTTCCTTAATTGATTAATTTATAACGATTTTTTTACTAACTTTGCGCTCTGCAAGCAGAATACTAACCTATGCTTCTATTTAAAAACTCTAACTATATCCGAAAAATTCATTTATTATTATGGAAAGAACTCTAATCCTAATTAAGCCCAATGCCATTCAGCGTGGTATTATGGGCGACATTGTAACTCGTTTCGAGCGCAAGGGCCTTCGTATCGCAGGTCTGAAAATGATGTTTCTAACCGACGAGATTCTGGCCGAGCATTATGCTCACCTTGTTCAGCGTCCTTTCTATCCCTACTTGAAGGCTTCTATGCAGGCAGGTCCTGTTGTAGCTTGCTGCCTCGAGGGTGCCGAGGCTGTTGAGACTGTACGCCAGATGGTTGGTGTGACAAACTCGCGTAAGGCGCTTCCCGGTACCATTCGCGGCGACTTCTCGATGAGTGGCGAGCAGAATGTTGTTCACGCTTCCGACTCGGTTGAGAACGCTGTAATAGAGGTTAATCGCTTCTTTAAGGATGGCGAATTGTTCGACTACGAGTGCGCTGTTACTCATTTCGAGTATGGTGGCGAGGAGACATTGAAGTATTTGAACAAATAATAAAATAAATAACTTGAAGAATCTGTTAAGACCTATTGTAGTATCGGCTGCTCTTCTGTTGGTTTCGACGGGAGTGCAGGCGCAGGATTTACTTGCTGCGCAATCGCCACTCGACAAGCAGATGGCTTTTGTCGACTCTATCGCGCTTAGGGATATGCTTCTTAATGAGGCCAATATGTTCCCTGCCGAGGAACTGTATGACGAGTGGTCAAATGACCGTGTCCGTTTTAAGGCCGAACTGCCCGACTCGTTCCGTGTCGACCTGCGTGGCTTTGCAATGCCTACGACAAATACCAAGATAACCGACATATTCGGCTATCGCCCCCGTCGTCGCCGTGTGCACAACGGAATAGATATAAAAGTATATGTTGGTGATACCATCCGCTCGGCGTTCGATGGCAAAGTGCGTATTGTGAAGAACCAGGGCCGTCGTCGAGGATATGGCAAATATGTTGTCATACGTCATAATAATGGTATTGAGACACTCTATGGTCATCTGTCGAAGTGGTTGGTAACCGAGGGGCAGAATGTAAAGGCAGGACAGCCTATTGCTCTTGGTGGAAACACAGGACGCAGCAGTGGCTCGCATCTCCATTTCGAAACACTGCTTGCAGGAAAGAATCTTAATCCTGCGCTTATGTTCGACTTCGAAAAGCAGGATGTTACAGGTGACTTCTACACCTACCGCAAAGGCGTTTATCAGGAGATTGATAAGAAGACAGGTAAGATTATTGAGAGTGCCGAACCGCTGTATCACAAGGTGCGCAAGGGCGAGAGCCTATCGGTTATTGCACGTAAGTGCGGTGTTTCGGTCAGCACTCTCTATCGATTGAATAAACTTACTTCACGCTCGGTACTTCGTATAGGTCAACGAATAAGATACAGATAAATTGATGGTAATTACTCATAAAAAATTCCGACAAAACTGACTTGTCGGAATTTTTTTGTATATATGCACTCGAAGAGTGTTACATTTTGCCGTTTCATCCGTTTAATATATATAATGAACTGCTATGAGAACTATTAAAAGGCAATTATTGAATCTAGCGCTGCTGCTCGTGTTGTTTCTGACAACAGGATGCGAGCACGATACGCATTTCCTCGAAGATAGAATTGTTGGGCGCTGGGTAAGCGTCGAGGAGGACTATTACACATACGTGGAGCGCACTCTCACTTTTACAGCTGCCGGTGATTGGTCGGGTACAATGCGCGTCGAGGATAACTATGGCATTACAATAGACACAGATCTGGGAGCTTATGACATACGTCACGACGAGCTATTCCTGGAATCCTATATATATGACGATGTTCAGGTCTATGGTATTGAGATTCGCAATAACCGACTCTATCTGTGGGACGATAGTGGCGAGACGGTTTATACAAGATATTGATACCGCACTGTTTGTTTGAAAGTTACTTTTGCCTACCCGCAATGAAAAGCACGAAAGAGGAGCAGGCCCCCGACAAAAACGAGGATGACCGTTTGGTTATCCTCGTTTTTGTGTGTGCTATCAAAAGTATCAATATTTGGCTATTCTCTTTATAATCTTAGGAATATCGGTGTTGTCAATTACTCCCTTGAAATTATCGGCTCCCTTACCGATTGCAAAGAGGGGAACGAATGTCCCCGAGTGATTACCGCTTGCCCACGATACCGCTGCCGCGTGTGATACAAGATATTTTGCTTGGTTGGCGATTCTTATAAGTGCTTTCTCGCGTTTCTCCTGTGTGTCGGCTGCTGCATAGCTATCGTACAATTTCTTCAGTGTCTCGCTCTGCTCGTCGCTCAGTTGTGCCTCGTCCCAGAGACCCATATTCTCTTTGAGCAGCGATGCGGTCTCGTCCCAGCCGAGTTGTTTCTCTTTGGCTGCTGCAATGAGAATCTCTTCAAGTTTATCCTCGCTGACTTTTTGTCCCGAGAGGGCTTTCAGATTCAGTGTGTACGAGCCTTTGAAACCAAGAACTATACCGCCTGTCTCGTGGTCGGCTGTGACGATGATGAGTGTTTCGCCTGGGTGTTGTTTGTAGAACTCGTAGGCAACCTCGATGGCTGCATTAAAGTCCATTACCTCGTGCATCATTGTTGCTGCATCGTCGTCGTGTGAGGCATAATCAATCTTACCACCTTCTACCATAAAGAAGAATCCCTTTTTGCTCTTTTTAGATAGAAAGTCGATACCGGCCTCGGTAATCTGTGCCAGTGTAAGGTCATCGGCTGTGCGATCGATGGTGTAGGGTATCTGCGTTGCAACCTCTTTCTGGTAGAGCATCATCTTTGCTGCGTTGCTCTTGGTCTTGTAGTCGGCATATCCGCGCGCTATGGCATATCCCTGTGCCTCGGCATCCTTATACAACTGCTCGCGCTCGCTGTTGCTGCAGATAGGGTCGCCGCCTGCATAGAAATGATAGTCGGCTGTGAGCATCTCACGTGCTATCTGAGGATAGTAGTTACGACTCTTCTGATGAGCGTAGAAGGCGCCGGGTGTTGCGTGGTTGATAGGTACGGTGGTCGATAGTCCGACGGCATATCCTGCCTCCTGAGCAGCCTTTGCCACGCTGTAGACGGGTGTTCCGTCGGGTGTTACTCCAAGATGTCCGTTGTTGGTCTTGTTGCCTGTTGCAAGGGCTGTTCCCGATGCTGCCGAGTCGGTTACTCCGTTGCTCGCCGAGAAGGTGGTTACAAAGGCTGTCGAGGGAAACTGTGTGAAACACAACTGTTGAGGGCGTCCTATTACTCCCTGCATCTCGCCTAAGTAAAGCTCGGTTCCAAGAACGTGCGACGGGCCCATACCGTCACCAATAAAGTAGAATACATACTTTGGGGCTTTTCCTGCCATTGCTGCTACTGCTACAAATAGCAAAAGCAGTGTAAAAATACTCTTTCTCATATCTTTATTTGTTAAAAAATTACTCTGTAGGATTACCGACTTTTCCTATAAACAAGATATTGTCTGTCTGTGTGTCTGTTATCATATAAAGGAAAGGACGGTCGAATTTAAGCTCGATAGGCTCGCTCGTGGGGCGCATTGACAAAAGCCCTACCATTACCGATGTTACTGCGGCAGCCTCGGCACCCTTCTCATCTATCCTAAGATAGGTCTTTTGCAGTACGTCGTCGATGTATAACAGTGCGTCGCTAATACCTTTAAGGTTGGCACTACTGCCAAAGGCGTCGCTCATCCCCAATGCCGTGAGGCTCTCTTTTAGGCTTGTTCTATATTCGGTCTTGAAACGCGGAAGGCTCAGATTCACTCTTTGACGTGGGTTGACTCCTTTGCGCAGTGTGTCGTAGTTTGTTGCCAGATGTGCCGCAGCTTCGCTCATACTCATTCCTCGACGGGGAAGAATAAACCATACATTGATATTGCTATTCTTTATTGGCATTGATACCATTCTAAGATTCTCGTCCAGGTTGTAGGATGTTGTCAATGTCTGATGCATCATCTTTACCGTAGTGACAGTCTCGTCGGCTTTGGTAAAGGACTCATCGGTAGTTGCGTTTTTGTTGAACTCCTCTTTCCACGCTCCTTTAAGGTAAAGGGCGTTTATGAGCAATAGCCTTGTGCTGTTGTCGAGATTGTCGACAATCTTGCTTATTTTGCCGTTGGTGTTCTTGGAGCACCAGTCGTTTATAATGTTTGCAGTGCTTTCATTGAACGGTACATTGCTTACAAAAGCATTGTGATACTTTTTGTTGTCGGCAATAAACTGCTCCTTTACGCTCTGTTTCTCATTTACCCATATTGAATTTGCCGAAGTCAGTATTGTTTCACTCTCTTCTAACTGTTGTTTGAAATTCTCTTTCTTGTTCAGTGAGTCGAGACTCTCGCTGCCGAGTGTCGAGAGAATCTGCTCAAGGGTGCGCTCTTTGGCACCATTGGCCACCATTGCCAGGGCACATTCGGCACTTGCAGGCGAGATACAGATATTCTCTTGTGTGTCGTTGTCACAGATATACTCGAAGAGCGAGAAGGCGAAGCCGTTTGGGGTATTATATCTTTTTATTGTCATACTCTTTTTATTCCCTTGTATTACAACTGTACTGTTGTTGGTTTCCATACTGCCTCCTCGCACAGTATCTGCTGCATCCTTTGCTGTTGCACAGGATGCAAACAGAAGTGTGGCATATATCAAGTATTTGATTGTCATATTTACTTTTTAGAATACAAAGCGGGTTAAATCATTGTAGAACGCGAGAATGAAGAGACCAAGCAAGATGAACATTCCAACCATCTGTGCACGTTCCATAAACTTATCGCTTGGCTTGCGGCCTGTAACAACCTCGATAAGCAGGAAGAGTACGTGTCCGCCATCGAGTGCAGGGATAGGCAGAATATTCATAAAGGCAAGGATGAGCGAGAGCATCGCTGTCATATTCCAAAAAAGATACCAGTTCCAGGTGGGAGGGAACATACTGCCTATTGTGCCGAACATTCCGACCGACTTTGCACCCTCGGCCGAGGCGAGATACTTGAAATCGCTGACATAACCTTTGAGAACGTTGCAGCCATACACAATACCTGCGGGGAACGACTCGAAGAAACCGTACTCTTTGGTGATTGTGGGATAGTCGGGGATTCTGAAGTAAATGCCTAATATTTCCACTGTATCTACCTTTGCCGATAGGGTGGTGAGGCTGTCGCGCATAACTGTCACAGTCAGTTCCTTAGTGCCATTCTCTTGTAACTCTCGTAGCACTGTATTTACCTTATAACTTGTCTGTGCCTCTTTGCCGCAGATGCTTATAATCTTATCGCCTTTCATCATTCCCAACGCTTCGGCTGCTGTTCCGGTAACCACGCTGTCGACGACACTTGGTGTGAGGAATTGCATAAATGGCTCCTCCTTGCCCATATCGAGCAGTCCGAACTCCTCGGGAATAGAGATATTTGTCTCTGCTCCGTCACGAAGCACTGTTACCTGACGGCTGTCGGCAATGGCGCGTAAGAGGTCTACGTCGCGTTTGTGCACATCTTTACCATCGACACGCAACATAATATCGCCATCCACAAATCCCAACTGTTTGGCCTCTTGGTTAAACTCCATACCATATTTGGCCTTCTGAATATCGGTGTAGCTTTCGCCCCAGGTGAAAAGTATCATACTGTAGATGAGCAGTGCAAGGATGAAATTGAACATCACACCACCAATCATAATCAGCAGACGTTGCCAGGCCGGTTTTGCACGGAACTCCCAGGGCTGTACGGGCTGCTGCATCTGCTCGGTGTCCATAGACTCGTCTATCATTCCCGATATCTTGCAGTAACCACCCAATGGTATCCATCCGATGCCATATTCGGTATCGTCTTTTGTGGGGGGAAGCTTTATGAGTGCTTTATCCTCTTTCTTGCTCAGTCTCGAGGGTATCATAAAGAGCGAGAAACCCCAATCGAAGAATAGGTAGAATTTCTCTACTCTCACCTTGAATATCTTCGAGAACAGATAGTGACCAAACTCGTGTATAAGTATCAGCAGACTCAATGATAGAATCAGTTGAAGCGCACGTATGAAAAATATCTCCATTTTCTTTTATATCTTTTTTTTGTTTAAAATTATAGGTTGTTAAATCCAATTATCGGCCATTTTGCGAACCTCGGCATCGGTAGCAATATAATCGTCAAGTGTGGGCTTGATAGTGAAGTTTGCACTTTGCATTGCACGCTCAATTATTCGGCTCATATCGGTGAACTTTATGCGGTCGGCGAGGAATGCTGCAACGCACACCTCGTTGGCGGCATTCACCACGCAGGGCATATTGCCTCCCATTGCCAATGCATCGTAGGCGTGGCGCAGGTTGGGGAAAAGCTCAAGGTTGGGCTTTTCGAATGTAAGTTCGCCCAGTTTACCAAAGTCGAGTCGCTCAAACGATGAACCGAGGCGCGTGGGATAGGAGAGGGCATACATTATCGGCAGGCGCATATCGGGTATACCGAGCTGTGCCTTTACGGCACCATCGGCAAACTGTACCATAGAGTGTATCACCGACTGTGGGTGAACAACTACCTCGATGTCCTTTGCCTCGATGCCAAAGAGCCATTTTGCTTCCATCACCTCGAAGCCTTTGTTCATCATTGTGGCCGAATCGATGGTTATCTTGGCGCCCATACTCCAGTTGGGGTGCTTTAGTGCCTGCTCTTTTGTCACCTTCTCCAATTGCTCGGCAGTGAATGTGCGGAAGGGGCCTCCCGAGGCGGTGAGAATCAGTTTCTCAATGCGGTTGTGTTCCTCTCCGGCAAGGCATTGGAATATTGCCGAGTGCTCCGAATCTACAGGCATAATGGGCACTTTATATTCGTTTGCCAAACGTGTGATAAGTTCTCCTGCTACCACCATTGTCTCTTTGTTGGCAAGAGCAATGGCTTTACCCGCCTTGATAGCCTCTATCGTGGGGCGCAGTCCCGAGAATCCCACCATTGCTGTTACAACAACGTCAATGGGTTCCGATTGAACAATCTCGCAAATGGCTTCGTATCCTGCATATACTTTTATCGGTAGGTCGGCAAGTGCATCTTTAAGTTTCTCGTATTTTGTCTCGTCGGCAATTACAACAGCCTCGGGGGTGAATTTGCGTGCCTGTTCAATTAGCTCATCTACACGGCTTCCGGCTGTCAGAGCATATACCTCGAAACATTCGGGGTGTTCTTCCACTACTTGTAGTGTCTGTGTGCCTATTGAGCCGGTAGAACCTAATATCGCAATTGTTCTCTTGTTTTCTGTGTTCATAGTTATGTATGTGTCTGTGTTATTTTAGAATGCTATATAAATATTGGGGTCAAGTGCTACGCCTCGATGCCATAGCTCAAGGTGCAGATAGGGCTTCGAGTGTGTATCGTTGCAGTTCTCCTCGTTACTCTCTTCGTTTTCTTCTATTGCATTATCGCTACCGAGTATTGCAATTACATCGCCTGCTGTAACCTTGTCGCCAACCTTCTTTAGCAGTCGGTAGCAACTGCGGTACACCGATACAAGCTCTTCGTTGTGTTGCAGGGCTATTGTGTAGCCGTCGTTGGCTGTGTAGTCGCTCATTATCACCGTGCCGTCCCAAATGGCAAGAACACTCTCGTTGGGGTTCTCGGCAATATCTACTCCGTAGTGACCCTCTTTGGGGTTAAAGTGTTTAATGAGCATTCCCCGTGTCGGGCGATGGAAACTTATTCCTTGCAGTGTGCCCACATTGCTTGCGTGCGAGATAAGGTTATAGCGCTCGTGTTCCTCGTACTCTTTTGCAAACTCCTGCTCAAGAGGGGTGGCATCAATGGGGTAGTCGGTGGCGTATGTATAGGGCAGTGTGTCGCCCTTCGCCGTTGTGTCGATGCCGGCCTCTATACGTCCTTCGAATATGGCTTTTACATTGCTTATGTATCGCCCCTGTTTGTCTACCTCGTTTTTTAGTGAATCTATTGTGAGTGCATAGGTTACGAGTTTCTCGCGTGTGCGGTCGCCGGCATATCCCGGCAGATACTCGACGACGGGTGTAAAGACAAGAATAAGATATACGACACCTATTACTAAAAGCAGTGAAAAGAAAAGCGATAGAATTACCCATAATGGCGATACGTAGAAACCGAACGCATTCTCATACTTGCTTTCGTTGTGTATGGTCAGCCTGTACTTACGTGTGAGGCTGCTTCTGAGTACCCTCTTTTTTTTGTTCTTGTTCTCTTTTTCGTTCTCCATAGGATGTTATATAAGCCCTTCGGGGAGGTTGAATACAATATGTCGTCTCTTGTGGTCTATGTTCTCGATAAACTCCTCTTGTGCAGGGATAAGTATCTCTTCGGCTCCACGTTCTACCACAAAGAGCGTGTTTATTGTGCTGTCGTCGACGTCAATAATACAGCCCAGCGTTCCAATATTGGTATCTTCGGCAGTGAATCCTCGAAAATAGCTCCAGCTGTAGTTGTCGCTCTCCTCTATCCACTCGCGTGGGATAAATACCTCGCGGTTGGTTAGGAAACGTACATCGTCGGCACTGTTCATCCGTTCTACTTTAACTATGAGAGTGTCGTTGTTCTTGCTTTTTTTGTAATCGAAGAAGAATGGAACCAATATGCCGTCAATCTCCACTGCAACAAAATCACACTCGTCGCCCAGGGTGAAACTGTCGCCTAAAAGTCCTATTTCACCTTTTGTGCCGTGAGGCTTAAGGAATTTTCCAAAGTATGTAAAATCGTCTCTTTTTAACATTGTCGTTGTTCTTATGAACGGGTTATTTTTGCACCAATCTGATTGAGTCGCTGTTCAAGATTCTGATAGCCTCGGTCAATTTGGTCTATATTGTCAATGCGACTTTGTCCCTCGGCGCTCATTGCGGCTATAAGCAGCGCTATTCCGGCACGAATGTCGGGCGAACTCATCGAGCGCGGGCGCAATTTAAACTGTCGGTCGTGCCCGATGACTACTGCTCGGTGAGGGTCGCACAACAGAATCTGTGCTCCCATATCAATTAGCTTGTCGACAAAGAATAGGCGGCTCTCGAACATTTTCTGGTGTATAAGTACGCTGCCTTTTGCCTGAATGGCTGTTACGAGCAGTACACTCAGCAGGTCGGGGGTGAGTCCGGGCCAGGGGGCGTCGCTGATGCTCATTATAGAGCCGTCGAGGAACGACTCTATTTCGTAATGGTCTTGCGAGGGGATGAAAATGTCGTCGCCCTGCTGCTCGAAGTATACTCCCAAGCGTCGGAAACTCTCGGGTATAACGCCCAAATTACCAAAAGATACATCCTTTATGGTAATTTCGCTCTGTGTCATTGCTGCCATTCCAATGAAACTTCCTACCTCAATCATATCGGGCAGAGCGCGGTGGCGACATCCTCCAAGAGATACCACTCCCTCTATTGTGATGAGGTTGCTGGCAATTCCCGAGATTCTTGCGCCCATCTTGCATAGCATACGGCATAGTTGCTGTATGTAAGGCTCACAGGCTGCGTTATATATCGTAGTAGTTCCCTCGGCAAGGGTTGCTGCCATTATAATATTTGCCGTACCTGTTACCGACGCCTCATCGAGCAGCATATAACAACCTTTCAGCTTATCGGCTTTGATACAGTAGATGCCTTTTTCTTCGATATGATGGAATTTGGCTCCAAGCTTCTGCAATCCAAGCAGATGGGTGTCGACACGACGACGGCCTATCTTATCGCCTCCGGGAGTCGAGAGCGTGGCACGTCCGAAACGGGCAAGCAGCGGACCTATGAACATTACCGAACCACGCAGACGGGCGCAGCCCTCGATATATTCATCACTCTCGAGATAATCGAGGTTGATATTGCGAGCCTGAAATGTGTAGCTTCCGGGCCCGTTCTTAGACACAGCAACACCCATATTCATAAGTTGCTGTATAAGGTTGTTTACGTCGGCAATATCGGGGATATTCTCTATTGTAACCTCTTCCTCGGTGAGTAGGGTGGCACAAATCTCTTGAAGTACCTCGTTCTTTGCTCCTTGAGGGGTGATGCTGCCTTGCAGCTTGTGCCCTCCTTCTATAATGAATGATGCCATAAATCTCTTTTGTTTGTTGGGATAGAGTAGTTATTGAGGTCTGTTCTGTTGGCTATAAATGGCTCTTAGAACTTCTTTTTGAATACCTTCTTGCGCTTGGGGATATTGCGACCCTGATAGTCGTTCTTTGTTCCACCTAAACGTATCTCGCCTTCTGTAATATCTATCTTTCCTTTTGAGTAGACGCGCAGGTCGTCGAAAATGCGCTTGTCCTCTACGCCATCTTTGTTCCAGGTGATGTAATTCTTCTTCATCTGGATGAGGATGAGCTCAATCAGTCGGTCGCGTTCCTCGCCATCCTCCAATGTGCAGGCGTGTTCAATCATAGCTTCGATAATGCGACCATAGTGACGGTGGCTGATTTCGCCTTTTTGATAGGGTATGCGTGTGGGCGGCTCGGTGAATTTCTCCTCCTTGATAACCTCGACAGGGTAGTCTATGTCAAGCGCAAACCCCGACATTATGGCAAGGTGGTCCCATAGTTTCTGCTTGTAGTTGGGAAGCTCGTTTCTTAGATTGGGGAACATACTGCTCATAATCTGTACTATTGTTTCGGCGCAACGCTGACGCTCGTTGCGGTCCTCTATTGTCATTGCGTGGTCGACCATCTTCTGTACCGAGCGGCCATACTCGGGCAGGGGCAGTCTCTTTTGCTTGGTGTTATATTCCATCATAGCTATTCAGAACTTGCTTTTCAGATTAATTTTTTTGGTTGTGTGGCAATAAAGTCTTTCAGATAGAAAGGCTCGAAATAGGCTATATCCTCGAAACGCTCGTCAAGGAAAGCTCGCTCGGCAAGGGGCATCATCCATTTTGCCAATGGATTGCGGTGTCCGTCGAGGAAACGGGCGTTGGGGTGCTTGATAATCTCTTTACACTTCTCGGCTCCGTTGCCAAAGAAATATACGGGTGCGCGGTCGAGGTACTCGGCAAAACTGTCACTCTCGACGACTACTGCGCTTGTGGGCATTATTACGCATAGGGCGCGGTCGTAGACGGTGGCATAAACCTCGGTGCGACGTGCATCTATCATCGGACAGAATAGTGCCTCGTCGGGTATTTCGTCGTTGAAAAGAACGGGTACACACATAATAGCAGTGGTGGGCAATGCTATAAGGGGTATGTTGCGCCCATAGCACACTCCTTTGGCTGTCGACGATGCTATTCGAAGGCTGGTGTAAGAGCCTGGGCCGCAGCTAAGCGCTACTGCTTCAATTTTTCGTCCTCTCTCATCGGCATACGATATTGCCTCCTCGACAAAGGGTGCAAGAACTTTTGCGTGTGAACGTTCTTCACTATTCTTTCTTTCAAAAAAAACATCGCCATCTTCGCTCAGTGCAACTGAACAAATTTCGGTAGATGCCTCAATATGTAGAATTACTGCCATAGTTTTATATTCTTATAGTTTGTTTGCAGATTGCAAAAGTACAAATTAAAAGTCTAATATTATAATAAATAATATTTTTTAATAAAGTATTCGGTGCTAAAATGCTCTTAAAACACTCTTTGGGTACAATTTTGCGGTGTATAGCTCTTGTTTGACGATATTTTTACTATCTTCGCATCATAAATATAAATCGTTATGATATATTCAATGACCGGCTACGGTAAGTCCGTAGCACTGTTTCAGGATAAGAAAATTTGTGTCGAGATTCGTTCGCTTAATGGAAAAGCAATGGATCTTACCACTCGTATGGCACCGCAATACAAGGCCTATGAGATGGAGATTAGAGCAATGATAACCAGTCGTCTCGAGCGCGGAAAGGTCGATTTTGCTCTGTATATAGAGCAGGGAGAAAAGGCCGATACTCCATCGCTGAACGTTGCTGTTATGCAGTCGTATTTAGAACAAATGCGAGCGGCGGCCGAGGCAACAGGCATTGCAATGCCCGCGAATACAATGGAGATGCTTCTTCGTCTGCCCGATGTTGTTGCCCGCAAAGAGGTCTACGAGGTTGGCGAGGATGAGTGGCTGATTGTTCGCGACGCTGTAGAAAAGGCGATAGACGAACTAATGGATTTTCGTCGTCAAGAGGGTGAGGCTTTGTCAAATAAATTCCGGAAGAATATCGAGCGCATAGGCGAACTCCTACTCTCGGTTGAGCCTTACGAAAAAGAACGTGTCGAGAAGATACGTGCACGTATTGTCGACAATCTGCAAAAAACAGTTGGCGTAGATTACGATAGCAACCGTCTCGAGCAGGAACTCATCTATTATATCGAAAAGCTCGATGTAAACGAGGAAAAACAGCGTCTTACCAACCATCTGGGGTACTTTGTCGAGATTATGGACGGCCCCATCGGACAGGGTAAGAAATTGGGCTTTATTGCGCAAGAGATGGGGCGCGAAATTAATACGTTAGGCAGCAAAAGCAACAATGCTCAGATGCAGAACATAGTTGTGATGATGAAGGACGAATTGGAGCAGATAAAGGAACAGGTGCTTAATGTAATGTAAAAACAAATTACTTGTAATTATTAACTATGACTAAAGGTAAACTTGTTATATTTTCGGCCCCCTCGGGTTCGGGAAAATCGACATTGGTAAACTATCTTATGGGGCAGGGGTTGTCATTCGGTTTCTCGATATCGGCAACCAGCCGTCCGCCTCGTGGCAACGAGAGAAACGGAGTAGAGTATTTTTTCTTTACTCCCGATGAGTTCAGTGCAAAGATTGCCGCCGATGAGTTTGTAGAGTACGAAGAGGTCTATCCCGGACGTTTCTATGGCACGCTGAAATCGCAGGTCGAAGAGCAACTCGAACGGCAGAACATTCTGTTCGATGTTGATGTTGTAGGAGGTTGCAACCTGAAAAAATATTATGGCGAGCGCGCACTCTTTATATTTGTGCAGGCTCCATCGATTGAGGTGTTGCGCAGTCGTCTCGAGGGGCGTGGCGATACTGCTCCCGAGGAGATAGAGAAACGTCTGGCAAAGGCCGAGCACGAGATGACTTACTCGCAGTATGCCGATGAGATAATCATAAATGACAACCTCGATACGGCAAAAGCTCAGTTGCTGGCTGTTGTAAAGGGCTTTCTTGCAAAGTAATACGTTGTTTTCAGACCGATGGAGCAGAAGATCAGAACCATAATATTCGGTGGTAGTTTCGACCCTATACACGTGGGGCATACAGCGCTTGCTGCCGAGGCTCTTCGGCAGAATCTTGCCGATGAGGTGTGGTTTATGGTCTCTCCTCTGAATCCGCACAAGCAGGGGCAGCAACTCACTCCCGAGGAGATGCGACTCGCAATGGTGCAGCTGGCAATAGAGGATGAACCACGTTTCAAGGCTTCTGATTTTGAATTTACCCTTCCTCGCCCTTCATATACGTTGCACACTTTGCAGGCACTCGAAGCGGCATATCCCAAGCGTACTTTTGTACTGCTCATAGGCGCCGATAATTGGGAAAAATTCGATCGTTGGTATCGTGGTGACTTAATCCTCGAACGTTATCCGATAATAGTGTATCCTCGTGGCAACGAACAGCAACCACTGCTGCCGAAAGGCGTAGAGTGGTTGTCATCAAGATTATATGATATCAGTTCGACGCAAATACGTGAGATGGTGCTCTCTGATGTTGATATTCGAGGAGTGGTATCTCAAAAAGTGGCCGAATATATAAAAATGAATAGATTGTACAAATGAAAAGATACTCTGTAATAACAATGTTGATGTTGCTTTTTGCAACGCTTGTCCGTGCGCAAGAACCGATTACCAAATATCCCGAGATGTGCGATATTTTGCAACAGGTGTTCTGCGATTATATATCTTCGGAGGCCGAGACAAAATATATTG
Organism: Bacteroidaceae bacterium; assembly: GCA_017938245.1. Taxonomy (GTDB): domain Bacteria; phylum Bacteroidota; class Bacteroidia; order Bacteroidales; family Bacteroidaceae; genus HGM04593. Next base: position 61,823 of record JAGBBX010000058.1, read on the forward strand.
CAGGAAAGCACGGACAGTACATAGGTCAGCTTGTCAATAATACCATATATGGTTGGGGGTACTATCTTACCGACGACGATGCACAGACATTCGGTCAGTTTCGTCAGGGCAAGCACATCTTTGGAATAACTATGATGAATGGTTCGGCACGTGTGGGCTCCGAGGAGCATTATGTAGAATATGACCTCTCGACGGGAAAAATATTTAAGATGCACAATGTCGAGGGTAACGTAAAATTGCGCTATCCCTTTATTGATGCCGAAGGGATGAAATCACCATACGGCTTCTATAAGATAACCTATTCAAATGGCGACGTGTATTATGGTGAGACATATAACGGTCGTCGTCACGGCTATGGTGTTTACTATTGGACAAATGGCGATTTTTGGTACGGAAAATATGTAAATGGTTACCGTCAGGGCTTTGGTGCTCTGTTTAAGCCCGACCATAAGGTCTTTTATGGTAAGTGGATAGGTGACAGAAAGGTAGAATAGTTACAATGTTATATACAATTGAAAGAGGGTGTCGCTTATGCGATGCCCTCTTTGCTTTTGCTGTTTTTGCAAGAATAACCACAAAAACAGACTGTTGACTGTTATTTTTTTATGAAAAATAGCGATTATTTTAGAAAAATAATAGGAAAATACAACAATCTTTGTACTTTTGTAATTCTCAAAGTCGAAAAATTAAAAAATGACATTATGATAGCAGTTTTAAAAAATGGAGTAACAAAAGCTCAGCGCGACAACTTGGTAAAATGGTTAGAGTCGCAGAATGTAAGAGTACATATTTCCGAAGGAGAGGTTCAGACGGTGCTTGGCCTTATTGGTGATACAAGCAAAATTGATATCGACCTGCTTTCAGGTCTCGAAATAATATCAAATGTAACACGAATAAGCGAGCCTTTCAAGAGCGCAAACCGTCGTTTTCACCCCGACGATACGGTGATAGAAGTTGGAGAGGGCGAGAATAAGGTGAAGATTGGTGGCGGAAACTTCTGTATTATGGCAGGCCCCTGCTCGGTTGAGTCCGAGGAGCAGATTCTAGCCATTGCACAGTCGGTGAAGGCTTCGGGAGCAAATATGCTACGTGGCGGAGCTTTTAAACCCCGTACCTCGCCTTACGATTTTCAGGGATTGCGTGCCGAGGGTCTACAACTGCTTATGAAGGCACGTGAGGTAACAGGTCTCCCCTTTGTAACCGAGATTATGAGTGCATCGCACCTCGACCTCTTTGCCGATGTGGATATTATTCAGGTGGGTGCGCGTAATATGCAGAATTTTGAACTTCTGAAGGAGCTTGGACGAAGCAATAAACCTATTCTTCTTAAACGAGGAATGTCGGCGACACTGAAAGAACTTCTTATGAGTGCCGAGTATATTATGTCCGAGGGTAACGAAAATGTTATTTTGTGCGAGCGCGGAATACGCAGTTACGACAGCTATACACGTAATGTCCTCGACCTTGCTGCAGTGCCGGTACTCAATGGTCTTACACACCTGCCTATAATCGTCGACCCCAGCCACGCTACAGGTGTTTCGCGCCTTGTACGTCCTATGGCTTGCGCCGCTACCGCTGCAGGTGCCGACGGACTCATTATAGAGGTTCATAACGACCCCGTTCACGCACTTTGCGACGGTGCTCAGTCGCTTACTCCCGAGCAGTTCTCGGATGTAGCACGTCGAGTGAACGAGATTCGCGGTATAATGAATTGGTAATTGAACAATGAAAGTAGGAGTAGTAGGTTTAGGTCTTATAGGAGGTTCGGCAGCAAAGGCATTCAAAGCTGCCGGGCACACTGTGTATGCTTTTGATATAAACGATACAATTGTCGGCTATGCAGCTCTTGAAGGAACGGTAGATAAGGAACTCGATGATAAGAGGCTGGCGCAGTGCGACCTATTGTTGCTCACTGCCACTCCGCAGGCAGTGATTGGTTATCTTACCGAAAAAGCCGCGAAGATATCGCCCTCGACCCTTGTTGTCGATTTTTGCGGAACAAAGCGCTTGGTGTGCGAAACGGGATTTGAACTTGCTCGAAAACAGGGATTTACATTTGTGGGTGCCCATCCTATGGCGGGATTACAATATTCGGGATATAAATACTCGCGTGCCAATCTCTTTTCGGGTGCATCGCTCATTGTGGTACCGCCCGTGCACGACGATATCGCGCTGCTCGACAGAGTGAAGAGCGTGCTTGCTCCACTGCAATTCAAAAAATATGTCGTTACCACTGCCGATTTTCACGATAGGATGATTGCCTACACCTCGCAGATGTGTCACGTAGTGTCGAATGCTTTTGTAAAGAGCCCCTCGGCACAGTATCATCGCGGATACAGTGCAGGCAGTTTCCGCGACCTTACACGCGTGGCGCGATTGAATGAGGCAATGTGGACGGAACTTTTTCTTGAGAACCGCGAGAATCTTTTAACCGAGATAGACCATCTGATGAACTCTCTTGCCGAATATCGCAAGGCTATTGCCGAGGGTAATGCCCGGACGCTCTGTTCGCTGTTGCACGATGGATGCGTGGCTAAGGAGGGAACCGAAAAATAGAAGAGATAATATGTCATATACAACCATACACGTTGAGGCTTCGCGCAATTATGATATTCTCATAGGACGCGGAATATTGGAGGGCATTGGCGAGATGCTGCGCCCTATTGTGGGCGATTGTCGTCTGGGAGTACTCACCGATAGCAGGGTTGATGAGCTATACGGCGACAAACTCATCGACACTCTTACAGCGGCCGGCTATGCAGCCGATAAATTCGTTGTTCCGGCAGGCGAGGCTTCTAAATGTGCCGATAATCTGCTGGAGTTCCTTAATTTCCTTGCCGACTGCAAACTCACTCGCAGTGATGCTGTGATTGCCTTTGGCGGTGGAGTGGTTGGAGATATGGCAGGACTATCGGCGGCGCTCTATCTGCGTGGAGTAAAATATATTCAAATTCCAACCACGCTTCTGGCGGCAGTAGACAGCTCTGTAGGTGGCAAGACGGCTATTGATATTCCGGCAGGGAAAAACCTTGTGGGTGCCTTTTATCAGCCATCGTTGGTTTGTTGCGATACAGCACTTATGGATACCCTTGAGGCCGATATTTATCGCGACGGTTGTGCCGAGGTAATAAAATATGGTGTGATACTCGACAAGTCACTGTATGACAAGCTGCAAGAGCCACCGTTCGACCGTGAGAGCGTGGTGGCACGTTGCGTCGAGATTAAGCGCGATGTTGTTCAGCAAGATGAGTTCGATAATGGCATAAGAGGTCTGCTGAACTTCGGGCACACCTTTGGTCACGCGATAGAAAAGATGAGTAATTTCGAGGTGTCGCACGGCGCGGCGGTGGCAAAAGGTATGGTAGTTGCAGCGCGTATGGCTCCGCTGTGTGGATTGTGTGATGTTGCCGAGGAACTCTCAGCGCTGTTGCAACGCTACGGATTCGACCTCTCGTGCCCTTATTGTGCCGATGACCTTTACGATGCTATCCTCTCGGACAAGAAACGTCGCGGCGGCAATATTACAGTTGTTCTTCCAAAGGTTATAGGCGAATGTGTGCTTGTAACGCTTTCGGTAGAGGAACTTTACGATAAACTGAAACAGATTTTAGGATAAACAAGAATGGATATCAGGCTCAATGGAATATTATCGGGTGCAGTAACGCCGCCGCCTTCAAAATCACAGGCGCATCGTCTGCTTATATGTGCGGCTCTGGCAGCAGAGCCTTGTGCAATTGTATGCAGCGCTTTGAACGACGATATTGTGGCAACGATGAACTGCCTGAATGCTCTTGGAGCCGATATAAAATATAACAACGGGATTTTTACCGTCTCGCCCGTAAAACTGCAAAAGGGTGCTACACTTAATTGTGGCGAGAGTGGCTCAACACTGCGCTTTTTGCTGTCGGTAGCGGCTGCGCTTGGTGCCGATGCTACCTTTGTGGGGGCCGGTAAACTGCCACAGCGTCCCAATGGGGCTTTGTGCGATGCTCTTGCACAGCACGGAATAGAATTTGAGAGGCACACGTCCGATGCCGAGCTTCCGCTTACCTGTCGAGGTGCTCTTGTTGCAGGCACCTATCGACTGCCGGGAAATATATCCTCACAGTATCTTACGGGGCTTCTTTTCGCGCTCCCTCTTTTGGAACAAAGTAGCACGATAGAGATTACCGATGGACTTACAAGTGCTTCGTATGTCGATATGACACTTGACGCAGTGCGTAGAGCAGGTGTCACAATTGTCGACAAAGGCAGCCTTTACGAGATTGTGGGACAACAGCAATACCATCTTCCACAAGAGACAGTGGTCGAGGGCGATTGGTCGGCAGCTGCTTTCTGGTTGGTGGCAGGTGTTATAGGAAAGTTTCCAATCGTTGTGCAGGGAGTGAGATACGACTCGTTGCAGGGTGACCGTTGCATAGTAGACCACCTGCGTAAGATGGGTGCATTCATAGAGATTGCCGATGATGGGGTGGTGGCCTTCCCCTCTCAACTCTTCGGGACCGACCTCGATTGTATGGATACCCCCGACCTTGTACCCATCCTTTCGGTGGCAGCGGCAGTAGCATCGGGTAGTACCGAGTTCTACAATGTAGGGCGTTTGCGATATAAAGAGAGTGACCGCTTGGCTGCAATGCAAAAGACTCTTGCAGCATTTGGTATCGCATCGTCGGTGGGTGAGGATACATTTACCGTATGTGGCGGTGCTCCAAAGGTGTTGGCGCCTGTAGAGAGTTTCGGCGACCACCGTATAGCAATGTCGGCGGCAATCTTGTCGACAATAGCCGAGGGCGAAACAACAATCCTCGGGGCCGAGTGTGTGGCAAAATCGTATCCCTCTTTCTACGAGCATTTTCAGATGCTCGGGGGTAATGTAAACAGATGATTATTAACAGAAAATATATATAGCAATGGATTTAGAAGCACTACGCAAACAGATAGATGAGATTGACACCGAGATGTGCGACCTTTTTGCACAACGTATGAAGGTTGTAACCGATATTGCGCGATATAAGAAGGAGAATAATATGGTGGTTTATCACCCCTCGCGAGCAAGAAACGTACTGCATAATGTCTCTAAGCGCCTGGGTCCCGAGTTCGAGGGCTATGGCCGTACACTTTATCATACGATTTTCGACCTCAGCGAGTCGTACCAGACACGTGTACTTGCCGAGGATTCCGACTTCTTTAATAAAATCAAGGCAGTTACATCGGTTCCTCCTGCTCCTTTCCCAAAACGTGCCTCTGTGGCTTGTGCCGGATGCGAGGGTTCGTATGCTCATTTGGCATCGGAACGCCTGCTCGACCTGCCCGAGATTATGTATATGAACAATTTCGAGGGTGTATTTAGGGCTGTCAGCAGTGGGTTGTGTCGCTTCGGAGTACTTCCCATAGAGAACTCCATAGCAGGTTCGGTAAATGCTATATATGACCTTCTGTCTGAGTACAATGTAAGTATTGTGCGCAGTGTACGCCTTAAGGTCGACCACTCCTTACTTGCTCACCCGGGTACAAAACTCGAGGAGATTCGTGAGATTTATTCGCATCAACAGGCTATAAGCCAATGTTCCGATTTTCTCTCGACGCTGAAGAATGTACGCATAATCCCTGTCGAGAATACAGCCGAGGCTGCAAGAATGATAGCGCAGTCGGGCGACCGCACAAAAGCCTCACTCTCATCACGTCTCTGTGCCGAACTATATCATCTGCAACCGCTTAAGAGCGCAGTGCAGAACCGCGACAATAATTACACTCGTTTCATCTGTATCTCCTCTGAACCGCAGATTTATTCGGGTGCCGACCGCACAAGTATTATGATGGTTATTCCCAACCGTCCCGGTACACTCTTCCGCATTATGTCGCGCCTTAATGCAACGGGTGTGAACCTTGTGAAACTGGAGAGCCGCCACATACCCGAGCGTGAATTTGAGTATCGCTTCTATTTCGATATTGAGGCATCGGTATACAGCGAAGAGTTCCTCTCGCTAATGTGCGAGTTGAACGAGTGTGGCGAGCAGTTCAAATATTTTGGCACGTATGCCGAAATTATATAATAAATTTCTAAAAAAAAACGAGAAAAACAATCTGACAATCAATTATTTATCAAACACAAAATGAATGCCTATGAAAAAGATTCTTGTTATTAACGGCCCTAACATAAATATGCTGGGACTGCGCGAACCATCGCTCTATGGTGCACACAAATATGCAGCGCTTAAGGAGTTCATTTGTGAGAGTGCTGCCGAGGCGGGAGTACAGGTCGAACTTTTTCAATCGAATCACGAGGGTTCTATTGTAGATGTCATACAAGCTGCCTATGGTCGTGTAGATGGCATACTTATTAATCCTGCGGCCTATACGCACACAAGCGTGGCAATTTTGGATGCTTTAAAGGCAGTGGCATTGCCCACAGTGGAGGTGCATCTTACCGATATATCATCGCGTGAGGAGTTCCGTAAATTCTCTTACGTCTCCCTGTATGCCGAGAAAGTTATATGTGGAAAGGGCTTCGAGGGCTATCGCGAGGGGCTTTTTTATTTGGCTAATACTATTTAGTGACAATAATGCAGCCCGTATCTTACGGGCTGTTTTTTTAGGGTAGTGTCTATGAGGATATATTCAACAAGGTCGGTTAAAGAGATTGACGCGCTTACTATGCGTTACGAGCCTATAGACTCCTTTGCTCTTATGAAGAGGGCAGCAGGAGTGCTTGTTGATGCGTTGTTGCACGATTATGGTAACTATGGACGTTTTGTGGTGTTTGCAGGACCCGGAAACAATGGTGGCGATGGCATTGTAATGGCACGTATGCTGCTCTCGCGTGGCTATGCGGTAGAAGTATGGTTGGCTTCCGACGAGCGTTTGTCGGACGACTGTGCCACTGCATTAGAGAAACTGCGTGCGGCATATCCATTGTGTCCGATAGGGGTACTTACCGATGCTGTTCCGGATGTCCCGTCCGACTCTGTTATCATTGATGCTCTGTTTGGCAGTGGTCTCTGCCGTCCTTTGGATGGAAGATTTGCACAGATGGTGCAGATGATGAACTCTCTTGATGCTCCTGTCGTTTCAGTTGATATTCCTTCGGGCCTTATGGGTGAGGATAATGGCGACCCAAAGGAGGGTAGGGCGGTTGTGTGTGCTGAGAGAACTTATACCTTGCAGTTTCCAAAACTCTCGATGTTCTTTGCCGAGAATGAGAAATACATTGGTAAAGTGCGGGTTCTTGATATTGGACTGAGCAAACGTGCAATGGACGAGACCGAGGCATTGACGCATACAATAGAACAAGACTGGGTTTGTGCTTTAATTTCTCCTCGCAGCAGATGTGCTCACAAAGGATGCTTCGGACGTGCGTTGCTTGTGGCCGGTTCACAAGGTATGGCAGGTGCTTCGGTTCTTGCGGCACGTGCAGCGATGCGTTCGGGATTGGGGCTGCTCACTGTTCATCTTCCCGTTTGTAACAATGAGATTGTCCAGAGCAGTGTCCCCGAGGCTATGACAAGCATAGATGCTTGTGATACTTGCTTTTCTGTTGCGCCCAATACTGCTGTGTATACAGCCATAGGAGTAGGTCCGGGATTAGGACGCAGTGATGATACTGCGGTAGCACTGCACGCTCTTATAAAGAATAGCAGTGTTCCAATGGTTGTCGATGCCGATGCTCTTAATATCTTTGCGCAGAACCCGACTTGGATAGATGAACTGCCCTCGGGCAGTGTGCTGACACCTCATCCCGGAGAACTTGCCCGTCTTGTCGGTGAATCGTACAGTGGTTACAGGGCATTGACTCGTGCGCGGGATTTTGCGATAAAGCATAATGTCTGCGTGGTGCTCAAAGGTGGTTATACGGCTGTGATAGACTCAAACGGAGATTTCTGCATAAATACAGCAGGTAATGCGGGTATGGCAACGGGTGGCAGTGGCGATGTGCTTACGGGTGTTGTTCTAGCGCTTCTTGCTCGAGGATACTCGGCATACGATGCTGCGCGTATCGCTGTTTATGTGCACTCGGTAGCAGGAGATGAGGCTGCTCGTGAGCTTGGTGAGACCTCTTTGATGGCAGGAGATATTGTCAGGCATCTGCCCGATGTTTGGCGAATGGTCGAGAGGGTTTAATTAAGAAGATTGATTGTTTATGGTAAGTCCCGGACAGATATTTCGCGATTGGTCACTGCCTATTGCTATGATTGGCGGTATGTTCATCTACTTTGCGTATGTGAATATCCCCTTTTTTGACGATACACACGCCATTGCCAATAAGGTAATAGTGGTGGTGCAGCCGCTGTTAATAGCCCTAATGCTTTTTATTACATTTTGCAAGGTACGTATCTCGGAACTGCGTATAACACGTTGGCACGTGTGGTTACTTGCCTTTCAGATGCTCTCTTTTATTGCTCTGTCGTTGGCAGTGGCTTTTATACCTCTTTCCGATGCGGTGCGTGTCATTATTGAGTCGGCTATGCTCTGTTTGCTATGCCCTACTGCTACCGCTGCGGCTGTTATTACGGCGAAGTTGGGTGGTAGTGCAGCCTCGCTTATCTCCTACACGATGGCTATAAATATTATGGTGGCAGTGGTAGCACCCTTTTTTCTTACCCTTGCACACGCGGCCACTGACGGCTCTTTTCTCGACTCTTTTCTGAAGATAATGGGAAAGGTCTTTCCTCTGCTTTTGTCGCCATTGCTCGCTGCAGAGCTTGTACGGCACTTCTTGCCCAATGTGCATAGCTATATTGTCTCTCGCGGACGTAATTGGCCATTCTATCTGTGGCTTGTGGCGCTGTCACTTGCCATTGCCGTTACCACAAGAGCTATTGTGCACACTACTTTGCCAATGTATGTGATGGCAGGTATTGCCATTGTGTCGTTTCTTTGCTGTGTATTGCAGTTTGCTGTAGGGCGTCGTGTTGCAGGGTATTACGGTGAGAGGGTTACGGGTGGTCAGGCTCTCGGGCAGAAAAATACTGTCTTTGCAATCTGGTTGGCTTATACTTTTATGACTCCTGTTACCGCCATAGCCGGCGGATTCTACAGTCTGTGGCACAATATTGTAAATACGTGGCAGTTGTACCGATTCAATCATAAAGGATAAAAAAGTAATGGATTCCCAAATGAGGAATCCATTACTTTTTATTATTGTAGTGTGATTTTCAGTTTTTAATCATTCTAAAGCGTTTATCAGAAATTATATTTAAGGATTGTGCATATACGATGGTTGGTCACCGAGTGTGTCTTGTCGACGCTGCCGTCTGCATTCATCTTGCCATAGCCTGCAGTTGTGGGCTCATACTCTATACCAATCTGCATTGCATTGTGTGTATATATCACGCTGGGCGATACGCGCCAGAAACTGTCGAGGTTCTTGAATCCGCGAACATACATCATAGATGAACTTACAAAATCATCCTCGCAACCGAGGTTTTTGCCGTAACCGCCAAAGAGACACCAGGTGAGTGTTCCCTTCTCGAGCTTCTGTTTGTAGGTCACGTCTACCCATCCTGTTACGCTTGCAAGGCTGCCATATTCAGCTTCGCCGTTATCCTTTAGCTTGGTTACGCAAAAACCGCTGAGCATATTAAGGTGCGATGCGTTCTGTGCGTATGTAACACGTCCCTTGAATCCCCAATTACCACTCTTGTACGATGCAAACAGCGTTGGGCTGAGGCTTGTTACAAGCTGATTCGAGAGTACCTTCACTCCCTGTGCGTCGGTGTACTCGGTGCGAGGCTTCAAGGTGAGAATGTCAACGCCTGCTCCCATCATAAAACCGCCGTTGTTGTATCGTGCCTGGAAATAAAGTTCGGGAATTACCGCCTTACGCGCAAACTCGAAAGAGGTTGTCGATGCTTCAAGATTGTTTGCATTTGGGCCGTATGAGAGGTATTGCAACTGGTAGAGTGCAGTTGCAGTCAGTGTGAACTTGCCAGCCTTGTAGTCGTAACGCAGCTGGGGTGTACGGCTGAATGGGGTAAAAGGCGCACCTGTTGCAAGGCTGAATACGTCGGGCATCATATCGCCCATCATCGGATGCCAAGCCTGTCCTGCCAAAAGTGAATGCTTCTCCCAGTCAATCTTTGCGTATGCCTGACGTATGCGCAGTACGGTGTTGCTTGTACCGAATCCTGCAAAGTCCGACTCTATCTTTGCCGATGTCTTTCCGCCTAGAAACTCGGGTCCTGTAATGTTTAGTCCTAAGCGGGTTGTGATGCTCAGCAGGTGAATGTCGTTTCTCTGGTTAAGGTCGTCGCCGTAGGCATTCAGCAACTCGTCTTTTGGAATCATATTAAACTGGTCGCTGTTGCTGCTTAGATTTTCGCGGGTGTCGAAGTCCATATAGTTTCTTACGAATCCGTAGAGCTTCACTGTGGGCTTGTTCTCCTGTGCGTAGGCAGCAAATGCTGTTAGTGTCATTGCTGCAAAAAGGAATAATTTTTTCATATTAAATATTGTTTGTGTGTTTCTCTGTCAAATAAAGATAGAGGGTGAACCAAAGATGGAGCACCCTCTATGTAACTAATTATCAACCGAAGAATCCTGTGCGACCAACGAATATTATCAACGAATATCCTATTATCAGTGATATTACACCGATTATAACTCCCACAATGCACATCTGTGACGATTTTATAAGGCCTGTAGAGTAGGCGATAGCATTGGGAGGAGTACTGATAGGAAGCGCCATTGCAAATGATGCCGATAGTGCGATACCAATAAGCAGTGTCCCTATTCCGCCATATTCATCGAGCATAGGGCCCATACCCTTTCCTACAGCAGCCAGGATAGGCACCATAAGTGCTGCTGCTGCCGAGTTCGAAATAAATGTAGATAGTAACCAGCATATAATTCCACTGCCTGCCATAACAAGCAGTACCGGCCACTCGTTGAAAGGAATAGCCTCGACCAATGTCTTTGCAAGACCGGTCTTGTCCATACCTATACCAAGGGCAAAACCACCGGCAACCATCCATAGTACAGCCCAGTCGATGTCCTTAAGGTCTTTCGATTTTATAATGCGTGTCAAACTGAATACTCCAACGGGGACAAGAGCCACTACGTATGAGTTTATTCCAATCTTCTTCTCGAACATCCATAGAAGTATGGTGACAGCAAGTGTTATATATATAACTGTCGTACGCCATCCTTTCTTTGCACCGCCAATAATTTTTAGCTGGACATTGTCGGCTGTAAAGGGGAACATTTTCTTTAAAAGGAACCACGCAATAATAAGGATAACGAGCATAAGCGGTGTCATAACCATCATCCATTGGTCGAATCCAATACCTAGATTCAGTCCCTCGGTGTCGTTCAGGTATCCCAGTGCAATACCATTGGGTGGTGTGCCTATCGGGGTGCCCATTCCACCGATATTAGCACCAATGGGGATTGCCAATGCAAGCGCCGCACGACCACGCTCGTCCGAAGGTAGTGACCTTAAAACAGGTGCAAGGAAGGTGAGCATCATTGCAGCTGTGGCAGTGTTACTGACAAACATCGAGAAAACGGCTGTTACCAGCATAAAACCAAATAATACCACGTAAGGACGTGTGCCAAAGGGACGTAGCATTGCTCGGGCAAGAGTAATGTCAATACCACTCTTCGAAGCAACAAGCGCAAGGATGAAACCTCCCAGGAAGAGCATTACCGTCTGGTCGGCAAAGGTTGCCATAATGGTCTTATAGTTTATGAGTTCCTCTTTAGGTATATCGCTTATAAAGAAAGAGATACCGCTGTTCGATACAGTGAGAAGCATAATTACAATGATTAGCAGCGAGGTTGTCCAAGCCGGTACAGCCTCGAGTATCCACATTGTTGCTGCAAACACGAAAATGGCTATAATACGTTGCTGGAGCAGAGTAAGTCCCTCTATTCCAAATACTTCAATTGGTAAAAACCAGATAATTGTTGTAAGAATTGCAACAAATAACAATTTTGCAATTCGTGCGTTTCTAAGTAAGAATCTTCTTGCTTTTGTAAGCAGATTATTGTTTGGCTCCATATACTTTGTGTAAAATTCCCAATTATCGATTGGAGTTCCTCTTTTCCAATGGCTGCAAAAAACGGATATTTCTCCAATGTAAATAAATATTGCACGAATTTAACCCAATATGTTGGAATAATCAAAGAAAGTGTAAACTTTTATTGTATTTATCTATAAAATGTTATCGGAAACTATAGCGAACAGAAGAAAGTTACCAAGAAAGGAACACTGAAATCGACGATGAAACCGTGAAAAATAGATAGCACTGTGTATTCGCGCCCCGAGAATCTTATAATGACGGGAAGCGTGGTGTCCATAGTGGTGGCACCACCCGAGGCTATTGGTGCAAGAGAACCGAACCAACGTACCAGGAGCGGTGCGCATAGCAGTGTAATAATCTCGCGCGATATGTTCGATAGCAGTGCTATTGTTCCAAGCTCGGCACCTTTATACTCGGTTATAAAGATGCTTGACAGCGAGTAGTATGCAAATCCCGAGCCAACTGCCATACATTCGGGCAGTGTGCGTCCCGATAGCACAAGTCCAGCAACCGCCGAGCCGGCCAATGTACCCAATATGGTAAACAGAGGCAGTAATGCAAGGCGTGGATTGAGTGAGCGGAAATTGCGCATTGTTTGTGGGTCGTTGCCTATGCCTACCCCCACGGAGAACATAAGTGCGCAGAGGGCATAGAAACTTATTCCACCCTCGAACCACTTTGCAGGCATAATCTCGGTTATTCCGCACACGGCACCGAGGATGAAGAATGTAACAATAATCAGACTACCTTTCATTGTTCTCTTCTTTTAGCTATGTACTTCCACAATATCCACGCAGCAATGCAACTGCCAATAAGCGAGATAATGGCTATGAACAGTGCTTCAAGCCCCAATGTGCCAAGGCTCTCTATAACATGTCTGTTGTGTCCCACCTCTATGCCAAGCACGAATAGTAGCAGCCATATAAGCGCAGTCGTGGCTCCCGAGATTATTCCCCTTATATTCTTATGGCGTATAAGGTAGCCGAAAAGAATTCCAAGACCCATTATTGCTATTACTGTGAACATATTACTGCTTTTCCTGTGGCGAAGATAACGAAAATAACATTATTCGCCACAGCAGTAACAAATTATCTTTCAGCTTTGTTTGGTTATTAATCTCGGCTTAACATCTTTTGCAGTATTCGGCGAGCGGTATATAACCGTCCCCGTACGGTAGAGACTGCACAATTTCTTTCCGATGCAATAAACTCATAACTGTGCCCTTCTGCACGAAGCAGTATTACCCATTCAAGCTCTTCGGGCAGATAACTAATGCACCTTAATATTTCAAAATGGGAAATCTCGGGTGCTTCAATCGGTTCGTCGTCGGATTCTTCGGTAAGAGTGTCATATACTGTCTCTCTATTCTGTTGGGTAATGTACGTGTTACGCATTATGGCGTATGCCCAAGATATCATATTGGTACCTTGTTTGAACAGCTGTTTGTTTTCCAACATTTTGAGCAACGTCTCTTGTGCAATGTCTTTTGCATTTTCGGTGTTGCCTTGGCACATCTTGTATGCCATTTGTTTAATGTGACCACTTAGTGATACAATCTCATCTGTAAATGTGTCCCGTTTCATAATTCAATCGCTTTTTTGTTTACTGCTTGTAAATGTATTTAGCGATAATAGAGTGCCGAAGTAGGAGAATGGACTTTTTCCCTTCTTTTTTAATATTGTTTAACAGACAGCTGTGATAATACACAATAATAGGCGAGCAATATTGCTCGCCTATTATTGTGTTGTCCTACCTGGATTCGAACCAAGACAAACAGAACCAAAACCTGTTGTGCTACCATTACACCATAGGACAATCCTCTTGTGTCTCTCTTTCGGAAAAGACGGTGCAAAAGTATTGCTTTTTTATGAAAATCCCAAATTATATGAGCTGTTTTTATTGTTTGTCCGGAATTTTTGCGAATTTTTGCATTTTTTCTATTCTTTATGTAATTCCAATTCCTTACGAATGATAGTTGTTTACCGCCTCGACAATCTGTTGAATATCGTTATCGTTTAACAGAGGGTGACAGGGTAGACTGATTTCTTGTTGCGATAATCTCTCGGCAACGGGTAGCGAAAGCGTGGCATACTGCCTATAGCACTCTTGCAGGTGTACGGGACTCGGGTAGTGTATCTGCGTCTCAATGCCTTTCAGGGCAAGATGCTTCTGCAAAGCATCGCGACTGCCGCATAGCAACGGGAAAATATGAAATACGTGTTGCGAATAGTCGGGGATGAATGGTGTTTGCACAAGTGGATTCTCTATTCCCGCAATGAGGTTTTGTGCCACCTCTTGTCGTTTCTTGTTCAGGGCATCGAGATTACGTAGTTTTATGCGCAAAACAGCTGCCTGTATCTCGTCGAGGCGACTGTTTACTCCTATGCTCTCGTGTATATATTTTCTGTTGCTGCCGTAGTTGTGAAGCGCCTTTATTGCATTGGCAAGTTCCTCGTTGTTGGTGGTGACGGCGCCTGCATCGCCCATTGCTCCAAGATTTTTTCCGGGGTAGAAACTATGTGCAGCAGCATCGCCCAAAGAGCCGGTACGCGCTCCCTGATATAATGCTCCCTGTGCCTGTGCATTATCCTCGACTATGATGATGCCTCTCTCGCTGCACGTCTCGGCAAGCTTTCGGCTGAATGAGTTTTGTCCATACAGATGCACCAATAGTACAGCTTTTGTATCATCGGCTATTGATGCAAGCATCTCCTCCTCGCCGGCAAGATAACTTGTTGGGTTGGGGTCGACAAAGAGAGGGCGCAGGTTGTTATGTGTGATGGCAAGTACCGAGGCAATAAATGTATTTGCAGGGACAAGTACCTTATCGCCATCGTGCAGGATGCCTAACTGCTTGTAAGCATTGAATATGAGCCATAGAGCATCGTATCCGTTGCCACATCCTATGCAGTACTGTGTGCCGATGTATTCGGCATACTCTCTCTCGAAAGTCGAGCACTCTTCGCCCATAATATACCATCCACGACTGAGTATGCGCTTTACGGCTGACTCAATCTCGCTGTTATATTGTGCATTTATCTCATTTAGTGGCAGATAGGGTATCATTGTTCTCTCTTGTATTTTAGAAAATCCTGAAAATCGCGTATGTAGTCGGTGGGTTCGTAGGGGATTGATGCAAGCACCAGCGCGACGGCGCCCGATGAGAAATTGCGAAGTTCCTCCCATACTCCCGGCGGCAGAAGAAGCGCCTTAGAGGGATTGTTCAGTGTGAATGTCTGTTCGCGCTTGCCGTCGTTGACATACACCTCGAAACTACCCGAGGTAGCGATAATAAGCTCACGCAGCGTCTTATGGCTGTGCCCGCCTCGTGATACTCCTCCGGGAATATCGTAGATGAAAAATACCCTCTTTGTCTCGAACTGCTCGGTTTTGCCGTTGTCTACTACGGTGAGGTTTCCCGTTGCACCGTGATGCTTGCCAAGCTCCACTATGCGGCAGTCGTCAATGGTGCTCTCTTTCATATCTCTCCACGTGTTTTAAGGTCGATAAATCTTGAAAAGTCGCGTATGTAGTCGCGGGGCGAGTAGGGTGTCGAGGATATCACAAGGGCGGTTGAGTTTGTGGCGAAGTTGCATAGTCGGCGCCAAGTGCCCGAGGGTACGTATAGTGCTTTGTCGCAACGCTCCAGACGAAAAATCTGCTCTTCGTTGCCGTCGTGCACCTGCACGTCGAAACTGCCCGAGAGGGCGATTATCAGTTCTCGGCTGTTGTAGTAGGCGTGGCCGCCACGATGCTCTCCTCCCGGGACATCGTAAATCCAGTAGGTGCGTGCAATCTCAAACGGCAGGCCTTTGCCTGCCTGTATCACCGAGAGATTACCGCGCTTGTCGCGTATCTTTCCCAATGCTATTATGCGTGCCTTACTACTTCTTTTCTTTGCCATTATCGACTCTTTTTATCTCTATTGAATATGTGTCGTATATTGTGGCTCGTCCACCCAAACGTTCTTTGTGTGCAATGAGTCCGCTGTTCAGATAGTCTCCTCCTTGCTCGGTCGATACTCCAAAATCGAAATAGTCGAGTCCCGAGAATCTGTCGCTTATAAGGTATTCGTAGAGGTAGTCGAGAGCTCCTACTCGGCGCCCCTCATCTGTTGCCCCGATGTATTGCGTGTGTGCGACATTGCCTGTGACATAAACCACAACACCTCCCAATGTGGTACCGCTGTTGTCGGTTACGCGTAGCAGTAAAATATTCTGCGGAAAGAGGCTGTGCAGTAGCTCAATCTCTTGCAACGTATGTACAGGGGCAACGCCATATTTTCCCATCAAACGCTCCTCGAGGATTTTCCAGAAATCGGCAAAATTGTCATCCTCTATAATGTGCAGGCGGCTTTTTGCTGCTGCGGTCATTTTGCGTCTGCCTTTAAAAGGCAGCGGCCTGCTCAGTTTTATTGTTGTCGATATTTTACGCTCTACAAGCAGGGCGTTGTTGCGAAAGAGCGCGTAGAGGTCTTCTTCGCAAGGGTAGCTGTGGTATATGTGTGGTACAGGACGGTAGAGTATCTTTTTTGCGTTTGTCTCTTTTGCTAAATGCTTTTTTAATGCACCGAAAATATCGAGTACACGCTCGGCTGTGGTGTCGTTATTCATAATAAGACCACCGTATGTCAGTCCGCCGTGCGATACAACGGCTTCATCTGTTATATTTGCAGGGAGTAACGCTATAAGCCTATCGCCACAATAGAAAAGCATTGAGTAGTCGCTGAAACGGTCGCTGTGATACTCCATATATGCGCGCTTGTGCAGAAAAGTGCCGTTGCGACTCTTCTCTACAAAATTATCCCATATATCCTTTAGGTTGGCGCTGTAACCAACAACCGTTATGCTCTCTCTCTCCATATTGCCTGTATCTGCAAATATAGCAGTATAATTTTCGCGTTACCGCAAAAATAGTGAATATCTACGGAAAAATCTAATGATAGAGGGTAAATAATAATGTGGTATAGGCTTGTCTGTTATGTGCAAGAATCACGCAGCACTCAATGATTTATAAGGAGCGAAAAAGAGTAAACGTAAAACTCGAGCGAGTTTTACGTTTACTAGATGCTTATAGATGTTATTCCTCTTCCTTATTGACTTTTTTGGCTATCCATATACTGCACTCATACAGGGCGTATAATGGTAATGTCACAAGGATACAAGTCATTACATCGGGTGGTGTTATAATGGCAGAAACGGCCGTTATTATAAAGATAGCATATTTCCTGTATTTCGATAAAATTTGTGCATTTACGATCCCTATCTTCGATAATATGTAAATTATCACAGGCATCTGGAATACTACTCCCATAACTAATGTCAGTGACGTGAAAGTTGTGATGTATGAACTTAGTGTTATCATTGTATTCACCTTATCAGCGACACTGTATGTTCCTAAGAAACGGAAAGAGATAGGGAATATAATGAAATAACTCATCAGAACTCCTATAATAAACAGTGAGTATATAATAACAGCTACATATACCGAATATTTACGCTCATTTTCATATAGGGCCGGCAATATAAAACAGAAAAGTTCGTACAAAATATAGGGCGAAGCTAATAAGCACCCTAAATAAATAGAGGTTGTAATGTGCGTCATAAATTGACTGGCCAGGTCTGTGGCTATCATCTCGACCACATATTTTTCGAAATGAAAATCTATGCCAAGCCATTGTATGACATTTTCTATGTAACGATATGTAACAAAGTCCCACTCGCTTGGTGCCAAAAGGATGCTCCAAGCAATGTCTTTAATTATAAATATGAGAAATGCAAGGGTTACAGTAACTCCCAATATGCGAAATAACATTCGACGAAGCACTTCCAAGTGTCCGCCGAACGTTAGCAGATTCTCATTCTCGTCTCGCATTATTCCGGTTTTTCATTTTCGTCTAATGAAGTGTCATCGCTATTTCCTTCATTAGTAGGTTTGACTTCATTTTCTGTCGCAGGAATGTTTTCTTCATCTTTCATTCCTTTTTTGAACTCTTTCACTCCTTGTCCTAACCCACGCATCATTTCGGGTAGCTTTTTGCCTCCGAAAATCAATAAAGCAAGACCTCCTAAGAGCAATAATTCTGTTGTTCCTATCATACTATTACATATTATCTGTTAAATAAATATTGCAGGTGTCAAAGTCTATTTCCCAATTGCCACCTTCAACGCTTTCCCATTGATATTTCTCGTCCATACGGTCCCACCAATTCTGGAATTTAGCCCCGGTTTCACCCATATCCTTGACGAGTTTCTCATAAAGTTCCGTATTATCAGCAGTCAAAATCTTTGCCAACTCATTTAAACCATTTCGACGTTCAAAAAGAGTTTGAATTTCATTTCTTTCTTCTACTGTTACTTGTCCTATGTTTTTTTTCATTGCTTCTTCTGTTTTTAATTACCTCTTAGCCTTTTTGGTGTCATTGCTGATTACTGACAATGACGTTTATGTTTAATATATGATACCGGAGTTTCTGGGTGCAGACGGGATTTTATATACTGTGGTACTTGTTAGATTACCCGTTCTGTCATAATAGCACATATTAATAGTTTGTCTATCTGCCGAAACAATGATTGCGGTGCTGTAATCCCAATAAGGTTGACTTGTGCGGTAGGTCTGTACCAATCCGGCTGTTCCAGAGCGATAATAGTAATAAATACTCATACCGTTTCTTCTGCTATGCAGTCTGTAGCCATCGGTTCCATCACCCATAGACATCGCAGGTTTGCTACCAAAATAAACACGGTCGCGCTCAAATACAAACTGTTGGTTGGGGTTCAATGGTGCGTGGGAACTGACGGTGCCGTCGGCATATACAGTCTTTACAAAAACATAATTCACCGCTTGTGCATTTACAGACATTGTAGCACAAAAGAATAACACAGATAAAATTGATAAAATCTTAGTTTTCATATTTTCAAAATAGATTAATTAATACAAAGTGTTTTCTTGAATTTTATTTATTGCAATAGGGTATATATTCATATTACCACTCTTGTCTTACATTAAAAGGATCAAGGTACTTAATCTCTTTTATGTCTATGTTGGGCAGAAATTCTTTATGTTTGCGAATGTTGTGTAATAGTTCTCTACTTGCATTGCGTTCCAAATGAGCCACTACGCACTGTTCATGACTCGGTGTATTCACTTCATAAGTCATCTTGCGGTTAAGCCATACACAACGCTTGCATTGATAAGCATCGCAATGGCGGCAAATAGGAGCATACTCCAATCGATAAAGTTTAGGATTCTTTATATCGAGCCCTTCGGCGAGTGAACCTATACTATATCCTTCGGTAGAATAGAATGCAGGACACACATAAAATCTTCCATCGGGTGCGAGGGTGATGCTCTCCCATCCTGCGTTGCAGTTGTTCATTTTGTCCAGCATTATGCGGTCGGTAAGCAGGTTGAGTTGAACATCCTTTCCGTTTATGTGTAACTCTTCCATTTTGACAGATAAGGTACCAAGTATGCTTCTGTACGTCTCAAAGTCCTCTTCTGTGAATGTCTCTATGTCTGTTATTACGATGTTTAGACGCATACATTTTGTAATGGCAGTTCCAATCTCATCGTATTTCTCAAAAAGAGTCTTTTTGTCTGTTCGAAGTACATAAATCTTCTCTTCCTTGAGTGCTAAACCGCTTTTCCATCCGTTTAACACCACAACATCTGCATCGTCGGCATATACCGACTCCGATGATGCTATTTTGTTGTTGTCGATGCTTTCCATTATCTCAATGTATTCCGAAGTAAGTTCGTAGTCGGGCAATACATATTGAATCATAAGATTCTCCTTCATCGCAAATAGAATACCTTTTTTTAGGTCGTCCAGCGATATCAAATGTGGTTTCTCTGCTTTGTTCGAGTAGTGACAATACGAAGTGCTTGTATCGTCCAACTGTATAATAATATATTGTAACATAGTGCTTAACAATTAATGTGGTCGGACATTGGTTTTTTTGTGTGTTTGGCAACTTCTTCTTTTGCAATACCCTCAAGTTCCAGCTTCCTGTATAGTTTGTTCCAATAATAATTATTAGCTCTTACTTGCGCCTTGTGCATTTTACATATAGCTGTTGCACGCTGGAAAACAGTAGGTGTCTCTGCTGCATCATAATTTTCACCTTGACACCACGCACAGCCACTTGCTACTTCGCAATCGATACACTCTTTTTTACTTTGCGTGAAGCGGTCAAGAGTTAAGAATGGGCGAAGTTTGTTTTTGTCAATTCCATCTTTTATGTTTCCTATAATCCAGGCCTTTTTATTGCGCAAAGAGTATTGTGCAAAGCGTGTGCAAGGGTAGAAATTGCCTGCAGCATCAATAGAGAGCATCTTTCCTGTTCCGCACCAATTTTTATTATCTATACTAAGGTCTATGGGCTTACCTATTTTTTCGTCGAAAAAAGAACAAACAAACTCTTTATAATATTCCTTCTCTATTATGGCATCAGCAAGCTGTATTAGCTGTTCTTCGAATCTTGCGTCGTCACCATCATTCCATACGTTTTCAAATACACAATTGATATTGACCTCCTTAATTCCAAGAGAATATAGATGTAATACGCTCTCTTTAATATAAGGAATATCTGCGGAAGATATTGTAACTTTTGTACTGGCATTAGGAAATTGCTGCAACCATAGTGGAATGTTGCGTACGATGTCTTTGTATGATCCACGCTCTCCTTCTCCTTTATATATGCGGTTCAGGTCGTGCTTTATCTCGGTTCCGTCAATAGTAATACCAATACTAAGATGGTCGATATTTCTTTTTATAAATTCTTGTACTTTTTCTGTGTGATAATTAATTCCATTTGTTGAGAATGAGAAACGATAAGAATTAAACCAATGATGATTTCTCTTAAACATTTCGATTTTTATATAGTTGCATATCTTTTCAATCAGGTCTATCTCTAAAAATGGTTCACCACCTATAAAATCCCAAACAACACTATTCTCGTTGAATTCTTTATCATTATCGAGTATATAATCAATTGCCTGTTTAGCTGTATCCCAAGACATACGTTCTTTGGTGTTTTTGCCAACTAAATAACAATATTTGCAGGCTAATTGACAGTCTTTGGTTACAATGAAAGTAATAGATTTTGCAGTACTCTCTTCCCAAGAAGGTCTTTGTTCCTTGAATTCTTTCATGGCTAAATTGAACTTGATAGGGACTGACCTATATTTGGCTTAAAAAAGGTCAGTCCCTATTTTTTGTTAACGTTTGATGCTCTCTACCATGCTTGTTCTGCGTGCATGACTGCTACGGCAACTTCTGTTACATGTGGTTTGACAAGTTGCACTACAAGTTGCATGACAACCGTGATAACAGGTTTTATTGCATCCCATAGGCTCACCCTCAGCTGCCTCAGAAATCAGAGGAGCATTAGCCAATACGATTGCACCAAGAATGGGCAGAGCACCCTTTGCTGCTTTTTTGAAGAACTCACGACGGCTCTGGAGTTCATTTTTCTTATTTTCCATAGTTGTGAAAATAAAGTTGCCTATGAACTCCCTAATTCAGCGTTATACGATAATGTTGATTGTGTAAATTAAGAATAAAAAAAAGACGTGGGAGTTTCTACTTCTCGCTTATCCCAGTCTTCAGGCTCTCGCATTGCCTCCCCCAAGGATAAGCAACGCAGTCAGCCCACGTCGTGATATATTATACAAATCATCTACCACATTGTTTGTGGCAGATGGATATAATACACCCAACGCAGACGTTTCGTTGCCGTATCTTCTTGGGGTCAAATTTGCGAGATTTGAAGACTCGAAGATAAACGTTCGTAAACGTCCTTTTAATGAATAATTTCTATGTCTATGCTTGCGCAAAGAATATAGTAATTATCATTTTCTTAATATGTTACCCGTCCAACCCATTAAGGCTGACTGAGTGTCTGCAAATGTATGTGTATTTTTTATAAAATGCAATGATAAAGTCGTATTTTTTTTATTACTATTCGATGAAAAATGTAATTGTTTAAATTATTTAATTGAATGCCGAAAAAGATATTATAGTTTAAGAATTTTTGTTGCTCGTTAAAATGGCAAGTAAAGATAATGGTAGATTTATCTCTCTAAAATGCCGCACTCTTTTGCATTTAGAATAATTTGTGCAGCAAGTTCTTCGATGCTTATCTCTTTTGCTTGCGCAACTCGTTGGTAGATATCGTAGAGCGGTGTGCTGCTCTCGTCGCTCTCAATGAAAAGCCTGTCGAGTGGGATTATCTTTGCTGTTTCTATGTTGAATTTTTCTCCTAATGAGATATACATTCCGGCCGAGAGCAGTTGCTGTGCTTGCGTGGGCTTTCCTCGGAATCCGTGTATTATCCAGCGCTCATTGTGCTGTTGCTCTTTGTAGGCTCTCAGTAGTAGGTCGGCTCCTTTTACAAGGTGTATGATAAGTGGCTTTTTAACTCTTTCGGATAGCTCGATGTGTTTGATGAAAACTCTGTATTGTTCCTCCTTTGTTGCCGGTGATTTCAGCGTATCGAATCCGCACTCTCCGATGGCGACAACCTCTTTTCTTGTTACACTCTCTTCTACGATACGAAACTGTTCTTCCCATTCGTTTGAGATTCTCCAGGGGTGTATGCCTATGGAGCATAGTCGGCCATTGGGATGGTCTGTGCCAATGTTAAGGATGGCTGTGTTACCATCCTCGCGCGCTATGTGGGTGTGAATATCTGTCAGTTGCATAATGCGTCAAGGTACAGGGTCGTATCCCGAACCGCCCCACGGATGGCAGCGCAAGAGACGGCGCACGGCTAAATAGAGCCCTTTTATGGGGCCGTATTTCTTTATTGCTTCAAGGGCATATTGCGAGCAGGTTGGGGTGAAGCGACACGATGGGGGTGTCATCGGCGAGATACATCGTTGATAAAAGAGTATCGGAAGTGTCAGCAGCTGTGTTAAGAATTTTCGCATACTTTCAGCTCTTTCTCTATTATTGATGATAGTAGTTTCTGCATTTTGCGATGTAGAAACTGTGTGCTGCTGTGGCGGTTGTCGATATATAGTATTGCAACAGCCATCTGCTTGTCGCTCTTTTGCAGTTCGTCGATAAATGGCTGCTTGTTTAGACGGTAGGCCTCGCGTATACGACGCTTCATCAGGTTACGGTCGACCGCGTGACGGAAACGTCTCTTGGCAACGCTTATTAGTATTGCTGCGGTGGGTGCGCCGGGCTCGGCTTTCGACGATAGGAAGACGGCGCGAAGGGGAAAAGCTGTAACCGAGGAGCCGTTGGCATATAGATTCTCTATTGCGCTTTTGCTCTTCAGATGCTCTCTCTTGGGGAATCCGAATCTCTTTTTCTCCATCTTCTTATCTTTTTTAATGCGACGGGCGACCTTCTGGGTCGCCCGTCTGCTTTATTTATGCATTGTGTTTTGTCAAGAACTCGTCAAGGGCAGCAGGCATTGATGGTGCTGTTGCTGTAGGTGCCGAGAGGTCGAGTCTTAGGCCCGCTTCTTCTATTGTATCGGCTGTTGCCTTGCCGAAGCAAGCAATAATCTTGTCGCCCTGTACAAAGTGGGGAGCATTCTTCTTTAGAGAAGTTATTCCGTGAGGACTGAAGAAAATTATCATATCGTATGACTCGATATAAGAACTCTCAATTTCGTTGCTCACTGTGCGATACATTTCGGCCTCGGAGTGTGCTATACCGTGCGAGTCGAACATACGGCACAATTCGTCGTTGTTGACATTCGACATCGGGGTAAAATAGCGCTCGGTTTTGTGCTTTACAAAAAGTGGCTCGAGGTCGTTGATGTGTCCGTTGCCAAAGAATACCTTACGCTTGCGGTACTGTACGTACTTTTGGATGTAGAGTGAGATTGTCTCCGATAGACAGAAATATTTCATATCGTCGGGGATTGTTACGCGCAGCTCCTTGCACAGAGTAAAGAAATGGTCTATTGCGTGGCGCGACAGGAATACGATGGCTGTGTGCCCGGGAATAGAGACCTTCTGCTGTCTGAATTCCTTTGCGGTGAGTCCCTCTACCCTAATGAACGATGTAAAGTCTATCTGAACATTGTGCTTGCTTGCAATGTCGAAATAAGGAGACTTGCCGGTCGCGGGCTTAGGTTGAGAAACTAAAATCTTGCTTACTTTCACTGTCCTAAAATTTTATTATTAAAAAAAGGTAAGTTTGGTGTATTACTTGCCACATTAAACATAGTGGAAGCAATTCAATCGCGCAAAGGTATAAAAAAATATCGAGAAAATAACTTTTTTCGTTGAAAATGATGTTAAAACAGCGAATAAATGACATTGTAAGGTATATTATGCCTATGATTATGATATAACCGTTGAAAATTATGTTGTTTAACGATGGAACAAGAATAACTGCGGTTACAAGGGGCAACAGGGCAAATGAGGTCAACTGTAATGTAAAGAAATATGACTCTCGCCACTCGCGTGCTTGTTCTCGTGAGAATAGCACGTTGTTTATAAATTCGTAAGCAATACCTTTTATTGCAAAGAAGAGTGCCGATATAGTGGCAAAAACGGTAAAGGATATATATGGGCTTTTCAATGTGTGCAATTTATCACATTGTTGCAGATAGCCAAAAATTATAATTGTAGAGTATAGTATAAGTAGCAGATACAGTATATTGTTTCCTGCGGTGCTTATTCCGGCACGTGAATTGTAGGGTACGGCCTGCCCCTTATAGTAGAACATCTTTTTCAGACGCTCTACGATGCTTGCTCCATCGCGTAGCAACACGTATGCACCGCCCAAAAGACTTGCAATGAATAGCGACAGGATAAGGTTGTCTTGTCCGATGGAGTAGGGGATTGGTGTACCGCTCATAATTTACAACGCTGCGTATTTACGAATGGATGCGTCCCAGACGGGGGTGTTATAAATCTGCTCTATTGCCTCTTCGGGCGAGGTTGCAACGCTCCATATACTGCCGTGTATCTCGCCCATAAAATGCTCCTCTATGGCGTGTTTAAGCTGCTCGATAAGTGCGTCGTAGTATCCGTTTATGTTCAGTATTACGATGGGGTTCAGATATAGTCCCAACTGTTTCCAGGTGATAATTTCGCACAACTCCTCCATTGTACCGCATCCTCCGGGAAGGGCAATGACGGCGTCGGATAGCTGTGCCATAGTCTGCTTGCGTGTGTGCATATCGGGTGTGATGCGAAGCTCGCTGAGCCCGGTATGATGCCACCCTTGTTCTACCATAAACTGAGGTATAACGCCGATGGCTTTTCCGCCGTTCTCGAGCGCGCCATCCTCGACTGCGCGCATAAGGCCTATGCTGCCACCACCCGTTACAAGGGTAATCCCTTCACGAGCCAACAGCGCGCCCAGTTTGTGGGCGGCGCTGTTGTACGATTCGTCTACGCGATTGCTCGATGCGCAGTAGACGCAAATGGTTCTTACGTCGGCCATTCTTTTAGTAACGGTAAATGTCCGACTTATAGGGGCCCTTTACATCTACTCCGATATAATCGGCCTGTTTCTGTGTCAGGGTGGTGAGTTTGGCATTCAGGCGTCCCAGATGCAAGCGGGCAACCTCCTCGTCAAGGTGCTTGGGCAGGCAGTATACGCCTGTTTCGTACTGCTTTGTGAAAAGCTCAATCTGTGCGAGTGTCTGGTTGGTGAATGAATTGCTCATTACAAATGAGGGGTGTCCTGTAGCGCAGCCCAGGTTTACAAGTCGACCGTCGGCAAGCAGAATGATGCTGTGGCCGTCGGGGAAGAAATATCTGTCTACCTGTGGCTTGATGTTCAGGCAGCGTATGCCGGGGAAGTTTTTGAGTGCCTCGACCTGTATCTCGTTGTCGAAGTGACCGATGTTACATACGATTGCCTGGTCTGGCATCTGCTCCATATGGTCGATGCGTACAATGTCGATGTTTCCGGTGCAGGTAACAAATATATTACCATACTTGCAGGCTTCGTCCATTGTGACAACCTCGAATCCCTCCATTGCTGCCTGAAGTGCGCAGATGGGGTCAATTTCGGTCACAAGAACGCGTGCTCCGTAAGAGCGCATACTGTGTGCGCAACCTTTGCCTACGTCGCCGTAACCACAGATAACGGCAACCTTGCCGGCAATCATCACGTCGGTAG
Source organism: Bacteroidaceae bacterium (assembly GCA_017938245.1). Taxonomy (GTDB): domain Bacteria; phylum Bacteroidota; class Bacteroidia; order Bacteroidales; family Bacteroidaceae; genus HGM04593. The sequence continues at coordinate 87,947 of JAGBBX010000058.1, forward strand.
CACGTTTTATTCCGTCGGCAAGAGACTCGCGGCAACCATAGAGGTTGTCGAACTTGCTCTTTGTAACCGAGTCGTTGACGTTGAATGCGGGGAAGAGAAGCTCCTTGTTCTCCATCATCTGGTAGAGACGGTGTACGCCGGTTGTGGTCTCCTCCGATACTCCCTTTATCTTTGCTGCCACTCTGTGCCAATGCTGAGGGTCGGCCTCAAGTACGCGGGCAAGCAGTTTCTTTAGCTCGCGCTCATCCTCGGGGTCACTCTCGCTGTAGTTGAGCACCGATGGGTCGCTCTCGGCTGCGTAGCCCAAATGTATCATAAGTGTAGCATCGCCGCCGTCGTCGACGATTGTGTCGGGACCCTCGCCACCCTCGAAAGTGAGCGCCTGAAGGGTACACCACCAATAGTCGGCAAGGTTCTCGCCCTTCCACGCAAATACGGGGATGCCGGCCTGTGCAATGGCTGCTGCTGCGTGGTCTTGTGTCGAGTAGATGTTGCACGATACCCAACGAATCTCGGCGCCCAGCTCGACGAGTGTCTCAATGAGCACTGCAGTCTGAATTGTCATATGCAGCGAACCCATTATGCGCGCGCCTTTCAGGGGTTTCTCGTTGCCATATTTCTCGCGGAGTGCCATCAATCCCGGCATCTCGTGTTGTGCCATCTCAATCTCCTTGCGGCCAAAGTCGGCCAATGTTATGTCGGCTATTTTATATGCCTCTTTTGTGAAAAGTTCTCTTGTCATTATTTTTTATTGTAAATTATTATCTGTTATTTTTTTGTGGGTGCAAAGGTACAAAATATTCTCTTTGTTCGCAATCTTATTACTGCTTAAGTACCTTATAAGCGTTTCTGCCGTTGTTATTCTCGATGGTGACGATGTAGACACCCGAAGGATGGTTGCTCATATTTATTTGTGCGACGCTGCTCTTGGCTGCCGTGCTGCATACCATAGAACCCGAGGCTGTCACTATGCAGATGTTGCTGCCATCGGCAATGTTGCTGCAAAGGATACTCTCACTTGCTGTGTCGTACCACACCTGCAAAGTCTCGTCGGCGGTGTTCTCTATCGATGTCGCATCGTTCTTGTTCACGATAGATACAGTGTAGCTGTCGCCGAGGCTCACCGATTTTGCATCGAGACGGTCGCCCGATACAACGATGTATCTTACCTCGTTTTTGGTAGCCGACTGTGTCCAGGCAAGCGAGAATTTATCGCCTCTCTTGGTAATCAAATAGGTGTTCCAATCGCTGTAATACTGGTTGGTGCCGAATACTCCATACTCGTTAAGATAGCGTCCGTCGGCACCGCTTACAATCTTGTAGCAGTTCTTTCCGCTTGCATCAACTGTTATTATCCACTCGTGAGGCTTACCCACTTTCTGTGTCTGCTTGAATGTAGGTGTTCCACCGCTACCCTTAATATTGGTGTTGGTAAGGTATTTATCGCCCGACATAATATAATAGGTCTCTCCGCTTACGATAGAGGGTTGCTCCTTGTCGCCTCCCATTGCTACAATGTCGAAGATATATTTATCGGGGATATTCACATTTGACGAGCCTGTTGATATTCGTGTAGCATTTGCAGTCCAGAACTTATCACCTGCGCTGCCTGCGTTCTGAATTGCGAATTTACCGTTTGCCAACAATTGAATATTATATGAGTGCCATACTGCCTCGTAGGGGTTGGTATCGTCGCTGACGGTGAAGGCACCTTTCTCGTTAAGATAGCGGTTATCCTCGAGGTTGACAATCTTGTAACGTCCTGTGGTCGCATCGAGGGTTATCTTCCACTCCTGACGCTGCGGGCGTATGGTGTCTCGGCCTGCAACAAACTGCGGTACGCTTGCCGAGACGCGTGGACGTGTGTTCGACAGATATTTCCCGTTGTACATAATGTAGTAAGTGCCATTCTCTAATACCTGAGCGGGGAAAATATCTAAGCGATAGTCATAGTTCTCTTTGTACTCGGCTACAAGCTCGCCTATCTTCTCCTTTACAAAAGGCTCGACGTGTACTGTTCCGACAACGGGCGATGCTATCTTAAGTGTTCCGCTGAAGTCGCGTGAACGTATTGCCGATTGTGCCTCGGTGTACTCCTGATACTTAAGGTAGTTATCGACAAAGGCCTCGGGCGACTCCTCGGCAAGGGCTTTGTTCATTGCGACGATGCTTGCACCACGCTGCCCCAACAGTTTCATTACGTTCAGCCACGGGGTAATCTCCTCGATTAGTTCGCGTGCCTCGTTGCTTGCAAGCAGAACATCGGCCGACTCAATCATTTTGTCGAACTGCGCACCTACAGCTGCGTATGCTCCCTCGCGGTCGCCGGCAGCCATCAGTTTGTTATATTCGTTCTTTGCCTGTGCAAATTCGGGCGACTCATCGGTGCGGCGCAGTCCGTGTGTGTTTACACCGAGGTCGATATTGTTCTCGCAGAAGAATTTGAATGCTGCGCGATTCTGTGGCATAAGATATTTTATTGCCTCTTCCCACGACTCGTCGGGGTTGTATTCACTCATATTCCAGTTGTACTCGCCAATACTGAAAAGCGATACCTTCGATGCCTCGGCATACTCCATCGGGTTCGATGTGAATCCCGACAACATATCGGCAATGTCGAGGTCGTTACCCCACGTAGGACCCATCAGCAGGTGATTGATACAGTAGTCGGTTACGGGGTAGTTGAGCCATATAAATGCCTTGCGGCTTATCTGGCTGTTAATCCACTGCATATCGGCCTTGTTAATCATATCTACCACGCTGTTACCTGTCCACATTATGCGTATCTCCTTGTTCATTGTGCTGCCCAATGTATTCAGATAGTCGCCGCTTGTCCAACCTTTGTTGTATTGTGTGGGGCAGATTATACAGGGGTTTACGTCGTCGTAAGCGGCATTCAACTCCTCGGTGATGTAATTCATAAGCTCGGCCTGCTTGTCGCCGCGTGTGCCCTCACCACCCCAAACGTCGTCGAAGAACACAGCGAATGTGCGCACACCGAGGTCGTACATAGCCTTCAACTTGTTTACGATGTTCTTTCTGTCGGTCTCGTTCCACTGAATGTCGTTACCCGGGTGTATTGCCCACACAAAGTCAACCTTGTTGGCTTTTGCTGCGTTTACATATTGTGTGATTTTCTTGCCTTGTGCCGCAGGGTATTTCTCGCGCCATTTATCCTTGTGGTAAACATCGTCTTTTGGCCCGTAGATATATACGTTCATCTTCTGTCGACCGAACATCTCGAAGAGGCTCATACGGTTGGCCTCACTGTAAGGGTTGCCATAATAGCCCTCGACAAGGCCTCGTTGAGGTACGTCGGGATAATCGGTTATGGTAACTTGCATAACTTGGGGCTGTGACGCTATCTGAATATAGCTCTGTGCTCCGTAGAAAGTTCCTGCACCATCGTTACCGGCGATGATTACCTTGTTGCTCTGTACGCTCAGATAGTAGCCCTCACTCTTTTGGGGGATGAGGTTCTCGTACTCGGCTACCGAGGCATCGCCCCTCTCGCCGATGATTAGTTGCACACTGCCGCCCTCGGTTGAGAAATTCTCTTTCAGCAGACGGATGGCATCGCTGTCGGCATCGGTCTCGCCAACAATGGTGTATGCCACGTTGTTGTCAAATGCTTTCTCTTCGCTCCATTGGATAGCTTGCGGAATGGGCGATATTCTCACACTCTGCGCTACCGAGTCGGCAGCAAGGCTCAGCATCGCTGCTGCGCACATAAGTAATGCTTTAGTGAATCTCATATATACTCTGTTTTTAATTAATTAACGGCTAAATATGTTATTTTATGTTCCCCAACTCTCTCTGTCGAGGTTGCGGTAGCCTATTGCCTCGCCAATGTGATGCGACTGTATCTGCTCGCTTGCTTCAAGGTCGGCAATGGTGCGTGCTACCTTTAAAATGCGGTCGTAGGCACGTGCCGATAGGTTGAAGCGCTCCATTGCCATTTTTAGCATTGCGAGGCTTTGTGCATCTATTGCGGCATATTTCTTTATCAGCTTGGGTGGCATCTGTGCGTTGCTGTGTATGCCCGGCTCGCCTGCGTAGCGTTGCTCCTGTATTTTACGGGCTGCAATGACGCGCTCGCGGATGGCTGCGCTTGGTTCGCCCTCACGTGCGTCGGATATTTTCTCGAATGGGACAGGGACAATCTCAATTTGTAGGTCAATGCGGTCGAGCAGTGGGCCGCTTATCTTGTTAAGATAGCGCTGCACCTGTCCGGGGTTGCATACGCAGGGTTTTGTGGGGTGGTTGTAGTATCCGCAGGGGCAGGGATTCATTGAGGCAACGAACATCACTCCTGCGGGGTATTCTACCTTGTAATTGGCACGTGCGACGCATATCTTGCGGTCTTCCAATGGTTGGCGCATCACCTCGAGTACGTCTCGCGAAAATTCGGGTAGCTCGTCGAGGAACAGCACGCCGTTGTGTGCCAATGAAATTTCGCCGGGACGGGGGTTGGTGCCTCCTCCGCACAGTGCTACCGATGATATTGTGTGGTGGGGGCTGCGGAAAGGACGCTGTGTTATGAGTGCTGTGCCATCGGGCAGATGTCCGCTCACCGAGTGTATCTTTGTTGTCTCGAGGCTCTCTTGCAATGTAAGTGGGGGCAGTATGCTTGGCAGGCGCTTTGCCATCATAGATTTTCCGCTACCCGGAGGGCCTATCATAAGCAGGTTGTGTCCACCGGCGGCGGCTACCTCAAAGGCACGTTTCACGCTCTCCTGTCCGCGTACCTCGCTGAAGTCGAAGGGAAAACAGCTTTGCTGCGAGTAAAATTCTTTTTCAATATCTATATTGACGGGGATAAGTGCCTCCTCTTTTCCGTTAAGAAACTCTACAACCTGCAGCAGATTATCGGCACTGTATACCTGTAGGCCATCTACCACTGCTGCTTCGGCAGCATTGCTTGTGGGTAGTATAATGCCTTTGTAACCAAGCTCTTGCGCTTTAAGCGCAATTGGAAGCACTCCCTTTATGGGAACGAGTGAACCGTCTAGACCAAGCTCGCCCATAATCATATAGCTGCCCAAGCGCTCTGTGCCTATGGCGCCATCGGCAGCAAGGATTCCTATAGCTATAGGCAGGTCGTATGCCGACCCCTCCTTGCGAATGTCGGCAGGAGCCATATTCACTATAATCTGCTTGCTTGGGAATTTCATTCCGTTATGCTGAAGTGCTGACTGTATGCGATGATAACTCTCCTTTACTGCGCTGTCGGGCAGTCCCACAAGGAAAAACTGTATTCCTCGCAGGGCATTCACCTCAATGGTGACGAGTGTGGCGCTAATGCCTTGTATGGCTGCTGCAAAAACCTTTACCAACATAGCTCGATTATGGCTCTTATTTCCCTGGTTTTACAATTTTCTTGGTAGGCGATACATCTTTTACGCTTTTAAGTCCGCCTCTTTTTATTATATCGTCGCGGTCTTTATTTGTGGCTACTCTTATCTTCTGCTCTTTTTTGCTACGGCGCTGTTCCTTACGCTTCTCATCCTTTGCGTGTCTCTTTATTAGCGAGTCAATCTCTGTGGCAAATTCCTCGTTGGCATTTACCCCGAAACGGTCGATGCGCATATAAGGGTTCATCTGCAGGCTGAAGGGGAGTTTTTCTATATTAAACTCCTTGACAATGCTGTTGTCCCATAGCTGTGCGTCACAAATATTGTCGCCCTCAATTGTGTCTTTCTCTATGCAACGACGCCACGAGGCGGTGTCGTGGTCGAGTGAGATATTCAGCAGGGCAAATTCATCGTCACTGTTGTTGCGTGCTATCTTACTCAACTCTTTAAGATGCCCGACGCTGAGGCTGTCCCACGATGCCCAGAATGTGACAATGGTATATTTTCCAACGTAGTCGTTACGTTCAATCTCTTTACCCTCGGCAGTGGTGAATGTAAATTCGGGGAATGCCTTATGAACGATATTGCTGTTCTTTTTCGATACCTTTACTTTTACATCGGCAAAGTAGTCGTTGTCTTGCAGTGTACCTCCCAGCTTGTCTAATCGTGTGCGTATGAAAGGGTTCTTGGCGTCGGGTATCTCTATGAAATAGCGTTGCAGCAGATGGATATTTATCTCGCTCATTGGGTGGGTCGAGATGAATTTATCTATTATATCTTCTTTCTTTACCCTTCCTTTTACCGAGTCTATTTTTGCTGTAATGCTGTCGTAGAGTGCCTGCGTAGCACCTCCCTTGACGATTATTCTTCCGTTGTTGCCGTTCTCCAATGTGGCATTGATGTTTGGTTCGGCATACAGGGGGTGCATCTTGCCATCGGGCATAATCAGGGTAAGCGGAATAAGGGTGTCGGTCGATAATTTATAGGTAAATTCTCCGCTCTTATCGGTGAGTAAGGTGTCGAGGCGGTCGTGTCGACTATCGAGTCCGAATATATACAGCGTGTCGCCTCCGTTGCCATATTGACCGCTGAGGCTGTACGTCGGCTTACTCTCCTTGCAGGCGACAAGGGTAAGCAGCAGTGTCAGTAGTATTGCTACTCGCTTCATCCTTCTTGCTTATTGTTTGTTGGCACGCTTGCGCTCGAGCTCGTCGAGGATAATCTTACGCATACGCATTGACTTTGGTGTTACCTCGATGTATTCGTCCTCCTTTATGTATTCGAGTGCCTCTTCGAGCGAGAAGATTATGGGCGGTACAATACGGGCCTTGTCGTCCGAACCGCTTGCTCGCATATTGGTGAGTTTCTTGCTCTTAGTGACATTTATCACAAGGTCGTTCTCGTGGATGTGCTCGCCTACGACCTGTCCGGCATATACCTCCTCTTGTGGATTTATGAAGAAACGTCCGCGATCTTGCAGCTTGTCTATTGCGTAGGCAAATGCTGTGCCGCTCTCCATCGCTACCATTGAACCGTTGGTGCGGCGCTCTATATCGCCTTTGTAGGGTTGGTACTCTTTGAAGCGGTGTGCCATAATTGCCTCTCCTGCCGATGCGGTGAGCACGTTGGTACGCAGTCCGATGATACCTCGTGAGGGTATGTTGAACTCTATGTTCACGCGGTCGGCCTGTGCCTCCATCGAGATCATTTCGCCTCGACGACGTGTTACCATATCAATAATCTTGCTTGAATATTCGTTAGGTACATTTATTGTCAACTCCTCGATGGGCTCGTGGCGCACTCCGTCAATCTCTTTGTATATTACCTGGGGCTGTCCCACCTGAAGCTCGTAACCCTCGCGACGCATTGTCTCTATGAGCACCGACAGATGGAGCACTCCTCGGCCGTAGACAGTCCAAGCATCCTCTTCGGGCGACTTGCTAACACGCAGGGCAAGGTTTTTGTCGAGCTCCTTGTCCAAACGGTCTTGTATATGGCGCGAGGTGACAAATTTACCCTCTTTGCCGAAGAAAGGCGAGTTGTTGATTGTGAAGAGCATACTCATCGTGGGTTCGTCAATGGCTATTGTTGGCAGGGGTTCGGGATTTTCAAAATCACAAATTGTATCGCCAATCTCGAAAGCTTCAAGTCCTACAATGGCGCAAATGTCGCCCGAACTTACAGCGTCGATGCGCTTGCGCCCCAGTCCCTCGAATGTATGCAATTCCTTTATTTTTACCTTTGAACAGTTGCCGTTACGACCGTAGAGGGTTACGTTGGCACCCTCGGTGAGTGTGCCACGATGCACACGACCTATTGCAATACGTCCTGTGTAGGGCGAGTAGTCGAGCGAAGTGATGAGCATCTGCGGGGTACCTTCGAGCTGCTTGGGTGCAGGGATGTGCTCCAGGATAGCATCCAACAGCGGAGTAATATCTTCGGTCTGATTGCGCCAGTCGGTGCTCATCCAATTATTCTTTGCCGAGCCGAAGATTACGGGGAAATCGAGCTGCTCTTCGGTGGCGTCAAGAGAGAACATAAGGTCGAACACCATCTCGTGAACCTCGTCGGGGCGGCAGTTGGGCTTGTCGACCTTGTTCACAACAACGATGGGCTTTAGTCCTATTTGCAGTGCCTTCTGAAGCACAAAACGTGTCTGCGGCATCGGACCTTCAAATGCATCCACAAGTAACAGACAGCCATCGGCCATATTCAGTACGCGCTCAACCTCACCTCCAAAGTCGCTGTGTCCCGGAGTGTCAATAATGTTAATCTTGGTATCTTTATATTGTATCGAGACATTCTTCGAGAGAATGGTTATTCCGCGTTCGCGCTCAAGGTCGTTGTTGTCGAGTGTGAGTACATCGTTGTTCTGCTCCTTTAGCAAATTGCCGGCGAGCATCATTTTATCTACAAGGGTTGTTTTTCCGTGGTCGACGTGTGCGATAATTGCAATGTTACGAATCTTCTGCATATATTTTCTATCTATCTATCTTATTTCGGTGTTATAGCGATGGGTTCCTGCTCCGTCGCTTTGCGACGGCAAAGTTACGAAAAAACGCTGGAATAATCAACTGAAATCGGAATAATAGTACATCTTGCACTGATAATAAACGCATTACGCTGAAAACCTCGGAAATACGGGAAATGGCAATTTAGCAAAGAAACGCAAGGTAATGAAATAGAACGGTTGCCTAATCGTTACCCAAAATGAGTGAGATTTTTCTTTGTGTCGTCACGTTTCATCGTTCTGCATTAGTTTGCGTAGTAATGTATAACTCGCTGATACATAATTTTGTAACCAAAAAAGATTGGATTATGCGAAGTACATTTAAGGTGCTGTTCTACGTGAACGCAAGCAAGGAGAAAAACGGTATTGTTCCCATTATGGGACGAGTGACAATCAACGGCTCAGTAGCCCAATTCAGTTGTAAGCGTACCATTCCGAAAGAACTTTGGGATGTGAAAGGTAATCGAGCCAAAGGCAAGAGCAAGGAAGCGAGAGAAATCAATCTTGCTTTGGATAACATCAAGGCTCAAATCATCAAGCACTATCAACGCCTGTCGGATAGAGAAGCCTATGTAAGTGCCGAAATGGTACGCAATGCCTATCAAGGCATCGGAACAGAATATGAAACACTGCTCG
>JAGBBX010000059.1 GCA_017938245.1 Bacteroidaceae bacterium
TCGTTTCAAGAGCGACGACTTTCCCAATCTTCCCTCGACAGTTGTTTGGGGTACCGATATTGACGACAAGATAAGCAACGAGATAATTACCAATATGAAACTGAAAAGTCCCAACCGTCCCGTAATTCTTGTTGCCGATACCTTCAACCGCATTGTATTTATGTCACAGGGTTACTCCATTGGCTTGGGCGAACAGCTTGTTAAGGTTATTAACCAACTATCGAAAAAGTAAACACTCTTTTTCATAAAAACAGAATCTCGGGATTAATTCCGAGATTCTGTTTTTATGAAACTATACCCCCTGCTTTTCGAATTTTTATCTTATTTTTACGCTTTCAAAGGAACTATATATTACTAAACAAAACACAAGACTTTTTATGGAGATTATTTTAGCTGTTGTTGCCGGAGTAGCGTTGGGAGTGTTTACAGGGATTATCATAGCACGTGGCAAAAGCAAGGACTTATTGACCGAGATTGAGAAAATGAAATGGCAACTCGAGAACGAAAAAGCTAATGCCGAACTCAAATCGTCGGCTCTTCAGCAGCAAGTTGCAGCGGTAAAGAGTGATGCGAAGGAGCAGATAGAGAGTATAAAACGAGAGTGTGAAAAGCGCATCTCCGAGGTAAAAAATGATGCCGAGAGACAGAACCGCGAGATGCTGATTGCTCAAGAGGAGAGACATCGACAGGCTATGCAGACGCAGCAAGAACTATTCGATGAGACAATCTCAAGAGTGACGGCACAGGTGAAAAATGCAACTGATGATATGCTTAAACAGCGTCAGAAAGAGTTTGCCGAAGCAAGCAATACGAATCTTGGACAGATTGTAAATCCTCTGCGCGAGACAATAGAGAAGATGAAGCAGACAATGAGCGATAGCACGCTTAGACAGACCGAACTTAGCAGCGAGATGAAGGCTAACCTCGAGAATATGATGCGTCACAGCGAGGCTGCTAAGCAGAGTGCCGATGAACTTGCACGTGTCTTTAAACACAAAAGTAAGGTGCAGGGAGACTGGGGCGAGCGTGTACTCGATGAACTGCTTGAATCGCAGGGACTTACACAAGGCGTGCACTACGAACTTCAGGCTGCTATACGCGACGCCGCGGGTAATGTCGTAAGAACCGATACAGGAGGAAATCTGCGTCCCGATGTTATTATGCACATCGACACCAGACGCGAAGTGATAATAGACTCGAAGGTGTCGCTCACTGCTTTTATGGATTACATCAATGCCGAGACCGAAGAGGAGCGTCAAAAGCACTTGAAGGCACACGTCGACAGCATACAGAAACACGTTAAGGAGCTCTCGAAGAAGGACTATTCGTCCTATATAAAAGCGCCAAAGGTAAGAATGGATTATGTGATAATGTTCGTTCCACACACAGGTGCTCTGTGGACAGCGCTTAACGCGCAACCCGACCTCTGGCGCAAGGCAATGGAGATGAACGTGTTCATTGCCGATGAGCAGACGCTGTTTGCTGCATTAAGAATGATAAATCTCACCTGGGCGCATATTGCACAGGCCGAGAACCACGAGAAGGTCTACGAACTTGCCAACGAGATTCTCGACCGTGTAGGAAAGTTTATGGCTTGTTACGAGAATATCGGCGAAGCAATAAAGCGAGCGCAGAGAGCATACGACGAGGGTGGCAAGAAACTCGCTCCCACAGGGCAGAGTATTCTTCAGTCTTGCGCAAAATTAGAGAAACTCGGTGCCAGACAGAGTAAACGCAATCCTATTGGTGAAATAGGAGGATAATAGGCAAACTGATATTGTGGTAAGGATTATGAGTGCCAACTAATTCGTGCAACATAATCGTAGTGGCTGCCCTCGGCGCACTTTTCGCATTTAAGTCCTGCTACTGTGGCATAATAGGCAAGTGTCTCAAAGTCGATATACAGCCAATCGAAGGAGGCACCCTTTATGCCCTTATAACGCATTTCATAATCGACTTCACCATAATATCCGGCAGCAAGGTCGACGCAGAAAGAACCGTCTTCTTCTTCGTAGATGTATCTTAAATCGGATGAGTCGAGTAACAGCTGTCCGCCCGGAGAAAGCAGGCGCTTCACGCAAAGCATAAACTGAGGCATACGCTCTACTTTTCCAACAATACCGATGCCGTTCATTGCCATAAGTATTGTATCGAATTTTTCGCAGAAGGTCTCGTCGAAGAAATTTGTCAGACGAGCATCGACACCTCTCTCGCGCATTACCTGCACCGATAGTTCCGAGATATCTATTGCAACAACCTCGTGCCCGCGTTTCATCAGTTCAAGTGAGTGGCAACCCGAGCCTGCTCCAACGTCAAGCACACGACCCCGCGCCATCTGAATCATTGTCTGTTCGAGCAGTGGCATCTCCTCCATTGTGCGAAAGAGTGTGGCAACGGGAATCTCATCCTCGTAGAACATCGACGAGAGTACGCGAAGCTTGGCTGCCTTACCTGTTGAATGATAGTCGGCAATGGCGCGCCCCATAGGGTCTTTACGTGGTTCCAGTAATGCGTTGTCCATATTATAATCCTAATTTCTTTATTACTCTGTCGGCAATCTCCTGTGGCGGGAAATTCATACAACGGTAGTCGCCGTAGTGGCAGGGTTTGTTGCCGAATATAGAGCAAGGACGGCATTCCAACGGTAACTGTATGCAGTCCTCCTCTTTCTGATGCCAGCCCAAGAATCCAGCCAATGGCGATGTGGCACCCCAAATTGATAGTGCCGGGGTGTTTACCAGTGATGCCATATGCATATTTGCCGAGTCCATACAGAGCATTGCATCAAGGTGACTTATGAGTCGAAGCTCGCCATTGAAATTACTTTTGCCTATAAATGAGATTACATTGTCGTAGTCGCGGCACCAGCCGTTTACAACAAGTTCCTCTTCGGCGCCGTTGCCAAAGCATATTATCTTTATTCCCTGTTGCTTGGATAGTATCTCTACTACTCGGCGCATAAGTTCTATGGGGTATATTTTCCCTTTATGACGAGCAAACGGTGCTATTCCTAACCATTTGTCACTGCCTTTTTGTGGCAATACGGTTGCAAACTCGCTTATATCCCCCTTCTCGTTGCCGAACAGCGAGACAAAATCCGGGGTAAAGGGTAGGCCCAGACGGGTAAATACATCGCGGTAGCGCTCAAAGGTGCTCATAAGCGGTTCGAGCCTTTTGTTGTACTTGCAGGTAAGGCGACTCTTCTCTATGCGGCCTTTTATAATGTGCTCGGTGGGTACATTATTAAGCGCAAAGAAGAGACGCAGAACCTTTGTGCGTAGCACGTCGTGAAGGTCGGCAAAGGCATCGGGGGCAAACTCCTCTTTCAACTCGTTGTAGAGCCTGCGAAGTCCGAAAGGCCCCTTGTAGCAGTCGGGGTCTACTCCCTTGAAGAGCAGATTCTGCGGAGCATTTATAAAAAATTGTCCGAATCTCTTGCGGCTGACAAGCACGAATCGGTGTTGCGGATATGTGGCAGCAAGCGAATAGAGCAATGGAATTGTCATTGCAATATCGCCTACAGCCGAGAAACGTGTGATAAGTATTGTGCGTTTGCCGTTATTTCTTTCCTGCACCATAAAGAACGGGATTCAATGAGGGATCGTTGTACATCTTCATCTGGCGGTACACCTTCATATATTTGCGACCGGCTGCAATGTCATCGAGCAGCTGACCGATAGAGGTTGTCATATCTTTGTATTGCTCTTTCAAAACGTCGAGTTTGGCCTGGCATTTTGCACGGTGCTCCTCGCTTACGTCGGTGCGTATTACCTCCTCATTCATATGGTATATCTTAAGTGAGAGGATAGAGTAGCGGTCGACAGCCCAAGCGGGACTCTCTGTATTGATTGTTGCACCTTCGATAGGGGTAACATCTTTGTATAGATCGAGGAAGTAACTGTCGATAAGCTCCACCAGGTCGGTGCGGTCTTGGTTCGACTTGTCTATGCGACGCTTTAGTGTGAGTGCCTCAACGGGGTCGATATTCGGGTCTCTGATAATATCCTCGAAGTGCCATTGAACGGTGTCTATCCAGCATTTCAGATAGAGGTAATATTCGATACTCTTAACGGGATAGGGGTTGTTGATAGGGGTATCTACGTTGTCGGTCTTATGATAATCGGCAATGGCCTGATTAAAGATGGGCCAACTCATCTCGGTAAATGCTTTCATTGTGTATGAGATTTTAGGATATGTACTATTTTAAAAATAACAGACTTCTTTATATCGGTTCTTCTTGGATGAGACCTATAAAGAAAAAATCTTATTATGCGAATGTATACAAACTTTACGATATAGACAAAATTTTATTGGAAAAGTAACTATATTTACATCGTTTTTTAGATGTAGTATATTTGATGAAGGTAGTTATTGATGAGAAAATACCCTATCTGGGCGATGCTTTGCAACAGATGGGACATAGTGTGCTTGCTCTTCCCGGCGATGCAATTGCCAATGGACATCTTGTGGATGCAGGAGCTCTGTTTGTGCGTACACGTACAAATTGTAATGCTGCGTTGCTCGATGGCAGTGCGGTACGTTTTATAGGTACGGCCACTATCGGGTACGACCATATCGACCGTGAGTATTGCAAGCAGGCCGACATTGAGTGGACGAATGCTCCGGGTTGCAATGCCAATGCTGTACTTCAGTATGTGCAGTCGGTTGTCTACTCGTGGGCGCGCGACAACGGTGTGGCGGCAGATACTCTTACACTGGGCATAGTTGGTGTCGGGCAGATAGGCTCGCGTGTCGAGCGTTGGGCGCGTAGTGTTGGTATGACGGTGTTGCTTAACGACCCTCCGCGTGAGGAACGGGGTGAAGAGGGCTTCTCTTCGCTTGCCGACATTGCCGGGCAGTGCGATGTGATAACATTTCATCCCACGCTTAGCAGGGTGGGGCGCTATGCAAGCTATCATCTGGCCGATGAACGTTTCTTCGATACGCTACAGCATTGCCACCTGCTCATTAATGCTTCTCGTGGCCCTATTGTCGATAATGAGGCGCTTCTTGCAGCTCTTGACAGTGGAAAAGTAGAAAGTGCAGCTATTGATGTGTGGGAGGGAGAACCTCATTTGAATCTTTCACTATTGCAACGTGCCTACATTGCGACACCGCATATTGCAGGTTACTCGGCCGAAGGTAAGATAAATGCTACCCGACAGGTGTTAGAGGCATTTGCACGCTTCAGTGACTATAGGTCGATGCTTCCTATGACCGAGTTGGCTGCCCCCCGGGAGTCTTTCATAAAAGCAGTCAATGAAGCCGAAGCTTTGCTTAGAATATATAACCCCTTAGGTGATACAATGGCGTTAAAAGAGGCACCCGAGAAATTCGAATGGCTGCGTAATAACTATAATTTAAGGCGCGAACCTGCTGCTTATAATATAAAAATAGAAAAATAATGTTCGCCCATGGATGGTAAGAGAAGGTGTTTGGAGAGTGCTTTTTGCACAAAAATGGTTGAATGTGCAAAAAAATAGCGCATTTTTTGCATAATTTCTTGGCAGTTTGTGAATTTTGCCATACCTTTGCGCCATCTAACAATTTGTAATACTAAAATCATACAACTATGTCAGAAATTGAAGCAAGAGTAAAAGCTATTATCGTTGAGAAGTTCGGTGTATCAGAGTCAGAGGTTACTTCTGAGGCAAGTTTCACAAATGACCTTAGCGCAGATTCACTCGATCGCGTTGAGCTTATTATGGAAATCGAGGATGAGTTCGGTATCTCTATCCCCGAGGATCAGGCTGAGAACATTGCAACTGTAGGCGATGCAGTTAAGTATGTAGAGAAGATGGTTGCTGAGAAGTAATCGACTTCCTACATATACATATAACCTAACTATTCTAGTAGATGAATTCAAGAAGAGTAGTTGTAACAGGTCTTGGTGCTATTTCTCCGATTGGAAACGATATTCCCACAATTTGGGAAAACGTCTCTAATGGAGTAAGTGGAGCAGGACCTATTACTCGTTTTGACGCAACACTTTTTAAAACAAGATTTGCTTGCGAGGTTAAGAATTTCGACTCAAGCGCTCAGCTTGGTCGTGAGGCTCGTAAATTGGATAGCGACACTCACTTTGGTGTTGCTTCGGCAGTGCAGGCAATAGAGGATAGCAAACTCGATTTCGAGAAAGAGGATTGCAATCGTATTGGTGTCGTATATGGTGAGGGAATTGGTGGTATTCGCGCTCTCGAAGATGAGCTTGAGCCTTATTTCCTTAACCCCGATAAAGGCCCTCGTTTCTCTCCGTTCCTCATTACAAAGATGATTTCGGATATGACAACCGGCATTATATCGATACGTTATGGTCTTAAAGGGCCTAACTATGTGACAACGTCGGCTTGTGCATCGGCTTCGAATGCCATCGTTGATGCTTACGACCAGATACGTTTGGGACGTGCCGATGTTATGCTTGCAGGAGGTTCCGAGGCTGCTATTTGTCCAACCGGAGTGGGTGGTTTTAATGCAATGCACGCGCTGTCGGTGCGTAATGACGCACCCGAGACTGCTTCGCGTCCCTTTAGCAAGAGTCGTGACGGTTTCGTGATTGGTGAGGGTGCTGCTTGTCTGGTACTCGAGGAGTATGAGCACGCAGTGGCTCGCGGTGCAAAAATTTATGCCGAGATTGTCGGCTCGGGTCTTACAGCCGATGCGCATCATATGACAGCTCCTCATCCCGAGGGTGACGGTGCTATGCGCGTAATGCAGAATGCCATTGACGAGGCAGGACTTAAGCCCGAAGATGTCGACTACATCAATGTGCACGGAACATCTACCTATGCGGGTGATATCTCTGAGACAAAGGCAATAAAGGGTGTTTTTGGTGAGCACGCATACAAACTCAATATAAGCTCTACAAAGTCTATGACGGGTCACCTGCTTGGTGCCGCGGGAGCACTCGAGGCTGTAATAACAGTGCTTGCAATGGTAAACGATACCGTTCCTCCCACCATTAACTTTACCGAGGGTGACGAGGATCCCGAGATTGATTATAAACTGAATTTTACATTCAACAAGGCGCAGAAGCGTCCTATCAATGTGGCAATATCAAATACATTTGGCTTTGGTGGTCACAATGTTTGTATAGCATTCAAGAAAATTTGAAAACAGATAATCAATTGAAAAACCTGATAGATAGAATAAGGCTCTTATTTCGTAAGGATAAGGAGTCTTATTCTTTATTATACTCTCTGTTGGGCTTTTGGCCAAGAAACATAAAACCCTATAAGATGGCGCTTACGCACAGTTCTTGTGCAACGGGTAAACGTAAACTGACTTGTAACGAGAGGCTCGAGTTTCTGGGCGACGCGGTGCTTAGCTCAGTTGCAGCCGATTATCTCTACCATCGATTCGGCAGAGAGCGCGAGGGTTTTCTTTCGAAGTCACGTAGCCGATTAGTCTGCCGCGAGAGCCTGAATGATATTGCAGTTAAGATAGGACTCGATAAGATTGTTGAGGTTAGCGAGTTGGGACATCAGCATAACAGCTATGTGTTTGGCAATGCTTTTGAGGCGCTTGTGGGTGCAATATATATCGACAGGGGATACGACTATTGTCGTCTGTTTCTTTTAGAGCGTGTCTTTGGAGCAATACCCGATGTGGAGTCAATCATTGTCAGCGATAATAATTTCAAGAGTCGCCTCATTGAGTGGTCGCAGAAAGAGCACCGTCAAGTCTCTTTTGTGCTGTGTAGTGAAGAACAACGTTCCGATGGCCCTTATTTTATAAGCGAAGTTCTTGTCGATGGTGAAATTAAGGGGCACGGCGAAGGTTTCTCGAAGCGTGAGAGCCAACAACGTGCAGCTCAAGAGGCTCTCGGATATGTTTTAGGTTAATAGTACCTTTTCTAATATTCTCACTAACTGCCTTTGTCGAGACGTATTAATAATGATAAAATCCCAAAGTACCGGCCGGTACTTTGGGATTTTTTTTCTTGGATATTGAGATTCATTGCAATATCCACAGTATAACCTATTATGAAAGCTCCAACCCAAACTCGGCGTGAAGTTTATTTAGTAACGGATTCTTTCCTCTAAGAATCTCGAACTGTTTAGTGCGGTCGTATACGTGTCGCTCTACTACCACTTTGTTTACCTCTATCGACAGTTTAAGTGAAACACCTCCAAGTTCATCGGCCATTCCCGATGATATTCTCTTGGCCTCGCTCTCAAACATCTCGGCAACCAGCTGATTGTCTACCGAAATTCCGAAAATACCGTTCTCCTTCAGAGTGGGTGTGATAATCTTCATTCTATCGGCAAGTGCGCGCTCGTTCTCGGGGAGTCGCATAGCAAAGGTCATCCACGCCCGTGCGACATCTTCGCTCGTAATTGGCTTTAAGGTCACCTGTGACTCAACCTTTGGCTGTTCGGTGGCAGTTTGTGTTGCTGCGCTATTGTTCTGCTCGGCTGTAGTTGGCTTTTGAGCCATTGTAGAACTGAACATTCGCCCTAATGTCATTCCCGAGGGCGCCTGACGAAGATGTGCAGGACGTCCTTGAATCTGCTGCGTTGCTTGCTGTTGTGCTGTCTGCTGAGACTGTACCGTTTGTTGTTGTACTGCCTGTTGCTGTGCTACCTGCCGAGTCAGTACTGCTTGTTGCGTTCCCTGCTGTGGCTGTACTGCTGCTCGTTTAGGTTGTTGTGCCTGCTGAGGTTGTTGTGCTATCTGCTGCTGATTCTGTGTGTTGAATATGGGTTTTAACTGCTTGGGCTTACGCCCACTGCTTTCGTCGGCTTCGTCGCTTATGAGCTGTGTCAGTTGTATTATAGTCAACTCCACAAGCAGGCGTTTGTTGCGACTTGTACGATAGTTCATACTGCAATCGTTACACAATTTTAGTGCCGATATAAGCATACGAGGCTTGCATTTCCCTGCCTGCTCGGCATATCTGCGGCCAAGTTCCTCGCTGCCTTCGAAGAGGGGCATTGTAGCTGCATCCGATGCAACCAACAGGTCGCGGAAGTGCGATGCTGCGCCCTCGATGAAGATGTTACCCTCGAATCCGTGCGAGAGAACGTTGTTGAAGAGCAGCAATGCCTGTGCGGTCTCTCCCAAAAGCATATTCTGTGTCAGACGGAAATAGTATTCGTAATCGAGTACATTAAGGCTCTCTATTACCTTGCTGTATGTGAGGTCGCCCTGTGTGAAACTCACCATTTGGTCGAACAGCGATAGTGCGTCACGCATACAACCATCCGATTTCTGTGCGATGATTCGCAGCGCCTCGTGCTCGCAGTTGATTCCCTCGTTTTTAGCTATATTCTGTAGGTGCCCGATGATGTCGGCAACCTCGATACGGCTGAAATCATAAATCTGACAACGCGAGAGGATGGTTGGAAGAATCTTATGCTTCTCGGTGGTTGCAAGAATGAATATTGCGTGTGCAGGCGGCTCCTCAAGTGTTTTTAGAAAGGCATTGAAGGCTGCTTGCGAGAGCATATGAACCTCGTCTATGATATATACTTTGTATCGACCTGTTTGTGGCGGTATCCTCACCTGTTCGTTCAACGAGCGTATATCGTCGACCGAGTTGTTGCTTGCAGCGTCCAGCTCATAAATAGAGAACGAGCGCTGTTGGTTGAATGACTGGCACGACTCGCAACAGTTGCAGGGCTCCCCGTCGGGTGTCGGGTTCTGACAGTTTATGGTCTTTGCGAATATTCGAGCACAAGTGGTCTTACCCACTCCGCGTGGACCGCAGAAAAGGAAGGCGTGGGCAAGTTTGCCACTCTGTATGGCATTCTTTAGGGTGGTGGTAAGCGATTTCTGCGCTACCACCGATTCAAATGTGTCGGGACGGTATTTTCGTGCCGAAACTATATAGTTCTCCATATATCTTATTGCTTTACCGCAAAGATAATGCAAGGCACGAGAAGATTAAAATAATTCTTTGATTTTTTCAATGTCAATATGGGCAATATTCTTGCAGTCGGTGTCAGTTGCTCATACGGCGCTTGTTCTCAGTTGCTGCATCAATAAAGCTCTTGACAAAATGGTTGTCTTTGAAACTTTGCGGAGCATCTACGAGTATTCTCTCTACCTGTTGAGTCATAAAGGGGTAGGGCATTGCGCTACATAACAATTGGAAGAGGCAGGGGCCAAGAACATTGTTATAATGTTTGCGTATGCTCTCTTCTATGAAACTATTCAGTGAGTCGCCAACGGCCATAAGTGAGTCGCGTACTATTGCGGCTGCGCTCTCGGCTGTTTTGCCATCGAGGATAAGCGATGTTTCGTGTCGCTCAATATCCATTATAAGACGTTCATACTCCTCTTTGTTCTCGATAAAAAGCGCCAGTTGATTGTTTAGGTGGGTTCCGCTTATGTTGGCGTCGCGCATCGATAGCTCTACAATAATGTCGCCGCACTCTATTATAACGGGCATAATTGCCTCTTCGCCAATAAAAAGGGAGCTGAGGAACGGTGACGTAACTTCGCCGCTCATTTCGAAACACCCGTGAAGAATGTCACACGAGTCGATTATGTGCCACGTGCCGCCACTGTCGACTTTTATATATGCCTGCTCACCATTATAGAAACCGTCGGTTGTCCCTTTGATGCAATATCTCTCGGAACACGAGAATAACAAAGGCAAAAATGCAGCTATTAGAATATATTTCAGTAGTTTGTACATATTTGTTGTGTTTCGGAGCGCTAATATAAGAATCAATTTTAATATTTTCCAAATTGCAACCTCACATTTAGTCGCAAATTATGAAGTTATAACATTTTACAACACTTTTAAGAGTAACAGAGTGCTATATTTGCGATATAATAAAATAATTTTTTTTCTCATATAACCTTTGCAACGTCTTTTTAATGTATCTTCGCAGAATATTATAGAAAGCTTGGCTTTTTTAATAATAGTTTCTATATTACATAAATTAAAATAATCTATGAAAAAGTTTTTTTTATCATTAATTGCTGCCCTGTTGATACTTCCCACTCAGGTGTCAGCCGATGAGGGTATGTGGCTTCTGCAGTTGATGCGCAGTCAGAACCTCGAAGATCGTATGCGTGAGCTTGGCCTTGAAATCTCGGCCGATGAAATTTACTCGCCCGGTGCACCATCGTTGAAGGATGCTATCGGTATTTTTGGTGGCGGTTGCACAGGTGAGATTGTATCGCCTAATGGCCTTATCTTTACCAATCACCACTGTGGGTACAAATACATTCAGCAGTTGAGTGCCGTAGAGCATAACTATCTAAAGGATGGTTTCTGGTCTAAAAGCTATGCCGAGGAACTCCCCTGTGAGGGACTTAGCTTTACATTTGTATCCAAGATTACCGATGTTACCGATGAGATTAATGCTCGTATTGCCGATGGACGTATGACCGAGCAAGAGAGTTTCTCTTCATCAAAACTTCGCAGGGTTGCTCAGGAACTGTTTGCAGCCGATAAAATCGAGGGAAAGGATTATATGTATGCCGAGCTTAAACCCTATTTCGAGGGTAATAAGTACTATCTTGTCTATTACAAGCGTTACACCGATGTACGTCTTGTAGCCACTCCTCCCTCGTCAATCGGAAAGTTCGGTGGCGAGACCGATAACTGGATGTGGCCCCGTCACACAGGTGACTTCTCGGTGTTTCGTGTCTATGGCGACGAGAATGGCAATCCCGCTGCATACAGAGAGACCAATAAACCTCTTAGCACTCCCAAACATCTCTCTATTTCACTTGCGGGACAAGAGGTCGGCGACTATGCAATGATAATGGGGTTCCCCGGCAGTACATCACGTTTCCTCACCGGTGGCGAGGTAAAGAGTCGTATGTATAACAGCAACGAACCACGTATTGCAATGCGCGATGCCGCTCTTAAGGTTATCCGTGAGGAGATGGCAAAGAGCGAAGAGGTCACCATACAGTATGCCAACAAACTTGCCAGCATAAGTAACTATTGGAAAAACTCAATAGGAATGAACAAGGCCATCGTCGATAATAAGGTAGTAGAGAAGAAACTGGCAGGTGAAGTTAAATTCAAAGAGTTTGCTCAGAGTGTCGGCAACAGCGATTATGCACAGGTGGTGGATAGAATCAACGCTACTGTCGAGGAGAATGCCCGTATGCTTTACCTTATGACACTTACAAGCGAACTGATAATGAACACCGAGTTTATCTATCGCAACCTTTCGAATGGCAATAAAGAGCTTTTGAGTAAACCCGAGCAGCTGGGCGGTATATATGAGTGGCTGCACAATCGTGACTACAACCACGAGATTGACCGTCGTATAGCAAAATCGACCCTGCCTCTCTACATCTCACTGACAAAGCCCGAGGAGCGTGGCGAATTTTTGAATCAGATTGAGAAGAAATACAAAGGCGATTGGGAAAAATATATCGATTATGTCTATGACAACTCAATCCTTAGCAATAAGAAGAATTTCGACAAATTCATCAAAAAGCCCGAGCTTAAGAAACTGGAGAAAGACCCTGCCTATCAGTTGCGCAATGCAATTTTCGACATATATATGAAACTTGTGGATGGGAATGCTGCCCATACAGCTACAATCAATCCTCTGCACAAGACCTATCTTAAGGGTCTTTTAGAGATGGCAGCCGGCAAGCCTGTTGCTCCCGATGCAAACTTTACAATGCGTCTGACATTCGGAACCGTTAAGCCTTATCAGCCTCGCGACGGTGTTACATATAACCACTATACAACGCTTAAAGGTGTAATGGAGAAGGAGAACCCCGAGAATAGCGAATTTATTGTTCCTGCTTGCCTGAAAGAACTCTACAATGCCAAGGAGTATGGCCGATATGCACTGCCTAATGGTGAGTTGCCCGTTGCTTTCCTTACAACCAACGATATTACCGGCGGTAACAGTGGTAGCGGTGTGTTGAACTCTCGTGGCGAGCTCATTGGCTTGGCATTCGACGGTAACTGGGAGTCGCTAAGCGGTGATATCACATTCGACGATAATTTGCAACGTTGCATAAACGTAGATATCCGCTACGTGCTCTTTGTAATAGATAAATTCGGTGGTTGCAAACGTATCATCGACGAGCTTACCATTGTAGAGTAATATTTTCGGATACAATCATAAAAAAACAGAGCAGCCGGCTGCTCTGTTTTTTTATGATTGTATGTCTCTTATCTCTGTTTCTCGAGTTCCTGCGGAATACGGAATGCGGTATATAGCTCGAATATGGCACCAAGGAACATTGCCACTATCCACTCGTTACGTACGTGTGTGAACATAAGTGCTGCGGCTGCAACAATACAGATACCACCTATCTGCTGCTGGAATACAAGTCGACGTAGTGTTGCGCTGCCCCCGCGTGGACGGCATATAAACTGCATTATGGCGAAGAGTATTGCTCCTGCTGCATATATGTAGGCTCCGTAAACAGGAAGAAAGAATTTGGCCAATGCCCCCGCTATAAGTGTAACACCGCCTATCTGGAATAGAACGTTTTTTATTTCCATAGAATATATTTATGCTGTATTTACATTAGTTCTCGATAATAAATACCTCTTCGTTATCGAGTTGCATATCATACTTTTCGCGTGCAACCTTCTCCATAACCTCTACATCGCGGTCGAGTACCTCGAGCTTGGCTTCAAGAGCATCGTGCTGCTCGTTAAGTTCCTCTATCTCCGATTTCAAGGAGGATATCTCGCGCTGATTTTGTATATGTTTCAGCAGGTTGTTCTCGTCGAAGAGTACAATAATAGCAAGGAATGCCAATGTTACAGCAAGATATTTGTGCCTTGCTATCCATTTAAATATATCGCCTATACTGTCGTTCATAATTGTTTAGTTAAGATTTAGAATCGGTTTGAATTCCAGAAAAAGGTTTTCTGTACTTGGATACTTCTGAGTCTGCGAAGATAGGAATTTTTTTGTTCTTTACATATAGAAGATGAGTAAAAAATTATTGGTACGCTTTTTATAAAAGAGCACCAATAATTTTTTACTATGTGATAGATTAATTACTCTTTAGTGCGGTCGCTCTCTATTAGTTTCAGCAGATGCTCAATTGCCTCCTCCTCGGGGATGTTCTTCTCGACGCATACCTGTTTTCGGTAGAGACTTACTTTGTCGCGGGCTGCACCCACATAACCATAGTCGGCATCGGCCATTTCGCCGGGGCCGTTTACTATGCAGCCCATCACTCCTATTTTAAGCCCTTTCAGGTGGCCGGTTGCGGCTTTTATGCGTGCCAATGTTCCCTGTAGATCGTACATTGTGCGACCGCATCCGGGGCAGGCTATATATTCAGTCTTGCTGATACGTGTACGTGTAGCCTGTAATATACCGAATGCAATGGCATTAATCTGCTCGTCCGATATTCCATCATTCTCTATCCATATTCCGTCGGCAAGACCATCGATGAACATTACTCCAAGGTCGGCTGCTGCTTTTATGCGCAGGCTCTCAACTGAGCTTTCGTGGTAGGTGCGACGAATTATTACAGGTGTGCCCACTCCCTCGCTCATTAGTTTGTGGACAATGGCGCGAAGCTCGGCAACAGGGTTGATGTGGTTGCTCTCGGCAATTACAACGCTCTTGGCATTGCTCTTCAGCTTTTCAATTGCCTCGGGGGTGATGTCGTTGTATTGCAGTGCTATAAACTCGATGCCTCGACAATCTGTTATAGCCCCGTCACGTACCAGAAAATCGGGAGCAAGGTTCTCATCTTGGGTGCAGTAGCCACTAACGACGACAGGCACCCGGTCGCCACCGATGCAACCCACCTCGTTGGTCTTGCGACGTTTGGGCTCTATGTAGTTAAAGTCTTTGCCTATAACAGCTGTTATAGTCTTGTGTCCTGCTCGTGCCGAGATATACTCTACAAGCTCTTTCGCAACGGGTATTTCGTTCTCGGGAGCCTCGGCAAGAGAGACGCGTACAGTGTCGCCTATTCCGTCGGCAAGCAGTGCTCCTATGCCTACTGCACTCTTTATGCGGCCATCCTCGGCGTCGCCGGCCTCGGTTACACCCAAATGAAGAGGATACGATACTCCCTCCTCGGCCATTACAGCAACAAGTCGGCGCACCGTTGTCACCATCATTGCTGTGTTACTGGTTTTTATAGATACTACTACATTGTCGAAATTCTCGTCACGACAGATGCGCAGAAACTCCATACACGACTCCACTACTCCCGAGGGGGTGTCGCCGTAGCGACTCATTATTCTATCGGATAGTGAACCGTGATTCACTCCTACGCGTATGGCCTTATTCTCTCTCTTGCACAGGTCGAGGAACGAGACGAAACGTTTACGCAGACGTACCAACTCCTCGGCATACTCCTCGTCGGTGTAGTCGATGTGTTTGAATGTACGTGCTGTGTCTACGTAGTTACCCGGGTTGACACGAATCTTGTCGGCATATTGTGCGGCGACGTCGGCGACCGAGGCATTAAAGTGAACGTCGGCAACAAGGGGAACGTTGCAGTTCTCTGCTGCCAAAAGGCTCTTTATTGCTCCCAGATTGATAGCCTCACGGCTGCCCTGTGTGGTAAGGCGGACAAGCTCTCCTCCCTTTGCCACAATACGCTTTACCTGCTCGGCGCTGCCTTCGGTGTCCATTGTCGATGTATTTGTCATCGACTGCACACGCACGGGGTTCTTGCAACCAATCTTCACACCACCTACATTAACCTGGACGGTGTTGCGACGATGGTAGTTGAAAAGGTCTATATTAGTTTGTTTTGTACTCATATTTCAGCTCTTTAAGCTCTTCGTTTGCCTTTTCTATTTTCTTCTTCAGATTATCTTTATATGTTGCCAGGCGTTCGGCAAGATTGCCGTCGGCGAGCGAGAGCATCTCAACAGCAAGGATTGCGGCGTTCAGCGATGCGTTCACTCCTACTGTGGCAACGGGTATTCCGGGAGGCATCTGTACGATGGCAAGGAGTGCATCCATTCCATCCAATGTGCTGTTGATGGGTACACCAATGACGGGCAGGGTGGTGCTTGCAGCAATTACTCCGGGTAGGTGAGCTGCCATTCCTGCGGCGGCAATTATCACCTTTACGCCACGCTCTTTTGCTCCTTTTGCAAACTGCTCCACAGCTTCGGGGGTGCGGTGTGCCGAGAGGGCATTAACCTCGAAGGGAACCTGCATCTCGTTAAGAAAATCGGTTGCTTTCTTCATTACGGGAAGGTCGGATGTGCTTCCCATTATAACGCTTACTATTGCTTTCATATATTAGGTTTGTTTTTTTTAATTTAAACAGCTTATTATGGTCTCTCTTTTATTACGCCCTTGCGGTAGGCTGTGAGCAGACGCTCAAGGTCGGCAATTTTTATCATTATACCGCGTCCAATGTCGGTGTCGCGCACTTTCTTTCGCTGTCCCATCATCTCTACAATCTGTGTGGTAGAGTGAATGTCTGTTCCCTCTTTTATTGCATCCTCGGTTGATGTAAAGGGTGCGTGCTGTATAAGCTCAAATCCTCGGCTGTGATAGACAAGTGTGTATCCCGCTATTCCTGTGCGGTTGTGATATACTTTTGAGAATCCACCGTCAATGACCATCAGTCGGCCGTTGGCTCTAATGGGTGTCTCGCCCTTGCCTACACGCACCGGTACGTGTCCGTTGATAATGTGACGATGCTCGCCCATAACGCCAAACTCGTCGAGGATTCTGTTGCATACCTGCTCGTTGTCGCGCAGAATGTAATACCATCCTTTAGGCTCTTTCTGCACCTCTTTATCGGTGAGAAGATAACGCTCGAATGTAGCCATTTTGGCTTTGCCGAAAAGGGGGGACTCGGGACCGCACCACAGGTACCAGAAGAAGTCGGCTGCCTGCTCGCGTGCCTCGGGCTCAAGGTCGTTGTCGAATGCAGTGCGTGCCATACGTTCTACTTTCTTAAGCAGTTCCTTACCCTTTACAGTTACGCCGTCAAAGACAACCTCACGCATTGAGCCATCCTCGTTAATGGGAACAGCTGCGTGGAACATAAGGTTCGAGTTGTATATGGTATACATTCCTCCGCGCATAAGCAGGCAATTAACGTGGCTTTGCAGACGCTCACTGCGCATAAAAGAGTGACGCAGACGCTCCATAAGGTCGCTCTCTTCAGGGGTGAGCGCATACGGGTTTTTGGGGTCGAGTGTGGGCCACAGTTTATCCTTCATCTCATACTCGTTGCCGTCTATTGTAATGATGCCTCGCTCTTTGTCGATAAACTCCATAAGGCAGCGGTCCATCATACCCCATTCGGGGTGTTTCATTGCAATCTGCCCCGATAGCTTAAACTCAATTACCGATACAGCCTTGTGCATCTGTGCTATAAGACGTATGTCCTTATCGGTAAAATTGGTGCGCTCCTCGTCTACTCGCGGCTGATAAATCTCGCAGGGATCGTCGGCATATTGCTCCATCGCAAAAGTGGCAAGGGGAACCATATTTATAGAGTATCCATCCTCGAGGGTGGTGGTATTTGCATCGCGTAGCGACAGACGCAGCACGCTTGCTATACAGCAGGTGTTTCCTGCTGCTGCTCCCATCCACAGCACGTCGTGATTACCCCAAGTGATGTCAACGTGGTGATATTCACACAGAGTATCCATAATGTGATGCGCGCCCGGGCCTCGGTCGAAAATGTCGCCAAGAATGTGTAGGCGGTCTATGGTGAGTCGCTGTATAAGATAGCATAGCGCTGTTATAAAGTGCTCGGCGCGTCCTGTGCCAATGATAGTCTCTACAATAACGCTCAGATAGGCCTGTTTGTTCTCTATGCCGTTGTTCTCGTGCAGAAGCTCCTCGATAATATAAGCATACTCCTCGGGGAGGCTTTTGCGTACCTTCGAGCGTGTATATTTCGATGAAATATCGCGGCACAGCTTTATGAGCTTGCTCAATGATTCGCGATAGAACTCGTTAAGGTCGATACCCGACTGATTAAGCAGTTTCAGTTTACCCTCGGGGTAGTATATGAGTGTGCATAGGTCTTTACGCTCCTCCTCGCTGATAGTATTGCCAAAAAGCTCGTTTACTTTGCGCTTGATGTTTCCCGATGCGTTGCGCAACACGTGCTCGAACGCTTCGTGCTCGCCGTGAATGTCGGCCATAAAGTGTTCGGTAGGCTTAGGTAGATGTAGTATTGCCTCAAGGTTTATAATCTCGGTTGTCACACTCGATACGGTTGGGAATTCGCGTGCCAACAGACGTAAGTATCTGAGGTCCTCTTTTACCTCCTCAAGTGTTATATGCGGCTTAGACATAGTTAATAGTTTTTAAACAACTTCTAAATTTGGGGGTATATTATCCCCAATTAATCATCTACCGCAAATTTATACTTATTTTTTTCAAATGGCAAATTTTAACTAAGAATATATGAAAGTAAACTTTTATTCTCACAAGAGGATGTCTCTCCTTCTGTAAAAACACTACCGTACCATCGGATTGCAAAATTCGATGGTACGGTAGTGTAGGGATTTAATCCACGAATGTTTTCTATAATATACTATCTAATATCGGAATAATACTGTCTTCCCGTTTTTTTTACTCTTTTCCGAATCCATCGCTTATGAATGGCAATGCAATATATAGTGCTTGCTGCCAGTATTTCCACGAATGTCCGCCATCGCGCACAAGCAGTTGGTAGCGTATGCGTTGTTTGCGCATCGCCTTTATAAAATCCATATTGTTGTCGAACAGAAAATCGTCGTCGCCAACATCTATGAACCAACGCACCTTGGCGATTTTGTCGCGAAAATCCTTATCGGCATTTTCGACAGTGGTAATATTGTTATTCTCTACAGCGCTCTGCATAAACAGACGTCGACGAGCATCGGGGTTATTGCTTATCCAGCTGTTCTCAATCATTCCCATAAGAGCGCTCATTGCGTATGCCGAGGAGAACATTTCGCTGTGACGCAGGGCATAACCTGTGGTGCCTCCACCGCCCATCGACAGTCCGGCAATGGCACGATGCTCGCGGTCGGCCTTTATACGGAAACTCTTCTCTACGTGTGGAATAAACTCCTCGAAGAAGAAATCTTCGTATCTCCACCCTTCGCAGTTAAAATAACCGTCGTATGTGGTACCTGCATCGGGCATTACAATAATCATTTTTTGTGCCTTTCCTTCGTTAAAAATCTCGGTGGCAATATCTTTTACATTGCCTTTGTCGCGCCACGAGGTATAGTTGTCGGTGAGGCCGTGCAGAAGATAGAGTACGGGATATTGAGTGTCGCCTTGCTCGTATCCTTGCGGCAGATAGATACAGTATTTTTTTTCGCAACCGAGTATGTCGCTTTTCATACTCTTTTCTTCTATTGTCTGTGCACCACACAGTGCCGATACAAGTATCAGCATCGATAATGTTGCTCTTTTCATAACCCTTTGATATTTTTGTTTTTACTCTTTTCGCAGACGCGCTACGGGAATGTGCAGCTGTTCGCGATATTTTGCCACCGTGCGTCGGGCAAGGCTGAATCCCTGCTTATGCAGTGCCTCCATAAGTTCGGTGTCGGTAAGAGGTGTGCTCTTGTCTTCGTGCTCTATAAGTTCTTGCAGGCAACGGTGAAGCTCACGTACCGATATTTCGCCACCATCACTGGTTGCAATGCCGTCGCTGAAGAAATATTTCAGCGGGAATATTCCCCAGGGTAGTTGAACATATTTGCTGTTGCTCACGCGCGATACTGTGGAGATATCGTACCCGGCGCGTCGTGCTATATCCTCGAGAATCATTGGCTTTAGCTGCGCCTCGTCGCCACCCGAGAGCAGGAACTCACGTTGTGCCTTTACAATCTCATTCATTGTACGGGTGAGTGTCTCCTCGCGTTGCTTTACAGCACTTATGAATCCTTTTGCCGCATCAATCTTGTGGCGTAGGAACTGTGCTGCCTCTTTGTCTTCGGCACGACCGCTGCGTATCTGCTCGTCCAACATCTGCTGGTAGTCGTTGCTCACTCGCAGTTGTGGAACGTACATATTGTTCAGTTGTACCGTTATTGTCTCCTCCTGAATGTCGATGGTAAAATCGGGTACAATCTGCTGACGACTGCTGCCCAAACCCTCGGTGAGCGATGCTCCGGGACGTGGGTTAAGGCGTGCTATGTCGGCTATTGCATTGCGGCAGGTCTCTTCGTCGATACCCAGCTTCTCGGCAAGGTTATCCCAACGACGATGGCTGAAATCGTCGTAGTGAGTGGTGAGTATGTGACGCTGCAATGTGAGGCTCTCGAGAGGCTCGTCGTTGTTCTCTTCCTCGCGCTGAATCTGCAATAGCAGGCACTCTTGCAGTGAGCGGGCGCCTATGCCGGGAGGGTCGAATGTCTGTATCATCTTAAGTATTGCGATGAGGCTCTCTTCGTTGATGTTTATACCGTTGTATATTGTCAACTCGTCAAGAATTTCGTCAATTGGTTTATGCAACAATCCATCCTCTTCGAGTGAGCCAATGAGATACTCGCCAACGGCTCTCTCGCTCTCGTTAAGGGAGAGTTCACCCAATTGCTCAAGCAGGGTGTCGCCGAATGAGGTGCCTGCCGATAAGGGAATATCCTCGGCAGCAGTGCCCGAGGAGCGATGCTCCCATCCGGCATACTCGGGAATATCGTCGGGTGTGCGATAGTCGTCGGCCGATGTAATATTGGTTTCTCCCTCCTCGTCCGGTATAATGTTGCCTCCCTCTATCGTCTCGGGCTCTATAGCCTCTAATGCGGGGTTCTCCATAATTTCGCTACGCACCTTGTCCTCGAGCTCTATGGTTGTAAGCTCGAGGATGCGCACCTGTAGCACCTGCTGTGGCGATAGTGTCTGGGTTTGCGTTTGGTTTTGTGTCTGTGTATGTGATAACGAATTTCGTTTCATATTCTTAGAAAGCTGTTTTTAGAAACTTAAACAGTCTCTTAATATGTGAAGCTGCTACCACCCAGGAATTCGCGTATTACCGATGTGGGCGGCAGCTCTTTGTCCTGCAAAGGTACAATATATTCCAGGAATCGCAAGAGACGTCGTGCAACAGAGTACTCTTCGCGGTTCTCGGGAACCTGACGGAGCAGTGGCTCTACGTGAGGCTTCAGCACCGATAACTCATATGGCAGTGCCGAGTTGAACATTACATCGGCATTCTCTTGATAAGGGAATATCCACTTCTCTTCGCCTTCGCGAACATCGGGCCAGCGTCTGATGGTCTCGACTGCCTCGTAGCCGCGATATTTGTAGTCGCGCAGCATACGGCGCAGCAGTCGGTTGTCCGATGTGGGTATGTAGTTGTGCAGGTCGAGTTTTATAGATGTCAGTGCCGAGACGTATATGCGGTATTTCTCCTCCTCGGGAATCTGCTCGGTGAGCATAGGGTTCAGTCCGTGTGTGCCCTCGATGACAAGAACCATATTAGGCTCTAACTTTATCTTGTTTCCAAGAAATTCTCGTTCTCCCTTTTGGAAATTATAGTGTGGCAATAGTATCTCCTCGCCCGAGAGTATCTTGTTGAGCGCTTTGTTGAAGTAGGGCAGGTCTATCGAGTATATCGACTCGAAGTCATAATCACCGTCCTCTTTCAAAGGCGTATCGGTGCGATTGAGGAAGAAATCGTCGAGCGAGATAGCGTATGGCTTCAAACCGCAAGCCATAAGATGTACGCTCAGACGTTTGCTTGTTGTTGTCTTTCCCGATGATGACGGCCCTGCAATAAGTACTACACGTGCATTACGATGTTTTATCTCGTCGGCAATGAATGAGATACGTTTCTCTTGAAGTGCCTCGGATACATTTACGAGGTCTACGCCGTAACCGCTTTGTATTGCTTTGTTAAAATCGCCCACAGTCTCCACGCCCATTATCTGATGCCATCTCAGACGTTCGGTGAAACGCTCCTGCAGCTTCTCCTGCGGCACCTTATCCTCGAGCGACATCGGCTTGTCGCGGTCGGGGATACGCAGCAGCACTCCGTCGCAGAATTTCTCTATCTCGAACAGGTTTATATATCCTGTGCTGGGGAGCAGTCCGCCGTAATAATAGTCGATATAATCGTCCAGCATATAGTAGCTTGCATAGAGCGAACCGTATGTCTCTAACTGTCGTACCTTGTCGGTGCGGCCAATCTTCGAAAATATCTCTATCGCCTCGGTTGTATGACACTCTACACGCTTGAAACGTATGTCGCGGTCTATGATGGCACGCATTCTCTCGCGTATTACATCGACCTCTCTCTCGGTTAGCTCGGTCTCCATACGGCAGTAATACCCATTGGAGATTGGATTCTCGAAACGCACCACGCGCCCGGGGAAGAGTTCGTGCATCGCTTTCATCATAACAAAGGTGAGTGAACGCACATACATCCTCATTCCATCCTCGGATGTTATATCAAGGAATTCAATATCCTTGTTTTGGTACACTCGGAAAGTGAGACCTACCACTTCGTTGTTAACACGTGCAGCAATACCCTTGTAGGGCATATTAAGATTCATCTTCTCGTAAATCTTAATTAATGATGTGCCGGCTTCGAACTCTTTACTCTCTCCGTTATTCTTGCAAAATATACGTACCATAGCTGTCGATTCTTGGGTTAAATACTACGAATATGCGAAAATAAAAATAAATTCTTTTAATTGATATGTTATATTGTTATTTTTCACAATTATTAAATTTATATCGCATTATATCTTTATTTTATGTTTACATTTAGGAGAATGTGTGGTCGGAAAGAGGAAAGGATATTCCGGGGTGTTAAAAACGGTGAAACCAACAATATGTTCTCTATTTAAGAAATTTTTCAGAAATTTAAACCGCTTCTTAGTTTGCATTGGTGAAACAATATATTATTTTTGCAAAAGTGAGTTAGAAAAAATATCGATTATGGAAAAACTTGCGCAATACATCAAGAGTATCGAGATTGACTCGTTGTGGAGTAACCGTCGCCATATAAAGTGGCAATTGCGCCCCGATGTAAATATCCTTAGTGGAAGCAACGGAGTGGGTAAAAGTACCATCATCAACCGTTCGGCGGCTCATCTTAAAGTGATGCGTGACGGTCTGGTGACTCGTAACCCCGAGCAGGGGGTAAGTATAACTTTCTATCCCGAGGATGCCACGCATATAACATTCGACCTCATTGGCAGTGTCGACCGTCCTATACTAAACAGCGAACTTCTTGAAAAAATCTCAGGTGCAAATGTGCGCACCGAACTCGATTGGCAGCTTTATCATCTGCAACGACGCTACCTTAACTATCAGGTGAATATAGGTAATAGAATAATATCGCTGCTCACCTCGGGTAACCCCGATGACCAACGTCTTGCCACCGAGCTGACAAAGCCGAAGAAAATGTTCCAGGATCTTGTAGACGACCTTTTTGCTCCAACAGGAAAGACAATTGTACGTGATAGTAACGAGATTTTCTTCAACCAGTATGGTGAGACTCTTTCGCCCTACATACTATCCTCGGGCGAGAAACAGTTACTTGTGATAATGCTCACTGCGCTGGTAATGGAGTGCCGTCCCGGGGTGTTGTTTATGGACGAACCCGAAATATCGTTGCACATTGAATGGCAGCAACGACTGATAACGCTTATCCGTACACTGAATCCCAATGTGCAGATAATACTCTGCACCCATTCGCCAGCAATAATAATGGATGGTTGGATGGATGCCGTTACCGAGATTGAGGATATAATAGAGGAGTAGTAAATGAGACTCCGACGAGTGTAACGCTTTTTATACAATACTATGAAAAGACTCACCGAATATCTTAACTCGAGTTTTATAGAGGCTGCCAATGCCCTAAAACCCAAACGTGCCAAGATTCGTATCGTGGCATACGTCGAGAGCTACGATGATATCTCTTTTTGGCGTTCGGTATTCGATGAGTACGAGAATGACAAGTATCATTTCGAGGTACTGCTTCCTGCTCGCAAGAGTCTAACCAAAGGCAAGAAGCGGGCAATGATGAATATGTTGGGTAAGGGGATAGGCAGGAATATGATTGCTTGTGTCGATAGTGACTACGACTATCTGCTGCAAGGTGCCACCGATACATCGCGTCAGATGATAGAGAACCCTTATATTTTGCATACGTATGCATACGCCATAGAAAATCTGCAGTGTTATGCCGAGGGACTTAAGGCTGTATGTGTGCAAAGCACTCTCAACGATGACGATGTGATTGATTTTGTTGCATATATGAAACTCTATTCGCGTATATGTTATCCTCTTTTTCTTTGGAATATCCTGCTTTATCGTGAGCACGACCTTAGGACAATGAGTATGCAACATTTCTGCGAGATAGTTCGCATTACTTCATTTAACATTGCCAATCCGCAACAGTCATTGAAACAGTTGGTTGTGCGTGTGAATCACAACATACAACTGTTAGAGAAGAATATGCCCCATCTGTTACCTAAATATGAGGCAATGAAGGGTGAGTTTGCCTCTTTGGGAATATTGGACGAAGATACCTATTTATATATACAAGGCCACCATCTGAAGGACAGTGTGGTTATGCGTATTCTGGGGCCTGTATGTCGTCATCTGCGTAATCGTCGCGAGACCGAGATACAGCGCCTGGCGTGTCATCGTCAGCAGTATAACAATGAACTATCGTCCTATCGACATAGTCAGTGCGACGTTTCCCTTATGTTAAGCAAGAATACCAACTACAAAGATTCTACTCCTTATAAATGGTTGAAACGGGATATAGAGCTATTGCTTGCGACTATTGAACAACCGCAGTGATTGTTCTTATTGTCTTTTCCAGAAAATAGGGGTAAACAACAGCAGAACTGCAAAAAACTCCAAACGTCCTACAAGCATCTGAAAACAGTAGAACCATTTAAGAGCGACAGGCAGAGTGGCCATATCGTTTGCCGAGGCATAATTGCCTAAACCGGGTCCCACGTTGCTTACACTCGAAATAGAGAGTCCGTAGGCATCGACAAAATCCAGTCCGAAGAGCATATTGACAAAGATTCCTACAACAATCATTCCCACATAAAGCAGGGTGAATGCAAGTATCGCCGACTGCACCTGCTCCGATATAATCTTACCTCCCATTCTCACAGGGATAATAGCATTGGGGTGTACGATGCGCTTGAACTCATTCCTCATAACGCGGCCAAGAATTGCCACGCGTATGCTCTTCATAGCTCCTGTGGTAGAGCCCGAACAGCCTCCTATGAACATCGCACAACTGAGCGTGAGCCATAGTACGGGCGACCACTCCGAGTAGTCAGTGGTTGAGAATCCGGTTGTGGTAATAACCGATACGACCTGAAATAGAGCTGTACGGAATGTTCCCTCGGGCGACAGGCTCTCGGTGAAAAACAGGCCGATGCATATTATAGCCGTAATTACGGCTGTAAAAGTTATATACGATTTAAATTCGGCATCTCGGAAAAGCTCTTTGGGACGCAATTTGAATGTTGCAAGATAGAGTAGCGAGAAACTGGTACCACCCATAAGCATAAAGACAATTATTATATACTCTATTGCGGGCGAGTTGAATGCTCCCACACCTCCACTGTTAGTCGATATTCCACCGGTAGAGAGTGTCGACATTGCGTGGCAGACTGCATCGAAATAACCCATTCCTGCAATCTTCAGGCAGACTGCTTCCAATAACGTCAGACATACGTAAATCGTTAGAATCCAACGCGCTGTAACCGAAATTCTGGGATGCAATTTAGCGCGTGCAACACCTATCGTCTCGGCGGCAAACAGATGCAGGTCGCCAAGGCCGAAAAAGGGCAGTACGGCGACTGTGAAAAATACAATTCCCAATCCGCCTATCCACTGTGTCATTATTCGCCAAAAGACAAGGCTGCGAGGGAGTACATCAATATCGCTAACCACCGATGCTCCCGTAGTGGTGAATCCGGCCATTGTCTCGAAGAATGCATCGGTAATCGACGGTATGTAACCGCTTATATAGTAAGGCATTGCTCCAAAGAGCGAAAATACCACCCAGCAGAGTGTCACAACAATATATCCATCTTTACGCGATATGTTGCGCTCTTTGTTATAGCCGATATATGTCAGCAGGAGACCGCAGCCTACAAGAGCTGCCAAAGTGTAGAAGTAGGCGGGCAGCATCCCCTCCTCGCCCAAATAGAGCGACAATCCCAGGCTGCAACTGAGGAACAGAGCCTCTAACTGAAGCAGCAATCCTATGATGCGCAGAATTACTTTCGGGTGAAACATCAGT
Organism: Bacteroidaceae bacterium; assembly: GCA_017938245.1. Lineage (GTDB taxonomy): Bacteria > Bacteroidota > Bacteroidia > Bacteroidales > Bacteroidaceae > HGM04593. The sequence goes on from JAGBBX010000059.1 coordinate 26,128, forward strand.
TGAAATATTTTTCGAGTTTCTTAAGAACTTTCTCAAGGCAGAATATAATCACGTGGTCCTCGGCTTGTATCATTGTGTTACCGCTTACTCTGAGGCCCTCGCCGTTGCGTATCAGTCCACCGATATTGGCACCGCTTGGCAACCCTAAGTCCTTCACAGGCTTACGTGTGATTGCCGCTCCCTCGCGAACAGGGAACTCGGCTACAACCGCCTGGATGAATGTGAGGCACTTCACACTCGATACATCGGTCTTTAGCATCATCTGGAAGATGGTGCTTGCTGCCAATTTCTTCTTGTTTATAACCGAGCCGATGTCCATACTCTCGGCCATTGAAATGTAGTCGATATTCTCAATCTCGGCTACGGTACGGTATACTCCGGCTTTCTTTGCTGTGAGACAGGCAAGGATATTTGTCTCGGAGTTGTCGCCAAGGGCAATGAATGCGTCGGTATGGTCTATTCCCTCGCTTGTCAACAGGTCGGGGTCGCGACCGTCGCCGTTTATTATCATAACCCTGTCATCGACAAGTTCTATCAGCCGTCGGCAACGGTTAAGGTCGCTCTCAATAATCTTGACGTTGATATTGTCGGGGATAAGATTTGCGGTACGTACTGCTATTCGTCCGCCGCCCATAATTATTATGCTGCGGACTTCGGCAAATTTCTCTTTTCCACAGATATCGCGCACGTGGGGTATCTGGTCTTTGGTGGTCATAAAGCAGACAAGGTCGTCGGCTTCCAAAATATCACCTCCACGCGGTATAATGGTAATGTCACCGCGTTGTATTGCTACGATATGATAGGGTATATCGCGTGCAAGTTCGCGGAAAGGGATTCCCAGCAGTTGGGAATTGGCTCTTATCTTTACGCCAATCATTACAAGCGCTCCGTTGCCAAACTCAAGCATCTGGCGCATCCAACTGTATTTTATTCCCGTTGTAATCTCTTCGGCAGCAAGCTGCTCGGGGTAGATGAGCGAATTTACGCCAAGTGATTGAAAATATTCGCGGTGCTTGGGCTGCAGGTATTCGTAGTTATCTATTCGGGCAATGGTCTTTTTTGCTCCAAGATAGTGGGCGAGTATGCAGGCTGTGATGTTGTCGCTCTCGTTGGGGGTAACGGCAACAAAGAGGTCGGTGCCCTCTACGCCGGCGGCCGTCAGGTCGCCTATGCGGACGGGAGAGCCAACCATTGCTTTAAGGTCGAACATCGACTCCATTTTTCCGAGTCTCTCCTCTTGCTCGTCCATAAGAACTACATTCTCGTTCTCCTGAGAGAGCAGTTTGGCAAGGTGTGTGCCTACTGCGCCGGCACCTGCTATAACTATTTTCATAGTTTACTGTTTTTTCATTTGCAAGATGGTCCTAAGAACCGTGTCTTTATCCATTCCGCATATTTCGTAAAGCTGCTCGGTTGTGCCGTGCTCTACAAATGCATCGGGGATACCTATGCAGCGTATGGTGGGGCTGTATCCGTTTGCAGCCATAAACTCGATAATCGCCGAGCCTGCACCTCCCGATATCACACCATCCTCTACTGTAACAATATTCTTGAATTTTTTGCCCACTGCGTGAAGCATCTCTTCGTCCAATGGCTTTACAAAACGTATGTCGTAGTGCGCAACGCTTACGCCCTCCTTTGCTGCACTCTCGACAACCGCTTCCATTAGTTTTCCAATGGGGCCCAATGTCAGCAGCGCAACGTCGTCACCATCCTTCAGACAGCGTCCTTTGCCCACAGGAATCTCTTCTAAGGGGCAACGCCAATCGGTGAGGCTGCCCTTGCCGCGCGGATAGCGTATTACAAAGGTTCCTTTATCGGGTAGTTGCGCTGTGAACATCATACGTCGAAGTTCGCACTCGTCATAGGGCGAGGCTATTGTCAGATTGGGAATAGGACGAAGATAGGCAATGTCGAATGCTCCGTGATGCGTTGGGCCATCTTCGCCAACAATGCCGGCGCGGTCGAGGCAGAGTACCATATTCTCCTTTAAAAGTGCCGCATCGTGTATCAAATTGTCGTATCCGCGTTGCATAAATGACGAATAGATGTTGCAGAATGGCATAGCACCACCACGTGCAAGGCCTGCCGAGAATGTCACTGCGTGTCCCTCGGCAATGCCGACATCGAAGAAACGGTCGGGCATTTCTCTACCCAATATGTTCATAGAACATCCCGAGGGCATTGCCGGGGTAATTCCGACAATCTTTGGATTCTGTTTTGCTAGCTCCAAAAGTGTCTCACCAAAGACATCCTGGAAACGGGGTGAACCACCGGTGCTTACTATTCTCTCACCGGTCTCTGCATCGAAAAGTCCCGGTTGGTGCCATACTGTTGCATTCTTTTCGGCTGGCTCATAGCCTTTACCTTTTATAGTGTGTATATGCAGCATTTTAGGTCCCTGCATATCCTTTACCAAACGTAACATTCTCACAAGTTCACGCACATCGTGTCCGTCAATGGGGCCGAAATAGCGCGTGCACATACCTTCGAATATGTTATTCTGCTTGAAAAGCATTGCTTTGAGCCCGTTGTTGAAGCGTGTAAGGCTTTTTGCTCTCTCGCGGTTCAAGAGACCTATGCGTGTGAGTCCTCGCGCAATGGCATATCTTATCTTATTGTATAGTTTCGACGAGTGCATAGATATAAGCAGTTGGCTCATACCTCCCACACTCTTGTCAATAGACATATTGTTGTCGTTGAGGATTATAAGCGCATTGTTTGGTGTAGACGAAACGTTGTTCAGTCCCTCGAATGCAAGTCCTCCGCTCATAGAACCGTCGCCAATAATGGCAACTACCTGTTCTTTCCTGTTTTGCATCGATGCAGCAACCGATAGTCCCAATGCCGCCGATATTGAATTTGATGCGTGTCCTGCTGCAAAAGAGTCATATTCGCTCTCCTGTGGCGATGGGAAAGGTTTTATACCGCCCAATTTACGGTTGGTGTGGAAACGGTCGCGACGTCCTGTGAGTATTTTATGCGCATACGCCTGATGTCCGACATCCCAAACAAGTTTGTCGTTTGGAGTGTCGAATACATAGTGAAGGGCAACGGTTAGTTCAATCGTTCCAAGGCTCGACGCAAAGTGCCCCGGATTGTGCGACAGTGCCTCAATGATAAAATCTCGAAGTTCACTGCACAATTGGGGTAGCTGCTCCTCCCTTAGTGCTCTAAGATCGGACGGCGTGTTTATGCTGTTTAAAAGTTGTGCTTTATTCTCTTTAGTCATATTTTTAAATACAGTGCGTCTGTTTTAAAATGCGAAGATAATACAAACCAAAAGAATAATCAAGAAAAAATACCCGACTTTCTCTGTTTACAGCAAAGGTAAAATATTTATTGGGGCAGTTGAACCGTTTTTCGACTAAGATGGATTATCTTTGCTTCGGATAATCAATTATTCCGTATCTGATTGATACACAAATAGCGAATGCTATGATAGAAAGTTGTTGGTAACGATTTGGCGACTTTGGGATTGCACCAATCTTCTGCATTATGCTTTGTCAAACAACTCTAATACAAAAGTAGCCAAACTTCTTAGTTGAGCAAAGAGTTTGGCTACTTTTTAAACTATGTCCTATTAATAATCCATTTTCCAGAGTTTCCGCCTTCACGAATCAATATGCCTTTTTCTCGCAATTGGTCTGTTATCTTTCTAACTTGACGTTCACTGATTTTTAATCTTTTAGAAAGTTCTGCTCTTGAAATTGACGGAGTTTCCTTTATTGCCTCCAATAGTTTCTCTTCGTCCGTTGGAACGCTTTGGAACGCTGTTGGATCATCATTGGAACGCTTTGGAACGCTTCCTTCGTTGTCTGCTCGCCAAATGACAACTCTAAAATCTTCTTCTTGATAGAATTCCGGTGTCTTCAACCCATATTCGCGGCACTTGTTGATGATATCTTCTGTCCCTGTACCCACCTTTTCAATATAACCATTCCAATACATTGGGTCGGCAAGTAGCGGATTAGCAGGTAAAGATTTATGAGGACCATGCAATTTCTGTACTGTCAATCCATATGGCAATGTGCCAGGATTCCAGACCTCCAATCTGTCACGAAACAACATTACCTGAACACTGGCATTACTTGTGTAATCCCTATGACATACAGCATTTACTATGGCTTCCTTGACAGCATCAATAGGCAATTCAGGACGTGTCGGTATATCCGCTTTCTCTCCTTCAGCACGTGTTCCGACCCAATTATTGATACGGCTCATCACAAAACTCGTGGCTTGGTCAACAAGTTCAAACACATCGCCTCTGTATATCTGATATGCAGGCATCGGCTTTTCTACCACATTTCCATAGAACTGCACACATTTAACTTCAGATGTAATGAAGTATTTTTGTGGTTTCTTTCCAAACAGCAAAACCGCTGCATTTGCTAATCTTCCTTTGTCGTCTATTAAATCAAGATGTGTAAGCAATGATACTGGCGATGTTTCAACAGGAAGAGGGAAATTGCGTTTTGAACGTGCCATATGTATAAAATTCTTCATCTTATCCTCGTCCAAATCTTCCAATGTTGCTCCATTGTCATTAGAAGCATCGAATGGTCGCCAGCGGATATATTCCTTTTCCTCCAAATAGCGGATTAGCGAAGCATAGACAGAAGTTCGCAACCCATCAATATCCACAAAGGTTTTACGTACAATATCTTGTTCTACTTTTCGGATTAAAGCGGTCTCTTTCGGATGTCTTTTCTCCTCTCCAATGCTCTTTATGTATATTAAACGGCTTTTATGAAGCTTTGCAGCCAAATCGTACTCACGTTCTGTCGGAGAAATACCTTCTTCATCCTCATATCCATAAAGATTGCCATACAGTCCCAAATAAATATCGCATAGTTCCACCTCCTTCAAATAGACGTGGCTTGTAGGATATTCATTGGCCGGAACTTCTTCGAAAATAAATGGCTCAAAGAATTTGCCCAATAAAACATCTGTTCGGATATAATGACAAAGCATAGCTCGCTCTTCGGCAAACTCACTCTGTACACTGCTTATGAATATCTTTATGCGTTTCATACAATACTTCGTTTATTTCAAATAATCCTTGTACTCAGTTCTTAACCTCTGTCCAATCTCCGCAATTATGAACACTTGATTATCTATAGCATCGGCCAACATATGAGACGCTTTTACTCTTTGCTATGTATATCAGATATTGCAATTTTTTTTACTGATTCAATAAAGTCTTCTTTTGCTTTATTGAATGAAAACCAATCCATTTCAATATTATAAAATTCGCAAACCTCTTTGTAAAATTCGTCCAGTTTTGATCCAACAAGCAAAGAAGCTCCTTGTTTCACGACATTGAGGAAACCCATTTGTTCGAATTTTGTATTAGGAAGCACAAATGGTAAAGTTCTTTTATTTTCCAAAGCCCATGCTGCACCCATTTCGTTTTTGCAGACATCACTTAAATTATAATTTTCAGAAATGAATAAAAGAATATAATCACAACCTCTCATGTTTTCCACAATTTTTTCACGGAAATCATCTCCCGTTCTAATTGAAGTTGGATCTAATGTGCAGAAAATATCATTATCCTTAAATCCACAACCTATTTTTAAAATCTCTTTAATAAAACCATTTACGATAGTTCTATCTGAAGATGAATGACTAATAAAAAATTTTCGTGTATTAAAAATAGAGCATAGAGGTTTGTTCTCTGAAATTTGAGTTTGAATTTCAAGAGAGATAATACTTTCAATTATTGATTCAATAATTCCCTGATAATAAAACCGATTACTATCATATATACTCATCTTCTCTGCTAATTGCCTTTCTATTAATGGATATTTATCTTTAATGAGTGTCCTTAACTCATATAAAAGATTTTCATAACCTTTTATATCACCCTGTACATAAGTTTGTTCTGTATTATTTGTCCTATATATATGACGGCAAGATTTGATTCGCTTATCAGCAAATTCCTTACATTCTAATGCTTTTTCATATATCTTATTCATCATAACGAATAGTATTATTAATTATTACTTATCACCTCTTTTGTCGCAGCAATCCTCTTATCTGCATATTCAGCAATATCCTTCAATGTTAATTTCTTTATAGCATTGATAAATATCTCCATAAAATCAAAGTCTATTCTATTTCCCTTTGTTGGCAGTAGGACATTAATGCACGGCACCATTTACTGCATAGGAATTGATGTGTTTGAAGTTAGGCTCGTTATTAGCAGTTTTGTTTTCAACCTGATTAGATGAATCTAGTTTAACCAATTTATCCTTGTAGCCTTTGTATTCTATCAGAATTGGATAATAATTAAGCTTACTATTTTGAAGCAACAATTTGGCATCAGGACGGTTTGCACCATTACCTCCATTTTTAGAAAAGTAATCATGCAACGCCTTGTCTATCTCTGTGTTCAGAGACTCTTGTTCCAACTTATAATCTAACTTATAAGATTTTAACCAACCATTTGCAAGGTCTGCAATGTTAGGCTCTATTGATTGAACTTTCTTTTTAGCCATGTTATTGTCTTACATTATTTATCAAATTTTGTACATCAACTGCCAATAAGGTCGCAATCTTTACTAATGTTGCCAAATCAGGTTGTGCCACATTGGAACACCATTTAGATACAGTTGACGGATTTTTACCTAATTGTTCTGCCAACCATTTGCCTGTTTTCTTCTTTTCTACAAGCACTATTTTAAGACGATTTATATCCTCCATCATAATCAATCTATTGAATTAAACGCAAAGATATTTATTTTAATGAGAATAAAAGAATTTTTCCAAAAGAAAATCTTACCACTTTGCAGTTTTTCCGACTTCTTCCCGACTTCGGAGGGAGAAGTTCGCGGAATGGGGCAAGGTTTTCGGGAGTAACCCGAAACGTTTTGAGTTACTCAAAACATACCTTGCTATGTTCCTGCGAACATCAAGTTTGAAGCAGCTCAATACATTTAGAGCGGCTGAAAACATACCTTGCTGTGTTCAAGAGAACACAAGCTTGCCGATTTAACTTGCAGGTTTCAAAAACGGTTCGCACATACCTTTGTACCCATAGAGAGATGAGCGTATGATGGTAATTTCATACATAGGTGCATTTGAATTTAACATCACACTTTCATCTATACGCATTTAGTTGTGTCCATACTTGCATTCATTCACATACTCGTGCGTACGCACATTCAAAAACAGAATGCCGGTTCTTGGCATGGCTGTGAGTTTGTTCATTACACACTCTCTTACCTTGTATGCTCCCAATGTATTCAATCGGAAGGATAAAGCAACAATCATCGGGAGTGCATAAACATCTATGTTTATTCCATTGGATAATTTGATACATCTTTGTACCTCGCATTCATCAAGGCTCCGCTTTTGTATATGGCTTTGATATTGGTCTTCAAAGTCGGATATATGATACCGAACAGCTCAATCAATTCATTCGTGTTCATCCAAATGTCATTGTTCGTTGTGCTCGGGAAATGGATTCTTCCGTATTCATCCATCGTTATTATGTTTCTTTTTTGTTTCATCATTTCTTGGTTTTAGAGGTTATTAAATGGCTTGACAAATGTAACTCTCCATTGATTCTATCTGCTTGGATAGGTTCTCGATGTCATTGCTTACCTTCTCGGCTGTAATCTTCGCATAGATTTGAGTACTGCGTATGCTTGTATGCCCCATCAACTTTGAAAGTGTTTTAATGGGTACTCCATTGGATAAGCAAATGGTTGTTGCATAGCCCGTTCTTTTTCGGGGCATTGCGTTTGAGATAGAATAATACTCTGAAAGTCCTTCTGCTCATAACTCAACTTTTTTGTTTGCGAAATTATTACTTGTAGAGTTGAGTGACGGTAAGCAAAACACAGCGTATCGGTGCTAAAGAATCAGCCGAAGCGAAACCGTAACGAAGATATAAGAAACTTTCCTATATTTGCATCCAAAATCGTCATACAGATATTGTTATTCAACCTGTTACGGCAACCAGTATAACCCATTGAAAGCAATATTCAAAGTAACGGGATAGTAACGAAACTTTGTCATTTCTTGGCTTCTCATTGGCATTTGATGGCACAGTAACATCTTGGCAAATACTGTTAAATCGCTAACAGACAACATTCTTTCCCCGTTTCGCACTCACTTTCGTTTCTTTGTTGTATCTTTGCTTCTTAAACAACTTACTAGAATAACCAAATAAAAATGTTGTAACGATGCGTTTCTCAACATACGTCGAAGTCCCTAAACAAACTCTTGATATTTCGCACAAAACAAGAGTGATGATGCTGGGCTCTTGCTTTGCCCTAAATATAGGGCAGAAGCTCGAAGAATATAAATTTCCTGTCGATATAAACCCCTTTGGAATACTTTATAATCCGTTCTCTATCTGTGAGGCACTTGATTATATCTGTTCCGATAAATTGTTCGACAAGGATTCCGAAGAGATATTCTTTCATAACGAGATGTGGCATAGTTGGCTGCACCACAGCGATTTTTCGCGTAAAGAGTGCGCCGAGGTTGTCGTGGCCGTAAACAACAGGCTCCTTGCTGCAAAGGAGACTTTTGCCTCGCTCAATGTGTTGATGCTTACCTTTGGTACTGCGTATGTCTATCGTCGTGTATCGGACAGCAGGGTGGTAGGCAACTGTCATAAGGTGCCTCAGAAGGAGTTCGTCCGTTCACTTCTGAGCGTAGAAGAGATTGTAGGGCGTATGTCATTGGTGATAGATAAAATATTGACGCGCCGTCCCTCGCTGAAGATTCTCTTTACTATAAGTCCCATAAGGCACCTGCGCGATGGTGCGCACGATAATCAGATAAGCAAGGCTACGCTTCTTCTGGCAGCGGAGGAGCTTCGTCGCAGATATCCCGATACGGTCTGTTATTTCCCTTCTTACGAAATAGTGCTCGACGAGCTGCGCGACTACCGTTTTTTTGCCGATGATATGGTACATCCGTCGTCGGTGGCGGTGGAGTATCTGTGGGAGCGCTTTGCCGAGGCCTATTTTTCGCCTGCCACAATGCGCTTGAATGAGGAACTGAAAGAGATTGCCCGTGCTCTTGCGCATCGCCCTTTCGATGCAAGCTCGCAGGCACATCGCACTTTTTTAAGCAAAATAATGTTAAAGATAGAAGATATTAGAAAAAAATGTCCTTATTTTGACTTCGGAAAAGAGATAGCACAATGCAATACACAATTGGAGAGATAAGCAAGATACTTAATGCAACCCTTGTAGGCCCATCGCCCGATAGCAAGGTTACACGACTTTTGACCGATAGCCGCTCACTGAGTTTTCCCGAAGAGACGCTTTTTTTTGCAATCGTAACGCTGCACGGCAACGGGCACGCTTATATTCCCGAACTATACTCGCGCGGTGTGCGTTGTTTTGTGGTTAGCTCGGTCGACGCTGTGGAGTCCTGTCCCGATGCCAATTTTATTGTTGTAAAGGATACTGTGGCCGCCTTACAGTCTCTGGCAGCGCGCCACCGTTCATTGTTCGATATTCCTGTGGTTGGAATTACGGGAAGCGACGGAAAGACTATAGTAAAAGAGTGGCTATATCATTTGACAGCGGGGAAATATCTTGTGACACGTTCGCCGCGCAGCTATAATTCGCAGATCGGTGTTCCTCTCTCGGTATGGATGCTTGGCGAGGAGAGCACATTGGGAATTTTCGAGGCGGGAATATCGCTGCCTCACGAGATGGAGCATTTGCAAAAGATTATCCGTCCAACAATAGGGATACTAACAAATATCAGCGGAGCACATCAAGAGAATTTTACGACAATGCAGGAGAAATGCTCCGATAAGCTATCGCTCTTCAAGGATTGTGATGTCCTCATCTACAACGGCGATAATCCTATGCTTGTAAACTGTGTCGCACGTTCGATGTATGGTACACGTGATATTGCCTGGTCGCAGAAAGACCCCGAGCGCCCTTTGTTTATACGCTCTATAGAGAAAGGAACCGATGGCACAATAATAAATTACCGCTACCTCTCTTTCGATAACAGCTATCGTATTCCTTTCCTCGACGATGCTTCGATTGAGGACTCTATCAACTGCCTTGCCGCAGCGCTCTATCTTATGATTCCCACCGATGTCATTGCCGAGAGAATGGCGCAATTGGAGCCTGTGGCTATGCGCTTGGAGGTTAAAGAGGGACGTCGTGGCTGTATGCTCATCAACGATAGTTATAACTCGGATATTGCCTCGCTCGATATCGCACTCGATTTTATGGAGCGTCGGTGCAGCACACAGCTGCATCTGGGACGCACGCTTATATTGGGTGATATAAAACAGACGGGACTCACCATACGTTCACTCTATCGCACAGTGGCGCAATATGTCGAGAAACGCGGTGTCGATCGTATAGTGGGCATCGGTAAGGATATCAGTTCGGAGCGTGCACGATTCGATAAATTGGATATTGAGTGTTACTTTTTCCCCGATACCGACTCCTTTATGCGCTCGCCGTTGCTCTCTTCGTTCAGTAATGAGGCGATATTGATAAAAGGCTCGCGCTCGTTGCATTTCGAGCAGATAGCCGAAGCGCTCGAAGAGAAAGTGCATCAGACAATATTAGAGGTTAACCTCAGCTCGTTGCGTGATAATCTTAACCGTTATCGCAACAGACTTGCTCCCGGTACAAAGACGGTGTGTATGGTAAAGGCGTCGGCATACGGTGCAGGTGCGCTCGAGGTTGGACGCACTCTGCAAGAGTGCAAGGTCGATTATCTTGCCGTTGCCGTTGCCGACGAAGGTGCCGAGCTTCGAAGCGAGGGAATTACAACGGGAATAATAGTGATGAACCCCGAACCCAGCTCCTTCCGTACGCTTTTTGCCAATAAACTGGAGCCCGAGGTCTATAGCTTTGGTATGTTGCGTATGCTTGTGCAGGCGGCAGGTCGAGAGGGAATAACCGACTATCCCATTCATATAAAAATAGATACGGGAATGCATCGCTTGGGCTTTCTGCCCGACGAGGTTCCTCGGCTGATAGAGGAACTGAAACACCAGGATGCACTGACACCGCGTTCGGTGTTCTCGCATTTTGTGGGTAGCGACAGTGCCGAATTCGACGATTTTACCCGTCGACAGATTGCCCGTTTCGAGGGTGCATCGCAGATGCTGCAGGAGGCTTTCCCGCATCGCATTCTGCGACATATATGCAACAGCGCAGGTGCCGAGAGATTCTTGGATGTTCAGTACGATATGGTGCGTTTGGGCATAGGACTGTATGGAATCTCACCAATGGGCGAAGATGCAACACTACATCCAATATCCACGCTGAAAACAATAATTCTGCAGATACACGATATTCCCACCGACGAGACGGTAGGATACAGCCGTCGCGGGAAGTTGACACGTCCGTCGCGAATAGCGGCTCTGCCAATCGGTTATGCCGACGGTCTTAACCGTAAATTCGGCAATGGTAACGGATACTGTATCATAAACGGAAAGCAGGCTCGTTATGTCGGTAATATATGTATGGATGTCTGTATGGTCGACGTCACCGATATCGATTGCAAAGAGGGTGACGAGGTCGAGATTTTCGGAAAGAATCTACCGGTCCTGCGCCTCGCCGAGTGGATAGATACTATCCCGTATGAGATTCTAACCTCAATATCCACCCGAATAAAAAGGGTTTATTATAGCGATTAAGAAAAAAGTGGCTCAATATTCAAGCAATATTATTAGAAACTGTTTAAATTTATGTCCTTGAAATTTTTATAGGTCTTTTTTAGGATGTTTTTTCATTTTTCAAAGGCGCATAGCGGGCTATGTAACTGCGAAAAAGGGGAAAACAGACAAAAAAGAGCATAAAAAGGCAA
>JAGBBX010000060.1 GCA_017938245.1 Bacteroidaceae bacterium
ACATCGTGAGCATTTTACGTTAAGATTTTCGTGCGCAGAGCCTTTTGCCTACTTTTCGTCGGCACGAAAAGTAGGAGAAAAATAACAATGAAAGGCTGAATTTAGCAAACAAGCCTAAATGAGAGACTGAAAAAGTTTTATCGGACAGTAATAATCAAAAATAGCATAAACGAGCGAAAAAAATCAAGCTGCTGGCAATTTTTAATCGCCCGAACTTTTGCTTAGAACGGATAACCTATTGCAAAATGCCACGCAAACCCTTTCCCGAAATTGGGGATATTGTAATATCCGCTCTTGCCTGTGTCGTATGGGGCGTGGAGCGCAATGCCAAAATCAAGACGCAGCACCATAAATTCAAGGTCGTAGCGCAGGCCGGCGCCGGTGTTCAGTGCAATCTGCTTGGCAAAGGAGTCGAGTTTGAACTCTCCTCCGGGACGGCTCTCGTCCTTTTCGAGTAACCACACATTTCCTGCATCGACAAAGAGGGCACCATTGAGGTCGCCGAAAATACCGAATCGATACTCGATATTTGCCTCGAATTTAAGTGTTCCTGTCTCGTCGAGATACGAGTAGCGTGTCTCCTTGTCGGGATGATAGCTGCCGGGACCTATGCTGCGCACCGTAAAGGCTCTGAGGCTGTTGGCACCACCAATATAGAACTGCTCGCTGTAGGGTGCATAATCGGAGTTGCCGTAGCTCTTTATCACCCCTGCCATAAAGCGAGTGGCAATATGGTTCCTGGCATTTATGCGGTAGAGCTGTCTAATCTCGGCTGTCATCTTGACGAATTGTGCGTAAGGGTTCTTGAAAAGGTTCTTGTCTTTCTTGTCCCACTTCTCGCCAAAGGCGGCAAAGAGCAGCGAGGTGACATTACCCGACGACGTTGCCGACACCTCTAACCAGGTTTTGTTGCGGTGTGGGGTGGGGGTGTTGTCGTAGGTAAATGTGTACTGCATTGCCGGGATAAACTGGTTACGGAAACTGTTGGCAATAGAGCGGTTAGAGGCTGCTATGCTGTCGAACTTTGCCGTTGTGCGCTGCAACATATCGTATGTGAGGCGGAACGGGGTGACGGTGTGCGTGGTAGTGTTTTTGGTATATATCTTATACTCTACATCGCCACCAACGTGTACCATCTTGAAGAATCCCGAGCGGTTCATCTGGCTGCCATAGAGACGCAGTGCAGTTGTCGCAGGGAAACGCAGATAGCGACGTTGTATAACAGGGAAAAAGAGTCGGGGGAAGGTGAGCGATACGTCACTGCCTATCTCCCACGAGTTTATTACCGCCTGACGTCCCTTTACGCTACCGTCGGTCTGCCATTCATACGAGCCTTGCAGCGATAGCTTCAGAATCTCTCCACCTCGGAAGATGTTGTTGCGCGAGAGTGTGACCTTGCTTCCAGGGCCAATCTGACTATTGCTCTTTGATGTTGCGTTAAGCTCGAAAGTGAAGTTATAGGGTTTGTCGAGCTGTGCTGTTACAAACATATCGAGGCTGTCGCTCTCGGGGCGTGGTGTGAAATTAAAGTTCACACTGCCAAAGATATTCATCTTGCTCAGTTGTTGCAACGACCGCTGCTGTTCCTGCTGCGAGTATAGCTCGCCGTGACGCAGGAATATGTTACGCAGTATTGCGCCTCGGCGCACGGGTTGCTTGTCGCCTGTAAATATATAGCTCACATTGCCTCTTGTCAGTGTGTCGGTTGCTGCCCCGTAGCGGCTTTTGTTATCGTTTACACGCAGATAAAGATGTCCTATCCTGTAAGGACGCTTTACATTTGCCGATAATCCTTTTATCGGTTGCAGGCGAAGGTCGACCTCTCCGGGCCTATTCACTGTGTCGGCAAGAATATCGATGTATCCTGTCTGGCTGTAGTAGTATCCATTGTTACGCAGCAATGTGTTTATGCGTTCGCGCTCGCCGCTAAGATTCTTTACGCTGAACTGCTCGCCACTCTTTAGCAGGCTGCTGCGCGACGATGCGGTGATGATGCTGTCGGTATTTCCCGAGAATCCTCGGTACTCTATATTGCCCAATATATAGGGACGGTGCAGTGTTACATTATACTCTACAGCAGCTTTCTTGGGGTTTTTCTTGTCGGTTATAATGGTTGGTGTCACTTTGCCGTTGAAATAGCCGTAGTAGCTGAGTACATTTGTGGCAACGTGTGAGCGCAGCTCGGGGTTCACCTTGGATATAAGCACAGGAGTGGTGGCAAAGTTACGGAAGAACCATTCGCCCACTTTCCCTTTGCTGTTGCCAAAGGCATTGTACCACCAGAGACCAAATGGTATGCCCTTGTATTTCGAACTGCCGGCAATAGAGGCGTTGGGGGTTGCTGCAAGCGCTGCTTCGACCTCGGTTATTGCAGTCTCGCCAATCTCGCCGGATGCAAACTCCTTTTGCCCCTCGAAATGTATTCTCTTGGTGCCTGTATACAGCTGCTCGCCATCCTCGATGAGTCGTGTGGTCGAGCAAGAGCATATTATCAGCAGGGTTAATATGTATATTACTCCTCTTCTCATTTTCCTGAATTTTTTGTCTCTTTGGGAGTCTCTGTCTCTCTCTTCTTACGGAAGATGAGCAACTCCTTTAGGTTATCGAGTTTGCGCTTGTAGACATAACCCACGCCTGTCTCGGTAATCTCGCCTTCGAGTATCGATTCGTAATTCTTGTCGTAGAACAGACGTATGTAACGGTTGCCCTGTTCGCTCAATTTCCACTCCAACGATACATTGTTGATGAAACTGTTGCTGCGCTCGGCTCTATCGCCGCTGTTTACCTCGCCGCCGATTACCACTGTCAGACGGTCGTTCCAGAATCGTTTGGCAAAGCTGAACGAGTAGTTCTTGTAGGTGTCGCCCGTCTCGTTGTTGTTTACATCGGTTATTCCCACATTTATGTCGACACTCTTCATTGCGTTGCCTGCAATATCGTTTATACGTGCGTCGAGGAACGAGCTGAGGGCATTAGAGACTGTTAGTCCTCCGTTGCTGCCAAGATAGGCACCCGTAATAAGCATTGTTACGGCATATTTGTTAAGCGTCTCTTTATCTACCGAGTTCAGCTCGTTCTGCACGGTGGCATTCTCGGGTGCCGAGAGAGTGAAACTCAGTCCCATATTATCCAGTGTATTTGTGAGCAGCACTCCTACGTCGAACGCTACCGCCTGAGTGTTTCCGTCGTCCATTGTTACAGGTGCACTCATACGCTCAAGCGCGGTGATGTTTATTGTGGGGTTCATAATATCTCCCGTCCAATTTATGTAACTGCCGTCACTGATGTTGAATGTCTTTAGCGGGATAATGGGGAGCGTGTATTTCAGTTGTCCGTCGTTTAGCGTGTATCGTCCCGTAAGATTTATTCCTGCCTCGTTGGTGTATGTGAGATAAAGATTACCTCCACCCTGAAGCTCTATGTAACTATTGCGGTTCTCGTCGAAATCGGCATTTATACGCGCTCCCTCCTCGATGTTCAGTGCAATATTCATTGTGATATTGCCAAAGTCGGCAGTCGGAATCTGAATATCCTGTACCTTGGTAGTGTCCGAAAAATCGACAAATTGAACAAGCCCGTCAAGTTCATTCTCTGTTGCAAGCGGTGTGTCCTGCATCACGTAGGTAATATTGCTCTTGCCCAACAGCGTTGCCGAACCGTTAATCTGTAGGGCGTCCAGCGGACCACGTACCAATGAATTAAAGTCGATGGACATATTTCCATAAACCATATTTCCTTTATTGCGCTTGGCATTTATCAGCTGATAGTCATTGGCGCGCATTGTAAGATTAAACTCGGGGTTAAGCAAATTCTGCATATCCACCGTGCCGTTAATCTTAAATGGGGTAGAGCCGTGAGCATAAATATCGAAATTCTTGAAATTCAGCTTGTTGTCCTTTATCTCTACCTTGTCGTCTTTCAGGTGCAATCTCGCCCCGAACACCGGCGCTTCGGCCGATACCGAATCGAAATGAACGTATCCGTTGCTGTGCGGCTCCTCGATATTCCCTTTTAGGCTTAAATCGCCGTCGATGTAACCGCTGAGGCTCAGTCCGCTCTCCTTAAGGAATGCCTCGGATAGTTGCAAAGGGAAATGTGTCAGCACAGCATTGGCATCTATGACGGGCTTAATGCTATCGTTGTAATAATCGCCGAATATATTCAGTACTCTGTTGTCGTTGTGCAGCAGGGTAAGGTCGATGTAGTGCTTATCCTGCTCTTTGGGAAGATAGGATAGTTCTATAATGCCGTTGCCCATAGGAGTACCTTCGTAAATAATATCATTACACTGAATATCGCTGCTTATGAGTATATTTCCGTCGTTGTCGCGATAGTGCAGGTCGGCATCCAATATACCCGAAATATCGGGCGAGAAGGGCAGAAGGCTTGTGACCTCTTTAAGGTCGATGTTGAACAGCTCCACGCTAAGGTCGCGCAGCAGAGTGGTGTCGTTGCTCGACAGCAGGCGTATTCCCGAGCCTAAAGAGTCTTTTAGCTCTATGTCGCTGCGCACTGCATATATCCCGTTTAGTGCAAGGTAGTTATCTCTGTTGAAACTGAACGGATGGCCAAAAAGAATGGCATCGGGGTCGAAGTGAAAATATAGTTCTTTTGGACTCAACAGGGTGTTCAGTTTCAAGCGTGCGCCGATATGTTCGTTGCTGTCTCGGAAAATGTAGCTTGTCGTCAGACTATCGTTATAGAGCGTTCCGTATAGTGCCGAGTAGAATTTCAACTTCTTTTGCTCGGGGTCGAGTGAGCGTGTGCGCACCCCGGCAAAGTATCTTATCAGGCTGCTGTCCTGTCGCAGCGAGAATTGTATTGTGTCGAGCTGCATATCGCCACTCTTGAAACCGTATAATCCGCCCCTGCCGTTTATCTGGCTCTTCTCATCGAGTTTTATGTTCAGTTTTGCACTCTTAAAATCAATCTGCTTGAACCTTAGGAAATTGGAAAGTATATTTTGCTCTCCGCAGTCGATGTTCAGTGACATTGCCGGAAGCTCTTTTTCGTAGTCGTGGGCATAGTAGAGTGTGCGCTCGCTCTTGGCAGCCTCTTTTAACAGCTCACTGATGCGCCCAAATGCTCTGTTCAGTCCTGTGTAGCCCGTTGACATTGCTCCTGCTACTTTCAGGTCGCCTGTGTTTATATTCACAAATGAGGTGTCGGGAGCTGTCATCGCCTCGAAGAAAAGAGGAGCCGGGGTAAAGGTCTTTTTTGTGGTTGCCAGCCTTAATCCATCGCCTAAGATTTTCGCTCTGTGGTTCTCGCGCATATCGGTCGATGCCTCAATGTCTAATCGCATTGCTGCTGTCAGTGGTGCTTGTGTAAGGCCTATCCCGTCTAACTGTGCCGAGGTGAGTGCAATATGCGAACTGTTTGTCACATAGCTGCTGTCGAGGTGTGTTGCCGACACCACTAATAGCTCAAGATTGGGGTCGTGTGCAGCCAACTGTATCGACGAGAGGCTGTTTACCTGCCGTGCCGATAGCGTGATATTATTCAGTGCTATTGTATCGTAGCGTAATGTGTCGATATTCACATTGCAGTTGTATGCTGTTGCTTTATCGAAAATATCTGTTCCCTTGCCTGTAATGTTCATCGACATTGTCAGGTGGCGCAGTGGCACTTCGGGCAGTACATTGGCAATATTAAGGCTTCTTGTTCTTAGTC
Source organism: Bacteroidaceae bacterium (assembly GCA_017938245.1). GTDB lineage: Bacteria > Bacteroidota > Bacteroidia > Bacteroidales > Bacteroidaceae > HGM04593. Next base: position 5,674 of record JAGBBX010000060.1, read on the forward strand.
GGCCGTTGTAGCTCTTTTTCTGTGTGTCGTAGCTTCCGCGAATGGCTGCCCGTCCGTCGCGCGTGCGCATACGTAGAGCAAGGCTGCATAGCGATTGCTCCAACGATGCTGTGCCCTTTAACAGCATACTCTCGTTGGGTAGCGTGTCAGCCTCCTGTTTTATTACTTTTGCAAGGTCCGAAATGAATCCGTCGAATTCTACTCGTGCTGCTATCTTTTTGCTATCGTCAATATTCTCTATTGTGCCTTTTGCTCCAATGCGCGAGAGCAGGGGAACACTTGCATAGAGCGTGTCGATGCTCAAACGGTTAAGGTTGCCACTTACTTTTACCGCTGCATCGAGCATAGAATCGGGCAGAAAGGCGATGCTTTTGTATGCGTTGGCCGATACAAGGGAGCGCAAGTCGCGTTTGTCGATGTGCATCTTTATGTTGGCGCGTACCTTGCCCCCCTCGCGTGCAGCGGTGCCATCGCCCTTTATTGTGGTTCCTTCTCGGGTGTTCATCGCCAGCTTCTCTATCCATATATTGGCAGAGTCGGCCTTTGCCATAAGGGTAAGATTCTCTATTTTTACACCCTCTTGCTGCGTCATATTGAACCTCTTTATCTCGGCGGCAGCCTCGCGGCTGTTGTAGCTCACCACGCCTGTCGTAAGGTTAATTCGCTGTAGCGATATGTGGTCGAGTGGGGCGATGCTGTCGGGTAGCGTTCCTCGGTCGTAATCGGCGTTGCTGTTTTTTAGGGTCAGCGATTGCAGAGCATAGTGCTCGTTGGCAAGGTCTATTGTGGCGCTGTTTAGTTTCAGCTGTCCTATATATGCACCTATGTTCATTGTGTCGTCGGGGAGGCTTATCCTCAGCTGCACATTGTTTATTGTACCGCGATAAAGGTCTATTATCCAGCCAATATTGCTTGTGGTGGTGTCGTTATCCTCGCCTTTGGGACGCAATGTAATATCGGCATTACTGTCGGCAAGATAAAATTGACGTATGTTTGCCTGCTCACTTCCCGGGTCGATATTACGTGCTGCAATGCGGAAATGTCCTATCTTGCCTTTTATGTGTGTGCCGTCGATGAGGCTGTCGCTGTCAACCGACGTCTCTTCAATGGTAATATGGTTTAGTTCTACCTCGCCTTTCAGCAGCGCATATAGGCTGATATTTACCTCTATCTCCTCTCCCGAGAGCAAATCTTTTTCCTCCTTTGTCACCCGAAAATCCTCTACCGTTGCCGTCAGAGGGAATTTCAGATGAAAGGCGCCTATCGTTACTTTAAAATCGCTGTCGCGGTTAATGACAAGGCACAATTTATCAACGGCAAACTCCTGTACCGCCGGGATATAGAGTAAAGCAACAGCAACCCATAGCAATACTATGGGTAGGAGTATAAGGGTTAGAACGACCTTTAGTACTCTGCGAAAAAGGCTCTTTCTTGGCCTCTCCTCTGCTGTATTTTGCTGCTCTGTACTCATTTGTGAGCAAAGTAACCAAAAAAATGGGTATTATGCCTCTATTTTGGCAATCTTTTATATAATAAAAACAAAATTTTCTCTTTGTTTAATGTGTACTTCGGTACATTTGTGTTATTTTCGCAAAAAAACAGAAAAACTATGAATGATTATACAAAAGTTACATTTACGGTGACCCCTAACGAAGAGGCTGTTACCGATGTTCTTGCGGCGCTTCTTGCCGAGGTGGGATTCGAGAGTTTTGTTCCCGAGGAGACAGGTGTTACGGCATACGCTCCTGTTGCCCTCTTCAGTGCCGATGCTGTTGCCGCTGTGGTAGATGATTTTCCTCTCGACGGCTTTTCAATTACATATACTGTGGAGAATATCGAGGGCGAGGATTGGAATGCCGAGTGGGAGAAGAACTATTTTCAACCCATTGTGGTAGACGACCGTTGCGTTATTCACAGCACCTTTCACACCGATGTACCTAAGGCGCAGTACGATATTCTAATCGACCCCAAGATGGCGTTCGGAACGGGCTATCATCAGACAACCTGCCATATGCTGCGCGCCATCCTTGCTACCGATATGAGCGGAAAGAGCGTGCTTGATATGGGTTGTGGAACAGCTCTTTTGGCTATTCTTGCCCGTATGCACGGTGCCGAAAAGGTGGTGGCGATAGACATCGACGAGTTTGCCTACGAGAATGCCAAAGAGAACATTATTCTTAATAATACTCCCGATATCGAGGTGCGCCTGGGTGGTGTCGAGGCACTTAAGGAAGATGATTGTTTCGACTATGTTATTGCCAATATCAACCGTAATATTCTGCTTGACGATATTAAGCACTATGCACGCTGTATGCACGCAGGTTCTAAGATTTTCCTTAGCGGCTTTTATGTCGAAGATATCGAGGTGCTTAAGGAGGAGGCTGCCCGTCACGGACTCCGCTACATTGGCTTTGCCGAGGATAATCGCTGGGCGATGATGGAATTGGAAAAATAGGCAAAGGAGCGGTATGTTTGTTTGAAAGTTACTTTTGCCAATGTTTGCGGGCGATTGAAAATCGTCCCTACACGCAATAGAATATCAAAGCATTACCTCTGTGTTAATTTTTGCGGACAGTAGGGGCGACTTTCAATCGCCCGTCCAATGCAATATCAATAATTTACCTCTGTGTTAATTTTTGCGGACAGTAGGAGGCTGACCCAAAAGTCGAAAATTTACAAATTTGAGGTTGATTTATTCGGACACCTATCGGAGATAGTTTTCAAATATTCAATTCTCGCGAAGTAAAAAATACTTTTGGGTCAGCCCCGCCCAATGCAATGAAAGGCGGGTACTCCCTCTAAAACATCAGAGGGGGAGTCTCTTGCCTGCAAAGAGAAGGAACATATATGCATAGAGAGCGACCAATCGGATTGCTCTATATGTGTAAAATATTTTTTACAACTTTTTGCTGCTTTTTATGTCGACAATACGATGGCTCTTACATCGTCGAAACGTCCGGAGGCAAGAGCCTCGGGCGAGATGAGAAAATCGAGCACACCGCAATCCATAAAGTTAAGATAGAAATCCTTACCGCTGAAAGAATCGACCTGAAGAAGTATCTGCCAATCTTCGTATGGAGTGTCCCAACTCTCCCATTCGCGATGAGTGGGCTCGGCAAGAAGGGCGTGGTCTTCGTCGTATCGGCCTCGGCTCTCGGTAAACGAGATTCTAAGCTCTTTGGGGTTGATGGGTTCGTCTTTGACATCTACAAGGACGGTCTCGCTGAAGTTGCAGTCTTTGCCGGGCGCGTCTACCTCGGGGAAGTAAAGCACTTTTACATCGTTGGGGTTGCTTATATATCCCGATACGCTCTTTATTTCGTCACCATAATATCCCAAATAGTGATAAATCTTGGCAAAGAAGAGGAGCAGGCCTTTGTGTGGCAGACGGTTTTCGCTGTCGTAGCGCGCAACCTCAGATAGGTTAATCTGACAAACGAACTGATAGTCAATTTCGTTGCCCTCTTCGTCGGTGTAAGTAGGGTAGTCGAAATCCTCGGGCAGGTCGGGATTGCCCCAAAAATGGCTTCCGCAAAGAGGTATCTTGTCGTAAGGCTCGAATAGTTTTATGTAAATAGGTCTCATCTTATTTGGTGTTTTTTATTTTCTGTATAAATACGAGTATGCAAAATTAATGCTTTTACTTTTAGAAGTTGTTTAAATCCCTAAAAAAGTTTTTAAAAACTATTTTAAACAATTTCTTATATGTTTTAAATATATGCTTCACTTTGTTAAATAACAATTTTGTAGTTCCGTTTTTTTTTTTTTTCTTTGCATAATATTGGGGTAGTATATTTTGTATAATACTATCTATTGCAAAGAACTTGATTTTTAACTAACTATATTATTTTATGAAAAAATTATTTACGACTTTAGTTTTGTGCGGGTTGTTGGCTCCAGCAGCCACAATGGCGCAGACCGAGCCTGTGACCGACCTGTCACAGTTGAGCAACGACAAGGTGTACACCTTGAAAAGTGAACGTGCTTTTCTGCTTTACAGTGATGCACAGGGCGTTTCGGGGCAGATATGCTCGAGCACAGGTTCGGCAGTGGGTACTGTGGCACAGAATCCTCTCGATCCCAACCAGCAGTTTAGAATCGAGAAGAAGGGCGACAGCTACTATCTCTTCAGCGTGGGTGCCGAGAAGTATGTAGGTGCCAACGGTAACTACGAGGCAACAGCATCGTCACCTATGACTATTGAGAAGGTGACTAACACAAACTATCCTTGGAAACTTTGCATTGGTGGCAACGGTATGAACTCTCAGATTCAGGGACAGATGCCCGCCGGTATTGTGGTTAACTCTTGGACTTCTACCGATGCAGGTAACTGTTATGCCATCGAGAGTGTAAGTCTCGACCCCGTTGAGTACACTATCCACGTGCTTGGTACCGAGGACGAGGCTGCCGGTGTTGTTTACAACGAGCAGGAGTACAAGAACAACGGTACTTTCTCTACCAAAGATGTGCTTAAGAAGGCTGACTTTGCAGCGCTCCCCATCGAGGGCAAAGTTGCTGTTGTCAGCATCGACGGTAAGAATGTGTATGTAAGTTACTTTAACAACGATACAAAGTTCTACACAATCCAGAATGGTAAGGGTGGTTACGTAAGCCTCAATCCCGATTATATGGGTGGCGATTATATGAAACTTGCTAATACCAATGCTCCTCAGGATAACCAGGGTATCTGGGCTTTTGTCGAGAAGAGCAGTGGTGTATACAACGTATATAACTACTCGACAGGTCTTTCAAAAGTGCTTGGTATGACAGGTAGCGAGGCCGGTGCTCGTGCCAAAATGGTTGAGCCCGAGGCTACAACTCATACAACAGAGTTTGACGGAACATTCAGCTTCGACGGTAAGAACCCCTCTTATATCAAGCTGAAAGGTACATCGAGCAACTATTGGAACGACCGTAACAGCTTCCTCGCTCTTTGGAACAGCAGCGGTGCCATTGGCGATACAGGTAGTAAGTTCTTCCTCGACGAGGTTGACTTTGCCGACTATCCCGATGAGTACTTCTACGAGGTATCAGAGATTGAGGGTATTGCAGCATTCTCGCCCAAGAACCCCAATACATTGTGGTACACAACATCGGCCGAGGCTTCGGGCGTAAGCTATCCCTGGATGGAGTATGCTCTTCCACTTGGTAACGGTGAGCTTGGCTGTATGGTATTCGGTGGTGTTCACAACGAGGAGCTTCAGTTTAACGAGAAGACTCTTTGGAGCGGTCCCGCAAACACTGTAGGTGCAGGTAGCGGTAACCGTACCTTTATGAACTTCGGTTCACTCTTCATCACCAACCTTGATAATGCTATCTGGGATGGTGTTACCGACTATGTACGCTACCTCGACATCGAGGAGGGTATTGCAGGTGTAGAATTCAAGAATGCTAACGGAACAAAGCAGATTCGTAAGTTCTTCAGCTCGGCTCCCGATCAGGTTATCGCAGGTAAATACACCGTAGAGGGCGACGAGAAACTGAACCTTCTCTTCAAACTCGACCCCGGAACCGGTATCGGTGCAGGTGACGTCGTTTATGAGAATGGTACAGCATCGTTCACAGGTAAGATGACTGCTGTGAGCCACGCTGCACGTTTGCACGTTGTTGCCGATGAGGGCGCTACCATCACAACATCGGCTAAGGGTATCACAGTAAGCAATGCCAACGAGGTTACATTCTATCTTAAGGGTGGTACTAACTTTAACGGTGATATGGAGGTTCTCGACAACTACTTCACAACAGAGACCGCAAGCGACGTAGATGCACGTATCAAGGGCGAGATTGAGGCTGCTGTTGCTAAGGGCTACGCTGCTGTTGAGGCTGCTCACATCGAGGACTTTACCGCTATCACAAAGCGTATGACATTCGACCTTGGTCTCACTACTCCTACTGTCGATACCAAGACTCTTATCGATGGTTACTATCCCAATAACTCGGGTGCCAACAGCACTGCTAATGACCATCTGTTCCTCGAGCAGCTCTACTTCCACTTCGGACGTTACTTGGCTATCAGCTCGAACCGTAAGCCTATTGCAGCTCCCAACAACCTGCAGGGTATCTGGAACGACCGTGGTGCCGACTCTCCCTGGAACTCGGATATTCACACAAACATCAATATTCAGATGAACTATTGGCCCACCGAGATTACCAACCTCTCGGATCTTCACAAGCCTTACGTGAACTTCATCATTCGTGGTGCTCAGAGCTCGGGATGGAAAGAGGTTGCCAAGCGTTACAACGATGGTTACGGCTGGAGCGTTCTCACCGAGTCGTCGCTTTATAACAGTATGAGTACTTGGGGCGATAACTACCTCGTTGCCAACGTATGGTACACAAGCCACTTGTGGACACACTATCGTTATACTCAGGATAAGGAGTTCTTGAAGAAGGCATTCCCCGTAATGTGGAGTTGCGCCGAGTTCTGGTTCCACCGTCTCATCCAGGATCGTAAGGTTAAGGATGGTACATACGTTGCTCCTAATGAGTTCAGTGCCGAGCAGCACGGAAACGAGATCGAGGATGGTACAGCACACGCACAGCAGATGATTAGCTATCTGTTCCAGAACCTGAGCGAGGCTATCGAGATTCTTGGTGTCGAGGAGACAGGTCTCACCGCTGCCGAGGTCGAGAAGCTTAACCACTATCTCGAGAAGACCGATAAGGGTCTGCACACCGAGACTTATAATGGTGCTTGGGGTAACCCCTTCAACGGTGTTAAGACAGGTGATGTGCTGCTGCGCGAGTGGAAATACTCTCCTTACAGCGTAGGCGAGAGAGGTCACCGTCATATTTCGCACCTTATGGCACTGTTCCCAATGGACCAGATTACTCCCGAGAGCGAGTATTTTGTTCCGGCGGTTAATGCATTGAAACATCGTGGCGATGCTGCTACAGGCTGGTCAATGGGTTGGAAGGTTAACCTCTGGGCTCGTGCTCAGGATGGCGACCACGCACACATTATCATAAAGAATGCGTTGAAGCACTCTACAACCTACGGTACCGACCAGGGTCAGGGTGGTATCTACTACAACCTCTTCGATAGCCACGCGCCTTTCCAGATTGACGGTAACTTTGGTGTTTGCTCGGGTATGGCCGAGATGCTTTTGCAGAGTGCACACGGTTACATTAACATCCTCCCCGCACTCCCCGCAGTATGGAAGAAGAGTGGTAAGGTAACAGGTATGAAGGCTATGGGTAACTTTACTGTTGACTTCGAGTGGGCTAATGGCGAGTGCAAGAGTGCACGTATCGTAAGCAATGCAGGTGCAGCTCTTCGCGTACGTTGCGCACTTGGTGCTATGGAACTTGCAAAGGCCAGCATTAAGGTAGATGGTGTAGAGGTTGGCGTGACAGTTGACGAGCACGGTGTTGTTACAATACCTTGCGGCAAGGATGCTGTTGTCGATATTGACTTCACAACCACGTCGGCCATTGCTCCTGTTGCTGTAGATGGCAACAAAGCCAACAGCGGTAAGATGTACGACCTCAACGGCCGTCGCATCGCTACTGTTCTTTCGGGCCAGGTATATATTCAGGATGGAATCAAGAAACTTGCCAAGTAATTTAGCTTAAAACAAGTATTATATAACAGAAATGCTGCGCTCAAAAGGCGCAGCATTTCTGTTATAATTATTATAATTATTATTTAGTGATGTTTGAATAATAGGTTGCCGCTGCTTCGGGCGTTAATTCTCGCGGACAGTGGGGGCGATTTCCAATCGCCCGTAACCGCGTTTATTGGGGTAAAATACTGTGGGTTCGCTGTTTGAAAGTTACTCTTGCCTGCATTTCGGGCGATTAGAAATCGCCTCTACACGCAATGGAATATCAAAGCATTACTTCTGCGTTAATCCTCGCGGATAGTAGGGGCGATTTCCAATCGCCCGTAACCGCGTTTATTGGTGTAAAATACTGAGGGTTCGCTGTTTGAAAGTTACTCTTGCCTGCATTTCGGGCGATTA
>JAGBBX010000061.1 GCA_017938245.1 Bacteroidaceae bacterium
CAAAGCCTCTCGACCTTACGGGGTAAGGGGAAGGTGTCTGCATACAAGTCATGTCAAGCGTTTCTAAGCCTAGAGTCAGACACAATCGTCACAAGCAAGGGCTAAATCTGACACTCGAAAAATTATCTGCGGATTTTAGGTATATCAGCAATCGGCTGTCTGAATATCATTATCATCCGCTTCAATCGCCTGTGCCTCGGGAATTGCAACTGCTGTGACAGGCTCGGCAACAACCGCTGCGACAGGCTCGGCTGCAACTGCTGCGACAGGCTCGACTGCAACTGCTGCGACAGGCTCGGCTGCAACTGCTGCGACTGTTTGCGCCCCTTTATCAACAATGCTTAAACGTCCCCCGGAACATCTGAATTCAAATGCAGGATAAGCTGTGAGCCACTGCTCATTATGCGTAATCATAAGCACAGCCGTACCCTCCTCTTTACATATACGATGCAGCAGTTTCATAATCTTGTGTCCCGTCTCATTATCAAGGTTACCCGTCGGCTCATCGGCAAGCAATAATTTTGGATGGTTAAGAATAGCTCTTGCAATAACAACACGCTGTTGTTCTCCACCCGATAGTTCGTGCGGCATTTTATAACCCTTTGGAGCAAGTTCCACGAGTTCAAGAACCTCGGTAATACGCGCCTCTCGCTCCTTTCTTTTTTTCCAACCTGTGCAGCGAAGCACAAAGTCGAGATTATCGTGTACGTTTCTATCTGTAAGCAGTTTAAAATCCTGAAACACAATACCAATCTGCTTACGCAGCTGCTGTAATTTACTACGACGTATTTTGCGCATATCATATTTATCGAACAGCACAGCATCGCCACCGTGAACAGCAACCTCGCCATACAAGGTCTTAATAAGAGAAGACTTTCCCGAGCCTACAGCACCAACGAGATAAACAAATTCCCCCTCATTAAGAGTAAAAGTCACACCCTCCAGAATAATCTTTGAGTCGATGTGAATATCAACATTTTTATAATTTATAATTGGCATATTTTCTACAATACATTATTTTTTGCGAAGATATGGATTTTTTTCAATAAACAGATAAAGGAATAAAAGAAAGTTTTTCTATTACAAAGTTTACTCTTCACGAACAGGAATTATATACTTTCTACATCTTTTAAGAAAAGAAAATCCCCGTTAGTTATAAAAAAAGTTGTATTTTTGCAAACCAAAGAAATCAACAGAGACAAAAATAATGGCAACAACTTATACCTCTATATTATTCTCAAAAGCGCCCAAATATCTTCTCGAAAAGAGAAACCAGACGATAATGGTACTTTTCGTGTCGATATTCGCTATCGTATTCATAAACGTCTTTAAGCCTTTTGAGTCGAGCCAATGGATAACAGCACGCGGTTTCAGTGAAACGATGTATTTGGTATGGTCGTCAATCCTGGTACTATTGGGAATGACCGTAGTGGCAATAAGCCGCATCATAATGTACAAATACTCGCAAAAGCCCACACACAATATAACCATAATGAAATATGCGATATGGGTTTTTATAGAGCTACTGCTGCTTGCCGGTGCATTTACTATACTTGCCATAATAACAAGCCGTCGAGGAAATATCAATCTAAACTCACTCGACCCGGTAGTTATATATACGCAAGCATTGCAGAATACAGTATTCATTCTGTTTATTCCCTACCTCATAAGCATACTATTCTTCTCATATCAAGAGAAGACCGCTAAGCTAAAGGAACTTATGAACGAGAGCATAGGCAATAAATCGACCTCGCTCATATCGTTCCGCGACGAGCGCGGAGTGCTTCAGCTATCGGTGGCAAAGGAGAATCTCCTATACATCGAGTCGGCCGACAACTATATATGTATATGGTACATAAAGAACGACGCACTAAAGAAACAGCTTATGCGCATTACGATGCGTGACATCAGCGAGCAACTTGCCGATACAAATATAGTACGCTGCCACCGCTCCTATATGGTTAACCTCGACCTTGTAAAAGTTATGCGTCGCGAGAAGGAGAACCTTTTCTTAGAGCTTGGCTACCCCAATATTAAAGAGATACCTATTTCAAAGACATACGGCGAGCAGGTACTGCGCCGACTAATGCCAATATCATAAAAGACAAAACTATGAAAAATATTGCAATTTTCGCATCAGGAAGCGGCTCCAATGCCGAGAATATCGCTAACTACTTTGCAGGCTCCGACTATGCACAAGTATCACTCATCGTAGCCAATAACCCCAATGCTTACGTTCTTGAGAGAGCCAGAAAACTGAATATCGAGGCACTAACCATAACAAAAGCCGAGTTTATGGCAGCCGACACACTGATAGCCGAGCTAAAGAGCCGCAACATCGATTTTATCGTCCTTGCCGGCTTCTTACTGCTTGTACCCGAGAAACTAATAGAGGCCTACCCGGGACGCATCGTCAACATCCACCCTGCCCTGCTCCCCAAGCACGGCGGAAAAGGAATGTACGGCGACCGCGTACACCAAGCCGTTGTTGCAGCAGGCGACACCGAGAGCGGCATCACAATACACCTTATCGACGCTGACTACGACAAAGGCACCACATTCTTTCAGGCAACCTGCCCCGTACTGCCCACCGACACCCCCGACGACGTAGCAACTAAGGTGCACGCTCTTGAGTATAAGCACTTTCCTCACGTAATAGAAGAGATTCTTCACACACTCGATTAAGACACAATAATCCCCTCAAAGAAAGAAATTTTTGAGGGGGTTGTTGTTCTACTATACCACGACTTATTTTCTATATTGGAAATAAACTTACAAAAATAACATCACAATTAACTGTTACTGTTGTCGGACTATCATAATTAACACTAATTAACAAGGTAGATATCTAACATAAAATTTTCCCCAAGCCTCTTTAAAGAAGCCTGGGGAAAATGTCCTAATATTAAGCATCCAACGGGACGCCTCATACAGTTATTTGTTTTTATCCCTTCATCTGCTTATAAGTAGTCTTGGGGAAACGTGCCGCTGTAGTCTCGTCAAGACGACGTACGGGTGTCGAATGAGGCGCACTCTTCACAACATCGGGATTCTCGATGGCCTCTTGCGCAACCTTTTTCATCACCGCAATAAACTCGTCAAGAGTCTCCTTGCTCTCGGTCTCTGTCGGCTCAATCATAATACTTTGATGGAACAACAGAGGGAAGTAGATTGTGGGAGCGTGGTAACCATAGTCGAGCAGACGCTTTGCAATATCGAGTGTGGTGACACCTGTCGATTTATCGGCAAGACCATCAAATACAAACTCGTGCTTGCAAACACCCTCGATAGGCAGATAATACTCGCCCTTAAGCGACTCCTTAACATAGTTTGCATTGAGTACGGCAAGCGGGCCAACCATCTTCACATTCTCGCGACCGAGAGTGAGGATATAGGTATAGGCACGCATAATAACGCCAAAGTTACCGAGGAAATTCGATACATATCCTGCCGACTTTTCGTCGCACTGCAAGTAGAATCGGCCATTCTCGTCCTTCTTCACCTGAGGATTGGGCAACAGATGCTCAAGGCCTGCGCGTACACCAACAGGGCCGTCGCCGGGGCCACCGCCACCGTGAGGAGTAGAGAATGTCTTATGCAGATTGATGTGCATAATATCGAAGCCCATATCTCCGGGACGGCATTTTCCAAGCACAGCATTCAGGTTGGCTCCATCGTAGTAGAGCAATCCGCCACACTCGTGCACAAGGCGCGAAATCTCGGGAATCTCGGTTTCGAAAATACCAAGAGTATTGGGGTTAGTCATCATAATTCCCGCAATAGTATCGTCGAGCAGAGGTTTCAAATCCTCAACGTCAACAGTACCGTTAGCAGTCGACTTAACCTCAACAATCTGCAAGCCACAAACAGCAGCACTTGCGGGGTTAGTACCGTGAGCACTGTCGGGAACGATAACCTTTGTACGCTTAAGGTCGCCACGCTGTATGTGATATTGGCGCATAATCATAAGTCCTGTAAGCTCACCGTGAGCACCCGCGTAAGGATTCAGAGTAAACTCGGCAAGACCGCTCACCTCGGAAAGCGATGCAGCAAGATTGTAGTAAACCTCGAGAGCACCCTGAGCACACTCGGTAGGCATTGAGGGGTGAAGCTGTGTAAATGCAGGATGAGCTGCCATCTCCTCATTTATGCGAGGATTATATTTCATCGTACAGCTGCCAAGAGGATAGAATCCTGTGTCGACACCAAAGTTCTTGTTCGAAAGGTTGGTATAATGACGGACAACATCGAACTCTGTCACCTCGGGCAGTTCGGGTTTGCTCTGGCGACGCAGATTCTCGGGAATACCACAGCACATACAACCGCCATCTACCTGTTTCTTGGGAAGGGAATATCCCACACGACCCTCTTTCGAGAGCTCAAAAATCAATTTATCATAATTGCGTATCATAGAATATCCTCCCGAAATTAAAGGTTCTTTACTGTTTCAACAAACAAATCCATCTCCTCCTTTGTACGCTGCTCGGTTACGCAGATAAGAAGTGTATCATCGGCAATGCGCACACCGCCAAGAATACCCTTCTCGCGCAGTGCAGCCTGTATTGTCTTTGGACAAACGGTTGTCTTTACAGCAAACTCGTTAAGGAAAGGCTTGTCAAAAGCCATTGAGCATTTTCCGGTTGCCACCAACTGCTCGGCAAGATAATGTGCACCTGCGTATGAGAGTTTGTTAACCTCTTTAAGTCCCTTGTGGCCCATAAGTGACATATAGATAGTTACATAAAGAGCCATCAACGACTGGTTCGAGCAGATGTTACTATTGGCCTTCTCGCGACGTATATGCTGCTCACGTGCTTGCAATGTAAGAACAAAGGCACGTTTGCCGTCAACATCGGTTGTTGCACCTACGATACGTCCCGGAAGCTTGCGTACAAGAGCGTTTGTACAAGCAAGATAACCTACGTAAGGACCGCCGTAGTTCATAGGAATACCAAGAGACTGACCATCGCCACAAGCTATATCGGCACCCCACTCTGCCGGTGTCTTAAGCACAGCAAGAGCCGAGGGGTTGGCATTCATAATCATAAGCGACTTCTTAGCGTGGCACATCTCGGCGACACCGGAGTAGTCCTCAATTATTCCATAGAAGTTGGGCTGTGCAAGGATTACGCCTGCAACGTCATCGCCTGCAAGTTTAGCCTCAAGGTCGGCAAGGTCGGTAACACCATCCTTCTCGGCAACAATCTCAATTACAGCGCCATTATAGCTTGCGTATGTCTCTACCACCTTTTTCACTTTGGGATTAACGGTAGCCGACATAAGCACCTTATTACGTTTCTTGGCAGCGGCAACAGCCATCATCATTGCCTCGGCAGTTGCAGTGCAACCATCGTACATCGATGCATTTGTAACATCCATTCCTGTGAGTTCGCAAATCATCGACTGATACTCGAAGATATACTGCAATGTACCCTGCGAAATCTCGGGCTGATAGGGTGTGTATGCTGTCAGAAACTCGCCACGCGAAATAATAGGAGCTATTATCGAGGGAGAATAGTGGTCCTCGACACCTGCACCTGCAAAGCAGGCAAGCCGGCAGTTCTTTTTGCCAAGAGCATCAATGAATTTGCGTATCTCGACCTCGGACATAGCCTCGGGGAGGTCAAATTCGCGGTCGAACAGCAGCTGTGCGGGAATCTCGCCGTAAAGGTCGTCCATCGACTTTAGACCGGCTACCTGCAACATCTGCTCAATATCTTCCTGCGTATGTGGGAAATATTTCATTCTGTTCTCAGTTAAAATAGTTACTAAATAGAATATTCAAAAGAACGATACCACGAGAGAAGAGACCCCTCTCGTAATATCGCCAATTTATCATTTATTACTCACCGATAGCAGCCTTGTAAGCAGCAGCATCCATCAGATTCTCAACCTCAGATGCATCAGAAAGCTGTACCTTGATAATCCAGTTAGCGTAAGGATCGGCATTTACAAGCTCGGGCTGGTCGTTGAGAGCCTCGTTAATCTCAACAACTGTACCGCTTACGGGAGAGATAAGGTCGCTGGCAGCCTTAACGCTCTCAACAGCGCCAAAATCGGCACCTGCCTCAACCTCGTCGTCAACGTCGGGCATATCAACATATACCACGTTGCCAAGCTCGTGCTGTGCATAATCGGTGATACCCACATAACCATACTCACCCTCAATTCTTACATACTCGTGTGACTCTGCATAATAGAGACCTTCTACAATTTTACTCATAGTTCAAATTTTTTAATATTAATACTTAATTTATTATCAGTTATAAAGTTTCTTATTTCTTATAATTCTTCTCGTAGAAACGTTTCTTTGTTACAACACCGGGGAATACACGCTTACGTATGCGTACAGCCACCTCGTTACCCAATTTACCATATTCGGCATCGATAAGCGCCATACATACGCTCTTACCTGTAGAAATTGAGTTATAACCTGTTGTAACCTGACCAATAACCTTGCCATCGACCTCTACATCGTAGCCGTGACGAGGAATAGCCTTGTCCTTAAGCTCGATACCCACGATTTTACGTTTCAGTCCCTCGGCCTTTTGTGCTGCGATGGCATCGCGACCGATAAAGTCACCCTTGTCGAGCTTAACAAACATTCCAAGGCCGGCCTCAAGAGGAGTAATCTCATCGGTGAGCTCGTCGCCATACAGAGGCAATCCAACCTCGAAGCGAAGAGTATCGCGGCAGCCAAGACCGCAGGGAGTAACCTCGCCGCTTGCAAGGAGCTTGTCCCACACCTCATTTGTAAAGGCGTGTGAACCATAAAGTTCGAATCCATCCTCTCCGGTGTAGCCTGTACGGCTGATTATTATTGTCTCGCCGTTGTACTCAACCTCTTTACAGGTATAGAATACCATCTCGGCACAGGGAATACCAAGCACACGCTCGACGATAGCCTCAGTGTTAGGCCCCTGAACAGCCACCTCGCCATAATAAGCACTCTGATGCTCTACTACGACATCGAATTTCTTCGACTGCTCCATAATCCAAGCAACGTCCTTGTCGATATTGCCGGCGTTAATTACGAGGAAAAATTTCTTGTCGGCCATCTTATAAACGAGAAGGTCATCTACAACACCGCCTGTGGGGTGCAGCATCATTCCATAGAAAATTTTGCCATCGGGGGCATCGGTTATATCATTTGTAAAGATATAGTTTACAAAAGCCTCGCTTTGGGGGCCTGTAACCAACACCTCACCCATATGCGAAACGTCAAAAATACCACACGCCTCGCGAACAGCATTATGTTCCTCGACAATATTGCTATACTGAATAGGCATATCAAAACCACCAAAGGGGCTTATGAGCGCACCCAGCGCCACGTGTTTGTCATAAAGACAGGTTCTTTTATTCTCCATAGTCTCAGAAAATTTTATTTATTAATTCTATTAATTGTTCTTTTGTCATATTCATTATTATGGCAGATGGCTCAACGTCCAGGAGCGCCTCCTCGACAGCCTTTTTCTCGAACGGCACCCCCTGCAGACGAGCAAGCAAACCACCGTCGAGGTCACCTACAAGGAAAAAATCGCCAAGCATATTGACCTTGCGTATAAGTCCTTTCTTTATCTCCAATCGCAGTTCAAACTCGCCAACCCCCTCGATGCGCGCGCGACGCACAAGCGTGTAGGCAGGATTACGACCATAGATAAACTCCTCGGTAAGATATTCGCTCTCAATTTTTTCTATCTGTCTGACGGCATCCTCGTCGAGCCTTATCTCGCTATCGCAGAGGTTCTCTCTTACAAACTCCTTAAACTCCTCTATTGATATTGTAAGATAACGATTGAGTGTTGTAACGTGCTGACGCACCGACTCAACCCCTTTGCTTTTCAGTTTCTCGTCGGACGGTGTTGTCGAGCGCACCATCTTCTCGAGGTCGGTATTATAGAGCATTGTGCCGTGAACAATACTACGATTGGGAAGATGATAAAAAGCGTTTCCCGACACCTTTTTTCCATCAATGAGAATATCGTTGCGTCCCGTTGTACGAGCATCGAGACCCAATTTTTGGAGCACGTGCTCTATCATAAGCATATAACGATTAAAAGTAAAGTTCACATTGGAATCGGGAGTAATATACGAGAACATTATATTGTCGAGGTCGGCATAGACGCACCCCCCCCCACTCTTACGACGATAGGTAGCAATTCCGTTGGCGCGACAGTAGTCAATATCCACCTCGGCCTCTATAAGCTGATTACGACCGAATATCACCGTCGGCAGCACCTGCCACATAAAAAAATAGTCGCCTGCGGGCAACTCGCGCGCAACATACTCTTCCACTGCAAGATAGAATGGAAGTTTGCGTTGTTCATCATTGGGCAATGATACGTAAATCATCGTTCTTTTTTATGAGCAGATGTATTGCATCCTTTTAGCAGCAAATTTAAACAATTTCCCTATAACAACAAATTTTTAGTATCATATTTTACAAACCATAAATAAAATTAACTAAACAGATTCTGTAAAAAGAAAGAGAACAAAAAAAGAGACCCCGCCCCAAAAGGCAGAGTCCCGCTATAAGAAATCTCAACAAAAGATTATGCAACCTTCTCGAGACGCTTCATCATAACAAACATAAAGATTGCCGAAACTATACAGAGCACAATAAATATACTCCACACTGTTACGAGCGACAACTCGCCCCAGAAAGCCGAACCAACCTCAGTAAGTTTATTTCCAATTGCTGTAGCAATAAACCAACCACCCATCATCAATCCTTTGAGTTTGGGAGGAGCCACCTTACTTACAAATGAAATACCCATAGGCGAAAGAAGCAACTCGGCAAATGTCAGCACAAGATAAGTACTGATGAGCCAATAGGGAGAAACGAAAGTAGCAGCATCACCGGCTACAGCCTGCTCATCGGGAGTAAGCAATCCCTGTGAACCGACAGCCATTACAACGAATCCCGCAGCTGCAACCAACATACCGTAAGCAATCTTACGGGGAGCCGAAGGCTCTTTACCCTTAGCTGCCAACCAACTGAATATAGCCATACTAACAGGAGTAAGAGCTACCACATAGAAGGGATTGAACTGCTGGAAGATAGGTGCACTTACCGATACAACCTCAGAACTTGTTTTTGTATACTGATAACCCAAGAAGGCCAATGCTGCAACAACAACAGCTGCAGAAATAGCCTTTGCCTTAGCTGTCTTACTCTGGAAGATAGAGAATGCAGCATAAACAATAACGATAACAGCAACCAGATTCATCACATTAAACATCATTCCCTGTACGCCTGTAGCACTCTTTGCTGTAAACTCATTTGCAAACAGTGTAAGTGTCAGACCATTCTGGTGGAAAGCCATCCAGAAGAAGATTACCACAGCAAACACCAGGCAAAGTGCAACGATACGCGCTGTAGTCTCGGCAGGAGTAAGCTCCTCGACAGGGGCAGCTGCTGCATCAGTTTTCTTCTTACCGCCCTCGACGTGTTTAAATGTAGGACGAAAAGCGAAATAAATTGCGATTGAGAGAATCAAAGATGCACAAGCCACGGCAAAAGCGAAGTGATAAGAATCGGCAGCAGTGTAGCCAAGAGTTTCCTGTGCATATTTCATAATCTCAACAGCAGCAGTAGGAGCAAACAAAGCACCGATGTTGATAGCCATATAGAATAGAGAAAAAGCCGAGTCGCGCTTATTTGCATATTTGGGATCGTCATAAAGATTACCCACCATTACCTGCAGGTTACCCTTAAAAAGTCCTGTACCCACTGAGATAAGTCCCAAAGCACCGATAACAGCCCATTTAGCAACAGAATCGGCTCCAAGAGGCACTGCAAGCAGCACATAGCCCAAGAACATAATTACAACACCAATTGTAACCATCTTTCCATAGCCGAATTTATCAGCTAAAATACCGCCAAGAAGCGGCATTCCATAAACCAACATCAAGAAATTACCGTAGTAACTTCCTGCCTCATCGGCATTCATACCGAAATTCTCCTGCATAAAAAGCACAAACACAGCCAACATTGTGTAGTAGCCGAAACGCTCACCTGTATTGGCAAGTGCAAGAGCAAACAATCCTTTTGGTTGTCCTTCAAACATAAGTTAAATAGTTTTTAATGATTAATATTAATACTTTTTCCTAAAAACAGTGTGTGTGCCACACTATGCACATATACAAAAAAAATGCACGTTTATGCGCAAAAGGGCAACAAACGTGCAAATATAACAAAAACGAGCGAGATATACAAAGTTTACTTTGTAATTTCAAAGCGAGTGCATAAAATATTAGCGCAAAGCGCAAATATCAAACGAGCGAGATATACAAAGTTTACTTTGTAATTTCAAAGCGAGTGCATAAAATATTAGCGCAAAGCGCAAATATCAAACGAGCGAGATATACAAAGTTTACTTTGCAATTTCAAAGCGAGTGTTATTCCTTGGGATTAGCGCCCCACTTATTCTCACCGGGCTGGCTATCCTGGCAGAACCAAACGAGAAGAATAATAGCACCTACAAGAGGAATAAGAATAAGCAGATACATCCATCCACTCTTGCCTATATCGTGAAGGCGACGAACAGAAACTGCCAAACCAGGAATAAACAAAACCAAACTGAGCAATGGTGCAATAAAAGGAATAGGCAACAAGCCACAAATGAAACCGGCTATAAAAGAGGCCAAAGTGTAGTACCAAAACTCAGAGCGGCGTGCACGACCCTTGAAATTAGCATAATTCTCAACAACAACGCTCTTGACAGCGTCAACAAAACCCATATTTTTCATACGTAATAAAAATTTATAAATTGTTAATATAATGTCAATACTGCATTTTCGGTTGCAAAAATAGTATTCGAAACAAGAATCTGCAAATATTCGTTAATATTTTTTACATTTCACGCTAATACTCTCTGCTACCTCTGTAGTTCCCTTGCAAGATAAGGCGCAGTATAGCCTATTCCGGCAGCAGCCACCTCTTCGGGAGTACCCTTTGCAACCACCACTCCACCATCGCGACCGCCCTCGGGCCCCATATCAATGATATGGTCGGCCATCTTTATGACGTCCATATTATGTTCGATAATAATTACAGTATTCCCCTTATCGACCAGACGGTTTATTACCCCCATAAGCACGCGAATATCCTCGAAATGCAAGCCGGTGGTAGGCTCATCGAGCAGATAAAGAGTCTTTCCTGTATCACGTTTCGACAATTCGGTTGCCAGTTTCACACGCTGACTCTCACCACCCGAGAGCGTCGTCGAGGGCTGTCCAAGTTTAATGTAGCCCAATCCCACATCCTGTAGCACCTTAATCTTATTCAATATCGTAGGTACGTTCTCAAAAAACTCAACTGCCATATTTATTGTCATATCAAGAACGTCGGCAATAGATTTTCCTTTGTAACGCACCTCAAGTGTTTCGCGATTATAGCGCTTACCGTGACACACCTCACAAGGCACCATAACATCGGGTAAAAAATTCATCTCCAACGTCTTATAACCATTTCCGCTGCATGCATCGCATCGTCCTCCCGAAACATTGAACGAGAAGCGCCCGGGCTTATATCCGCGAATTTTCGCCTCGGGAAGGTCGACAAACAGATTGCGAATATCGGCAAAGACACCTGTATATGTAGCAGGATTAGAGCGCGGTGAGCGTCCCAAAGGCGACTGGTCGACATCCACAATCTTATCTATATTTTCTATTCCCTCGATGCGGTCGTAGGCAAGCGGCTCGCGCAATGCACGGTAGAAATGCTTTGCCAAGATAGGCTGCAAGGTATCATTTATGAGAGTAGATTTTCCTCCTCCCGAGACACCTGTGACACATATCAGTTTACCAAGCGGAAACTCTACATCCACATTCTTAAGGTTATTGCCACGTGCACCGAAGAGACGAATTGACTTTCCATTGCCCACTCGACGCTCCGAGGGAACGGTAATCATCTCAATATTCTTCAAATAGTTGGCTGTAAGAGTATTGCTCTTGAGCATCTGCTCGGGAGTACCCGCAAAAACCACATTACCGCCCTTGCGTCCCGCCTTTGGACCAAGGTCAATAACATAATCGGCCGCCACCATAATGTCGCGGTCGTGCTCCACCACAATCACAGTGTTCCCACCATCGCGCAGAGCCTTAAGTGAATTTATCAGACGGTCGTTATCGCGCGAATGAAGTCCTATGCTGGGTTCGTCGAGAATATAAAATACATTTACAAGCTGCGACCCCACCTGGGTGGCAAGACGTATGCGCTGCCCCTCTCCTCCCGAAAGAGACAGCGACGAGCGCCCCAAAGAGAGGTATCCCAATCCCACATCGAGCAAAAAACGCAGACGCGAACAAATCTCTTTGACAATCTCATCGGCAATAGCACGTTGCTTCTCATTAAGATAAGACTCCAAATTCATAAACCACTCATACAGAAGCGATATATCCATAGAAGCAAGCTCGTGTATATTCCTTCCGTTTATGCGATAATGCAGTGCCTCGCGATTGAGTCGCGCACCACCACACTCGGGACACGCCTGCATCACCGAGAACTGCTCGGCCCAACGGAGTTCCTTTGCCGAAACCCCGGTATCTTTCTGTAGCTGAATATATTTTACAAGGCCATCGTATGTAGCAATGCTATCGAAGAACATCTCCGATGTTCCTTGCAAACGAAGTGGCAGCGGTGAGCCATAGAGAATTTCATCTATAGCCTCATCGGGCAGCTCCTCGACAGGCGTTTTTAGGTCGGCCTCATATTGCTGCAAAACCGCCTCAATCTGTTGGAATATCGAGGAACGACGATATTTACCAAGCGGAGCAAGAGCACCATCATAAACCGAGAGTGTGCGGTCGGGAATAACCTTATCAACATCGACCATACTCACAAGACCAAGTCCCTTGCACTTTGGGCAGGCTCCGTGCGGCGAGTTAAATGAGAAATTATGCGGGTCGGGTTCTTTGTACGACAATCCCGTTACAGGGCACATAAGGCGCTTGCTATAGTGTCGCACATTGCCCGAAGGATACTCCATTATCATCACCAGACCATCGCCCTGACTCATAGCAGTAGCGAGGCTCTTCTTAAGACGTTGCTCGTCGTCGGCCTCAACCACCATTTTATCAATTACAACCTCAATATCGTGATTCTTATAGCGTTCGAGCTTCATTCCGTGCGACATTTCACACAACTCGCCATCGATTCGCACATTCAAATACCCTTTACGCATCATCTGTTCGAACAGTTCCTTGTAATGTCCCTTGCGGCCCCTCACCAATGGAGCAAGCATATAAATGCGTTTGCCCGAATAATCCTTTAGGATAAGTTCGAGAATCTGTTCCTCGGTATATTTTACCATCTTCTCGCCCGAGAGGTAAGAATAAGCATCGGCTACACGCGAAAAGAGCAGACGCATATAGTCGTAAATCTCGGTGGTGGTACCCACTGTTGAACGCGGATTCTTATTGGTAGTCTTTTGCTCAATAGATATAACCGGGCCGAGACCTGTAATTTTATCAACATCGGGCCGCTCCATTCCACCCAAGAAGTTACGAGCGTATGTCGAGAAGGTCTCTAAATAACGTCTCTGTCCCTCGGCAAAAATTGTATCAAATGCCAATGACGACTTTCCGCTACCGCTGAGACCTGTAATTACAGTAAGTGAATTGTGCGGAATCTCAATATCGATATTCTTCAGATTGTGCACTTTGGCACCAAAGACCTCTATTTTATCATTCATCGTCCCACCTCCTCGATATATCCTCGTAAAAGATTCACATCACCTTTTATATCATAGTTTATGCCATCGGCACCACGAGCACTAATCACCACAAAATAGACTCCATCCTTCACCGGAGAACCTTTATATGTTCCGTCCCAACCACACTCCTCACAATTCATCTCGTCGATGCCCCAAGAGTAGAGTTGCACACCCCAGCGGTTATATATAGCAGCACGAAATGAGACAATGGACTTTACGTCATATACATTGAAATAGTCGTTTATGCCATCGCCATTGGGCGAGAAAGCATTCGGTACCTTTAGCGACGACTCACTGATGCTTATGGTAAACGGTTCATACTCGTACTCGAGAACAAGATTCTCATTTGTGCGGTGTTTATACGACACAAGCAATTTCACACTAAACAATCCCGCCTGACGAAAATCGTACTCTACATCGGCATCGTAGCGTACAAGAAAAGGTTCGGGTTCGTCGTCGTGCATAAATGTCCAGGTGCAGACACGAGAATAATCATCATATTCGGGAGCATTAGAGAGGAAACGCACCTTAAGCGGCGCCTCACCCTCATAATTATCGCCCTCGGCAAGTTCCTCTTCGATACCATCGGCAAGCGTAACGACAGCAGTGGGCACAGGTGCCTCAATACTCTCCTGTGCCGACACACAGCAGGGCAATAAGAAAAGAGAAAATATCAGAATTTGTCTTAAACTTTTAATCATAAATAAAAATTTTAGCATACATTCGCTATTAACTGCGAATATACAAATAAACGGGCGAATATAGCCACTTATTTTGAAAGATAAATAAAAACGAGCGAAAAATATAAAGCAAAGCGATATTTTTTACAGCGAGTGCCGATTTATCTTCGAGACACTCAAAGATACGGAGAACTTGCGTAAAAATGGCAGAATGAGGGCAAAATGTGATAAGTGGTTGGTACTTATACCATTTTTGTGTTACCCCGCCATATTGTTAACTTCGGCAGAAATAGCCGTATATGGTGGGTATTAGAGAAAGAATTGCTACCTATCCGTTGCCTTTTTATAGAAGGGAAAGTTGGTAGAAAAAGCATCTTTAATCTCTTGCACATACCCTGTCACAGCCACAAAGAACGCTTGTTTTACCTATCGTTGCTCTGACAAAGGTAATCATTTTTTCTCGTTGGAAGAAAAATACGGGAATGAGATTAAGTCTCAAGTACTTGTTGCCTTGTTCCGCTATATTCTACATGCCGTTCATTAACTCTGTAAAATTTATTTTTGCAACCAAAGGAAAGAGTTATGAATCAGGCAGATGTAAAGGTGTCGTTCTACCTCAAAAAGAGCGAAGCAGATGCCAAAGGGAATTGTCCCGTAATGGCAAGGTTGAATGTCGGCAAGTACTCCGAAGCGGCATTCAGCGTTAAGATGTCGGTACCACACACGATGTGGCACTCTGGTCGTGCTACGGGTAAGAGTGTCGCAGCCCGTGAAATCAATAGGCAATTGGATGAGATAAGAGCTTCGGCTCTACATATCTATCAAGAACAATCGGCAATACGCGAAGGTGTAACTGCCGATGATGTCAAGTGCCTGCTTTTGGGCATGGCTTCGGGACAGCAGACCTTGATGAGTTATTTCCGCACCTTCATCAAGAATTTCGAAAAGCGTGTAGGTGTGAACCGTGTTGCAGGTTCTCTTCGTGCTTACAAGTACGCCTATATGCATGTCGAGAAATTCCTCAATGAGAACTACAAACTGACCGATATTCCATTCACGGCATTGGATCGTTCGTTTATCGAGAAGTATGACCTTCATTTGAGAACCGATTGTCATTTGGCTCTCAGTTCAATAGTCAATCTTACCACCTCTCTCCGAACTATCATCAATGAAGCCGTAGCAGACGGTATTCTTACCTTCAATCCATTTTGGGGTTATGAGCCTGAGCGTCCGCAGTGGAAGCAGAAATATCTCACGGCAGAAGAATTGGAGTTGATGATGACAACACCATTGCACAATGCAAGACTCTATATCATTCGTGACCTGTTCCTCTTCTCCTGCTACACTGGAATATCTTATGGAGATATGTGTCTGCTGACCAAAGATGATTTGGTTACTGATGAGAACGGCACGCTGTGGATACGCACCTCCCGAAAAAAGACGAAGGTTGAGTATGAAGTGCCACTCCTTGAAGTTCCCTTACATATACTTAATAAGTATCGCGATGTAGAGCCCAACGGAAAGCTGTTGCCGATGTATTGTAATTCCGATGTGAATAAATACCTGAAGATAATCGCTACCAAATGCGGAATCAATCGTAGAATCGTCTTTCATTCGGCCAGGCATACATACGCTACGGAGATTACCCTCTCACACGGCGTACCATTGGAAACGGTCAGCAAAATGCTGGGGCATACACGGGTGGATACCACTCAGATTTATGCAAAAGTAACCGATGACAAGATAAATTCGGATACCAAGAAGCTAGACAACAAGATTAGTGAACGCTTTACAATCGCCATTTGACAACCATTAAAACTACTGAATATGAAAGCAGACAAGAATACAGAAAACCAGAACACGAAGCGTCGCAGTACCTTCGCCATATTGTTCTATATCAACCGCACGAAAGTCCGCAAGGATGGTATGTGCCAACTATTGTGTAAAGTGAGTATTGATGCCGAGTGGGAACAAATCGGCACGAAAGTATCAGTAAATCCAGCCATCTGGAATCCCGACAAAGGGCGTGCCGATGGTCGTAGCGAAAATGCAGTAACGGTAAACAGAGCTATTGACGAACTTACCAAGGAGATTACTGAGCACTATAATCACCTGAAGAAGAGTTTGGGATTTGTTACGGCTGAACTTGTGAAGAATGCCGTTAAAGGTATCGGCCAAAAGCCCGTAACACTGCTTGCTCTCTTCCGTGAGCATAACGAGGAGTTCAAGAAGCGTGTTGGCGTGGATAGAATCAAGGAGACCTACGACTGCTACCAACGTTCATACAAGCACCTTGCAGCGTTTATTCAGGAGAAACGGGGTGTGGAAGATGTCACATTGCGAAGCCTTGACAAGGTGTTCTATGACGACTTTGAGATATTCCTGCAAAGCGATTGCCGTCTAAGTCCCAAGACGGTACACGAACATTTGTATAGGCTGAAAAAGATGACAATGCGAGCCGTCAGTCAAGGCACTTTGCGTAGAGATCCTTACTGCCGTCTGCATCCACCGTTGCCCAAACGCAAGAGCCGACA